>CAYMUE010000046.1:0-6132 GCA_964393505.1 uncultured Polyangiaceae bacterium
GCGTCGCCGCGGTGGGAGCCCCCTGGGACCGCGTGGCGCCCACCAGCCTGACCGCCCCGTCGAGCGCGGGGAGCGTGGTGCCTCCCGCGACGTCCGCGAAGGTGCACCCCGCGGGGGGATCGGCCTCCTCGGAAAGCGTAGAGTCGAAGTCCACCCACGTCGCCCCGGCGTCGTCGACGAGGAGCCCGTAGCGCCCGCCGATTATGGCCAGACTCTTCGGCACCCTGGGCATCTCCGGCAGCGCAGTGAGCGGCGCCCACATGCCGCAATCGTACGCCGAGGCCACGGCCGCCGAGAGCGACACGCCGTCGGCGCCCTTCACCTGGTCGCCTCCGACCGTGATCAGGAGGTATCCGTCGACAACCTCCGCGAGCCCGCCGACCCTGCCGGACGACAGGCCGCCCGGTGGACGCGCCATTTCGCCCGTGCGCCCCATGAAGAGGGGAAGCTGGCCGTCGCCGAGTTGATCGAGGAAGAGCGGCACGCTGCGCCCTGCGAGCACCGCGGTCCCCGCCTGGTCGAAGCCTACCGCCTCGAGCGCGCCGGTCTGCCCCTCATCGAACGCGCCGAGATCGACGGCGCCGGAGGGCCACGGGACGGTCTTGAGCGTCTGGGGCTTGCCCGCGAGCGACACGACGCGCACCTCGAGCGTTGCCGGTCGCGGATCGCGCGTGAAGGCGTCGGACTCCGCGCCGGCGAGCAGCAGCAGCGACGCGTTCGGAGCGGCGTCGTCGTCGCAGGACGCGAGGCTCGTGACCGCGAGGAAGGCGAGGGAGAGCAACGGGAAGCGCACGGTCAGTTGCTAGCGCCTGGCGGGGCGCGCGTCACGCGCGAAGGCCCCGAGCCCAGCAGCGTGCTATCATCGGCAGCGTGCGAGGCCTTACGGTGTCGGGATTGGTTGCCGCTTCGATCGCGTTGCTGGCGTTGCTGCCAGGGGACGCCCGGGCCCAGCAGGGGGAGGGGGCGCCGAAGGTTCGCTACACGGTGGCGGCCATGGGCGACTCGCTCACCGACTTCCGCTCCCACGGCGGCAAGTACCTGCAGCTTCTCGCGGAGAAGTGCCCCAACAGCCGGTTCGACAGCTACGGCATCGGCGGGCAGATGGTCAACCAGATGCGCGCGCGGTTCGAGCGCGACATTCTCGGCGTGCCGGGGGATCCGCAGAACCCGAAGCCGCGGTACACGCACGTGATCGTGTTCGGCGGGGTCAACGACGTGTGCAGCGACGAGACGGCGAAGCGGACGCCGTCGCTGATCACGGGCGATCTGGGCACGATGTACGAGAGCGCGAAGCGCAACGGCATGAAGGTGATCGCGCTGGAGATCGCCCCCTGGGGCGGCTTCAAGAAATTCTACAACCCGCGTCGTGCCGCGGCGACTCGCCAGGTCAACCAGTGGATCCGAGGGCAGGCTGCGCAGGGGCTCATCGACGCCGCCTTCGATCCCGGACCGGTGCTCACCTGCGGCGAGAGCGATCGGCTGTGCAAGTCTCTTGCATGGAAGGACGGGCTGCACTTCAACGCGGCGGGGCACCGCAAGCTGGGAGAGGCGCTCCACCAGCAGTACTTCGCCGACTGCCAGTGAGTCAGCCCTCGAGCTTCGCGCGCTTCTCGGCCAGCCTGGCGTCGAACTTTGCCCGGTCGACCACGAAGCGCTCATGGCGTCCCACGGAGATGCGATCGACCTGATCGGAGGCTTCGATCTCGAAGACGCACTTGCGCTTGTCGAGTTCGACGAGCCGGACGCGCATGGTGACCTTCATGCCGATGGGCGTGGCGGCTTCGTGGGTGAACTGGAAGCCGGTGCCGACGCTCGTCTGAGCGGAGTCGATGTGTTCGGCCATGAGCTCCGCGCAGGTGACCTCGGCAAACGCGATCATGCGCGCGCTGGCGAACACCGGGGGAACCAGGGGAGAGACCCTGGAGGCGGAGTCGTCGTCGGTGACGACGCGAGTGGCGACTTTCTCGAGGCCGACGGTGAGCATGGCGCGGGAATACCGGGCGAGCGCAACGAGGTCAAGCAAGGGCGCACGCGTCGAAGTCGATGCGTCAGTGCCGTCGCGACGAGGGTGAGAGCGAGCGCGCGCGGGGGAGGGGACCCCGCGACGACAATTCTTCTTGACCGAAGGTAGCCACAGCGTTAGTCGTTAGCAGCGGCTAACAAGAGATGCTTCACCCCGTCGTTCTTGCTTCGACGGTGGGTGATGCCTCGCTGCGACCGCGGGGGGAGAGAACCCATCGGAATCCGCTATGTCCACATTTGCCAAGTTCGGTCTCTGCGCGTTCGCGAGCGCCCTGCTGCTCGCCACCTCCCTCACCCACGCCATGGATCGATTCGAAATCCAGGTCTACGAACCGGAGATGAATCGGCCCGGTCAGCTCGCGCTCGAGCTGCACTCGAACTACACGCTCAAGGGCTCCACGACGCCCGACTACCCGGGGCACATCCCGCCAAACCACGTGGGACGCATGACCCTGGAGCCGGCGCTCGGCGTGACGGAGTGGTTCGAGCTCGGCGCCTACCTGCAGATGATGGTCTCGCCCGAAGGGGGCGCGCAGTGGGGCGGGTGGAAGGGGCGCGGCAAGTTCGTGGTGCCGACGCGACTGACGGGGCGCTTCTTCTTCGGGATCAACGCGGAGATCGGCAAGGTGCCGGGCCGGGTGGAGGAGGACGGCTGGGCGAACGAGTTCCGGCCGCTGATTGGCTACGACGACGGCTGGGTGCTGATCGACGTGAATCCGATCTTCGGCTACGCGTTGTCGGGGCCCGACAAGTTCAAGGTCGACATCGAGCCTGCGGGCAAGGTGACGGTGAACACGCAGAAGGGCTTCGCGCTTGGCGCCGAGTACTACTCGGGGCTGGGGTTGCTGAGCCGCGGCCTGTCTCCCTGGTCCCAGCAGGAGCACATGCTCTTCGCCGTGTTCGATCTCAAGGACCCCAAAGGCACCAAGGAGGAGGAGGAAGAGGGGGGCGAGTGGGAGCTCAACGTGGGAGTCGGCCGCGCGCTGACCGAAGTCACCGGCCCCCAGTGGATCATCAAGTCCGTCGTCGGGCGGTCTTTCTGACGGTCCGTCGCGTGCAGCACCTCAGACACGCGCAGGAGAACCAGCCATGCTCAGCAGCGTGCTCCTCTCGTTCGTCGCCACCGTCTTCGACGCCGCTCCCTGGATGGTGATCGGCTTCCTGATCGCGGGGTTCGTCAACGTGTTCGTCTCGAAGGAGGCGCTGCTCCGCTGCCTCGGGGGACGCGGGCTCTGGCCGATGATCCGCTCCATCCTGGTCGGCCTGGGGCTTCCGATCTGCAGCTGTGGCGTGGTTCCCATCGCCATCGGTCTTCATCGCAAGGGGGCCCCCGTGGGCTCCACGCTGGCCTTCCTGATCGCGGCTCCGGCCATGTCTCCCGCCGCGGCTTTCACCATGTGGATGCTGCTCGGACCCAGGCTCGCCGCCGCCTATCTGGTCTCCGTTGCCGTCACGGCGCTCGCCGTCGGCCTCGTGGCAAACGTCCTCTTCCCCACGCCCCCGGCGCCTGTCTGTTCGTCACACGAACGAGCTGTCTGCGCCACGGCGCCGGCGCGAGAGCCCGTGATCATCGCCCGTTTCGACCGTCACAACCTCGGGCGCATGCTGCGCTACGCGTTCCACGACTACGGCGCCGAGGTCTCCTTCGACATCCTCTTCGGACTGCTGCTCGCAACGGTAGTGGTGGGAATGCTCCCGGCAGATTGGATCGGCCGGCACCTCGGCGTCTCCGATCCTCTCACCTACCTGGTGGTGGCTGCCATCGCATCGCCCATCTACGTCTGCACCCTCCCCTCCATCCCGGTCGTCCGCAACCTCATCGCCGTCGGCATGGTCCCTGGCGCCGCGGTGACCTACCTGATCGGCGGCACCGCCAGCAACTACGGTGAGGTCCGGGCGCTGTCTCGGCAAATGTCGCGGCCCGTCGCCCTGTACTTCCTCGGCGCGGTGATGACCTCCGCGTTCGTGTCCGGTCTGTTGATCGATCGCCACCTGTTCGACATCGCCGCGGGCTCCGGCGCCTACGGCGCCATGGGGCGCTACCTGCCGGTGCTGATGCGTCCGGAAGCCGAAGGGTTTGCGGGGCTGAGCCTGCTCAGTTGGCTGTGGGGCGGCGCCGGCTCGATCGCCCTCGGCTACGTGCTCGTCATGGGCGGGCGCAGCCACGCGCTGCGCGTCTGGAACAACCCCTGTCAGGTCTGCGGCTTCTGGGCGAAGTCCTTCAACGTCAAGAGCTTCCGCGCCTGTGCGCACCCCTGCTGGGTCGTCCGCGTGGTGCGTGCGCTGCACGGCCTGACGGATCTGCTGCGCGGGGCCAGGGTCAGGCTTCCCGGGGCGACCGCGCTCTCATCCTCGCCACCGAATCAGCAAGAAACAGCGCGACTCCTGCCCAGATGAAGGCGAAAGTCACGGCGTGCACGGGAGTGAAGAGCTCGCCGAACAGCAGCACCGCACATCCGAGCTGCAGCGTCGGCGAGATGTACTGGAAGAAGCCGAGCAGGCTCATCGACAACCTCCTCGCCCCGTTGGCGAACCACAGCAGCGGCAGCGCCGTGATCGGTCCCGCCGCGATCAGCAGCAGCCACGGGACCTCTTCGCGGGTCGCGGCCACGGAGGACGCGTGACCGCCGAGCCAGAGGAACGCGAGGGCGGGCACCAGCAGCATCGAGGTCTCGACGAACAGCCCCCCTGCGGAGTCGATCGCCACGCGCTTGCGCAGCATGCCGTAGGTGGCGAAGGTGCCGGCGAGAACGAGCGAGATCGTGGGGATCACGCGGGAGCCGACGGCGAGCACGACGACCCCTGTGAGGGCGAGGGCGACTGCAACGGCCTGGCGTCGTGAGAGGCGCTCGCGCAGGAAGAGCGCGCCGAAGGCCACGTTGACCAGGGGATTGATGAAGTAGCCGAGGCTCGCTTCGAGCACGTGACCGCCTGCGACTGCGGCGATGTAGACGAGCCAGTTGCAGGCGATGAGCAGGGTGGAGGCGAGCAGGGTACCGACGACGCGTTTGTTGCGCAGCGCATCGCGCACGGCGCCGAGTCGTCCGGTAACGGCGACCCAAAGGGCCATGAACAGCGCGGACCAGATGATGCGGTGACACAGGACGACCGGGGCGGGGACTGCCGCGACGGCCTTGAAGTACAACGGGAATACGCCCCAGCAGATGTAGGCAGCGATGGCGTAGGCCGCGCCGGACGGCGTGGCGGAGGGGGCTCGGGGGAGTTGCATCGTGATGCGATTGACCGCTGGCTGCATAGGGGATGGACTGGCGGAGCGCAACGAGCACGTGGCCCCGGAGGTCCGGTGGTCTACTCTGGCGTCCAATGAACCGCCGAGCCAAGACTGCCATCGCTGTCTCTGCCGGTGCCCTGCTTGTCATCGCGCTGGTGCTCCTCCTGCGCGGACCGTCCGCCCCCGGCACGAACGGCGCCTCGTCGTCTTCGGCGCAAGCGGCCTCCCCGGCTTCGGAGGAGAGCTCTCCAATGGCCCCGATCACCGGGTCGATCCGCGATCGGAAGGTTCGTGACGAGGTGCGTCGGAGGATCTACGCGGCGCGCTCGGAGACCCCGCCGGAGCCGCAGGGAGCGCGACGGGGGGCCGGTACGATCGACGGACGTGCGGATGGAGGGGCGGAGCCGGCGTCGCAGTCGTCGGGGGCGAAGTCACGGGAGCCGGGGCTGGACGCCACGTACATTCGCCAGGTGGTTCGCGACGACTTCGCGCCGATGGCGAAGCAGTGCTACGAGTCCGCGCTCGCGCAGAACCCGACGCTGTCCGGCAAGCTGGTGGTGTTCTTCACGATCGTGGGCGATGAGAAGGTCGGTGGCATCGTGGAGTCGGCAGAGATCGCCGACGGGACCACGATCGAGGACGAGCGTCTCCAGCAGTGCTTCACCGAGTCGATGATGACGGTGGCGTTCAAGCCGCCTCGCAAGGGCGGGAAGGTGACAGTGAAGTACCCGTTCACGCTGACAAACGACGACGAGGAAGACGGTGGACGGTAGGAGCCGTTTCGACCGATCCCGTTGAGACACTCGCGCGGTTGCGCCAGGGCGCGTTCGCGTCAAAGTTGGCCGATCCCGCAGCGATCGAATACCGAAGGAGCGAAT
>CAYMUE010000046.1:6232-25497 GCA_964393505.1 uncultured Polyangiaceae bacterium
GCGTTCGCGTCAAAGTTGGCCGATCCCGCAGCGATCGAATACCGAAGGAGCGAATTCATGGGCGTCGAGGAACATCTCAGGGAATCCGTCGTGACCGTGCTCGAGGAGCTCGTGGCCTCCGGCCAGCTCCCGCCCGAAGTGCGCACGACTGTGTTCTCGTCGGAGCGCCCGAAGGTCGCGGAGCACGGGCACGTGGCGACGAACGTCGCGATGGTGCTGGCGCGGGTGGCGAAGGTGAAGCCGCGGGACCTGGCGGCGACGATCCAGCCGCGTCTGCAGGCGCAGCCGGGGATTCGTCAGGTGGACATCGCGGGGCCGGGCTTCTTGAACGTGTGGCTCGAGCCGCAGGTGTTCCAGGCGGTGCTGCACGAGGTCCAGCAGTTGGGGATGGGGTATGGACGGGTGCCGGCTGCGACGGGGGAGCGGGTGCTGCTCGAGTTCGTGAGCGCGAATCCGACGGGGCCGTTGCTGGTGTCGCACGGACGCGGGGCGATCTTCGGCGACGCGGTGGGGCGAGCGTTGGAGGCGAGCGGGCACCGGGTCACGCGCGAATACTACATCAACGACTTCGGCAATCAGGTGCGTCTGCTGGCCGAGTCGGTGCGTGCAGCGGCGGCCGGCAAGGATCCGCCCGAGGGGGGCTACGGCGCTGCGTACGTGAAGGTTCTAGCGGAGTGGATCAAGGCCAATGCTTCGGAGGCGTTGAAGGACGACGCGCCGGAGGGGTTGCTCGCGCGCCTCTGCATCGGTCGGATGCTCGACGGAATTCCGGGGTCGGACGAGGTCCGTGGTATTCGCAATACGCTGGGGTCGATGGGGATCTTCTTTGACGGGTGGTACTCGGAGGAGAGCCTGCACCGATGGGGGAAGGTGGACGCGGCGTTGTTGCAGCTTCGCGAACGCGGGGTGCTGCTCGAGCTGGAAGACGGCGCGCTGGCGTTCAAGACGAGCGAGGGCGAGGACGACAAGGATCGGGTGATCCGCAAGAACGACGGTCGGACGTACACGTACTTCGCCAGCGACATCGCGTATCACGGGGACAAGGTCGGGCGGGGCTACGAGCGGCTGATCAACGTGCTAGGGGCGGATCACCACGGGTACGTGGCGCGGCTGCGTGCGGCGTTGGACGTGTTCGGCTTCGAGCAGCAGCGGTTTGAGGTGCTGTTGTACCAGCTGGTGAGCCTGCTTCGGGACGGGCAGCCGTACAAGATGGGCAAGCGGCTGGGAAACCTGATCACGATCGACGAGGTCACCGACGAGATCGATCAGGCGGCTGGGCGCAAGGGGGCCGGGGCGGATGCGCTGCGGTATTACTACCTGTCGCGTTCGAGTGAGCAGCCGATCAAGCTGGACATCGAGATTGCCAAGCAGCAGAACCTGGACAACCCGGTGTTCTACCTGCAGTACGGGCACGCACGGTTGTGCGCGATCCTGCGCAGGGCGAAGGAAGTATTCGGGCTGGAGGCGCCGCGTTTCGGGGTGGCGCACGCAGCGAAGCTGGTGCACCCGGACGAGCTGGCGATGCTGCAGCAGCTCGGCTCCTATCCGCGAGTGGTGCGGGACGCGGCGCGGGAGCGGGCGCCGCACAAGACGTTGTTCTTCCTTCAGGAGCTGTCGCAACAGTTCCAGAGCTACTTCACGCGTCTCAAGGTGGAGCGGGACGCGATCCTGCCGCAGAGCTGGCAGACTTCGCAGCCCGGATGGGAGGCGACGTGGGATCGGGACAAGACGCTCGCGCGGCTCGCGTGGGTGGATGCGATCCGGACGGTGTATGCCGCGGGGCTGTGGCTCCTCGGTATCTCGGCACCCGAACGAATGGTGCGACCGTCGGCAGAGGCCGATGGCGTGGAGAGCGACGACGACGCCGAGCCGGCGACGTCGTGAGGAGCGTATCGCATGGATAGCGGCAACATCCGGAACCTCGAGCAGATCCAGGAGCGGGACGCGGGCGCTTCGGGCTCGCGGCTCGGCACGCTGGTGATTGCGTCCATCGCGGGGGCGTGCATCGTGTTCGCCGCAGTGGCCCTCGCGCGCCGTCCGGCCACCGCGAAGCCCGTGCGTCCGGACCCGCTGGCAGAGCTGGCCGGCAAGGGGACTCCCGCCGCTGCGAAGTCGGCGACCCGTCTGCACGAAGCGGACATCGCCTTCCCGGACCTGCTCTCGGACTCACCGAATCCGACCGCCGCCCTCGCGACGATCCCGCACGGATCCGCGTCTGCCGGGGCCCTCGCCCTGCCGCCTGGCTCCCCCTCTGCGCCGCCGCCTGCCGCGGACCGTTTGCCGGTCGTGCCCCTCCCCGCGCAGAACTACCTGTCGCTCACACCGTTGGTGACGCAGCCTCGCGATGGGCTGACCGCGGCCGCGAACCACGCATCGACGCCCAGCGGTCCCGAGGCTGCCGAGGGCTCGTCGGGGGGCTATCAGCTGCAGGTCAGCTCCTTCCGTCATCAGGAGGAGGCGCAGCGTTTCTCCGCCGCGCTGCGAAAGCGGGGGCACCGCGCCCACTACGAGTCGGCACTCGTCCCGGGCAAGGGGACCTGGTACCGCGTGCGCATCGGACCCTTCAGGGCCAAGGGCGAGGCGATGGCCTATCGCCGCGAGTTCGAGCAGCGCGAACACATGGTCCCGTTCCTCGTCGAGCCACCCGACAAGCGCCCCAACGCCATGGCCCGCTCGGGTCGTATGCCCAGAAACGTCGACTGACTCCCCGCCCAACGTTGCCGTTGGCGCCCGCTCCGCGCCCGTGCAAGCTAGACCGCCATGTCCAGCGTGGTGCGTTTCGGAGTGGCGATGGACGATCAACTGCTCGCGCAGTTTGACCGCCACATCGCAGAGCGCGGGTATCCGAATCGGTCCGAGGCGATCCGGGACCTGGTACGCGCCGAGATCGGCCGCGCCGCTTGGGAGCGCGGCGAGGAGACCGCCGCCACGATCACCTTCGTCTACGACCACCACGTGCGCGAGCTCACCGAGCGGCTCAACTCGATCCAGCACGACTACGGGCAGCACGTGATCTCGACGCTCCACGTCCACCTCGATCATCACCACTGCCTCGAGGTGATCGTGGCGAAGGGGAGCGCGAGCGTGCTCAAGCAGATGGCCGATGCCATCACGCATACCAAGGGGGTGCTGACGGGCTCGATCACGGCCGCTGCGGTCGACGCGGTGGAGAGGTGACGTCTCTCTCTCGCAGGGTGCTGGTGGCTGGCGCGACGGGGGAGATCGGTCGCGCGGTGAGCCGTCAGCTCGTGGAGCGCGGAGACCGCGTGGTGTTGGTTGCGCGAGACGAGGTGAAGCTCGACACGCTGCGCAGCGCCCTCGACGGGGGGGAACGGGTGTCGGTCGTGGCGGCGGATCTCGCGGCGTCGGGGGGGCCTGCCGAGGTGGCGAGGCGCTCGTTGGAGGCCGGTCCGGTGGACGACCTGGTGTGGTGCGCGGGCCCGTTCCGTCGCGAGCCGCTGGAGTGCGTCTCTCGCGCGTCGATGCAGGAGCTCTTCCTCATCCACGCGATCGCACCCGTGCTGCTGACCCGGGAGCTGAAGGCATCGCTCGAGGCCTCCGGCGGTGCGGTCGTCGCGCTGTCCGATGCGGGCGTGGAGCGTCCGTTCCCGAATCACGCAGCCTATCTTGCGGCAAAGGGAGCGATGGATGCGGCGATGCGGGGGATCGCGACGGAGCTGGCTCCTTCTGTTCGGGTCAACGTGCTGCGAGTCGGCGTGGTGACGGATCCTTCGGGTCACGATCCATCCAGGGCGCAGCGGCTCGCGGCGCGGAGCCTGTCGCGTCGGATGGGGGAGCCCGCCGAGGTCGCCCGGGTCGTAGTGTCGCTGCTGCGGATCGGTTGGATCGCCGGCCAGGCGTGGATCGTCGGGTGAGTCAGGGGCAGTCGTCGCCCGGTGCGCAGGTGCCACCAGTGCACTTGCCGCTGTAGCAGGCGTCGGCGTCCGTGCAGGTCCCGCCGATGCGCTGCAGCGCGTGGCACTTCAACGACTTCGCGCCGCACGCGAGCCCGGCAGCGCAAGCGCTCCCGCCCAAGGCGCCGGCACACGCTTCGCCCTCGCCTGGAGCGCTCTTGCAGGTGCCGTCGACGTCGCCCTTGGCGGGATCGGTGTCCGCGCAGTACTGGCCGAAGGGGCACTGGTCCGGCGCGCCGAGCTTGCACGCGGCGTCGGCGGCCACGTCGGCGGCGCAGGAGAACTCCAACGGCACGATGGAGCTGACGATGCACGACAGGCCGGAAGCGCAGAGGGGGCCCTGGGTCAGGCTGCAGGCCTCGCCTTGCAGTCCGACGAAGGTCTCGCTCATCGGTCGGCACGTGCCGGGCTTGCTGCTGTTCTCGTCGGTGCCCAGGCAGATGTGGGTCATCGCGCAGCCCGGATGAGTGAGCCCGCAGGCATCTCCGGTGCCGCCCGGCTTCTCGCACTTCGAGGTCGTCTCGTTGCACACGAGCCCGGACTCGCACGCGTCACTGGAGGAGCAGGTGCCTCCGGCGGCCTCGCGGGGCGAGCACTTGCCGGGGCAGGCAGCATCGACCTTGCAGTACAGGTCCCCTGCGCACTCGACGTTGAGCGTGCATTCGCCGCCGGCGCCGACCTTTCCTTCGAGGGTGAGCTCGCAGACGCCTGGGGAGCGGGAGCTGAACACGGCGCAGTTCTGGGCCTTGTACGCATCGAGGCAGGCCTGCGCCTGATCCGGGTGGTAGGCCACGGTTCCCTCGGTGATCGCCGCCTTCATCCCCACGAAGCCGCCGTCCTCGAGCTGTGCGGTCATCCGCGCTTTGCAGTCCACGCCTTCGAAGAAGATCGCGTAGGCCGAGTCGCCGACGCACTGCTTCATGG
Organism: uncultured Polyangiaceae bacterium; assembly: GCA_964393505.1. Taxonomy (GTDB): domain Bacteria; phylum Myxococcota_A; class Polyangia; order Polyangiales; family Polyangiaceae; genus JACRCQ01. The sequence continues at coordinate 11,071 of CAYMUE010000046.1, forward strand.
CCGTGCAGAAGACCTCCGCAACGAGCGGCGGGAGCTCGTCGATGGCGGGACCCGACGAGCCCCCACCGCCCGCGCCGCCGCCGCCGTCTTCGGACGACCCTCCGCAGGCGAGCAAGGAAGCGGAGCCGAGGAGCAGACCGAGAGCAAGCGTTGTTCTCATGGAGATCCCCTTTGGAGCGACGTCGATGCTGTCGACGGGGCGTCGTCAGTGTTGATGTTAGGCGAATTCCGGAGGCGAGGAACGAGGAGATGTTCGGGGGGCGATCAGTGCTGCCTGGGGCCGCGTCGGAGAAGGTGCTGCTTGCAGGCGGTCGCGACCGAGCCGGTGACGTTCTTGCTCTTCGCCAGGTTCTTGAGATCGCTCTCGCGCAGCAGGGGAATGAGCTTGGCTGCGTAGTGGAAGGGGGTCCGGGGGTTGGTGACCAGGTTCAGCTTGATCTGGTAGCTCCGCGACCACTCCTTGCTGTTCGCGATGATCCGGAGCACGTCCTGGTCCACCGAGCGGCTGGAGCTGATGAGCGTGATCTCGTTTTCCTGCATCAGCGGGCTCCGCACGGCGGCGGCAGCGACGAGGCGGTTGGTGTCGCGGACGAGGAGCATGCGTTCTGCGGAGGTCCCGAGGATGGCGCGACGGATCTTCTGGGAGATGGTCATGTTGGCGAGCTGCACCCAGAGCGGCTTGGCCTTCTCGGCGACTTCCTCGTTGCCCTCGTCGTCGACCACGTGGGTGTCCTCGGGCACCAGGTCCCGCGCGATGCTCTCGGCGATCGATTCGGTCTCGGAATAGAGCTGATCGTCGAAAGTCGGCTCTTCGCTCGGCTCGGCGATGAGCTCGTCCTGGATCGCCGTGGCGGCCTCCTTGAAGGCCGGGATGTTGAGCTCGATGTGATTGCGCACGGCGAGCTCGAGGACGCGGTCCGCGGTGGACATTCGCGTGGCCTTGTTCATGTACAAGGCTTCGATGATGGCCGGATGGGCCAGCAGGCGGGACTCGTTGGTCGCGATGCGTTCGGTGACGTGCTCGCTGCCCTTGCTTGCGAGGCGGACGACGGTATCGGGAGTGATCGACGGCATCTCGAGCAGGCGGCCGATGACCTCGTCGTTTTTCAGGTAGGCGGTCGCGAGGGAGTCGATGACGCCGGGGTGAAGGTCGGCGGAGAGCGCGCCTTGGAGGATGGGCGCGGGGAGGTTGGCGAAAGTCTGACCGGCGGTCTGGGCGATTGCCGAGTCACGGAACTCGGCGAGGAGAGCGACGACGGTGACGATGTCGCCGGGTTTGAGGCCGGGGACGACGCCCTTGGCGGCCATGGCGCGCAGGGGCGGTGGGCCGTTGGGATCGAGGATCTTCTGGGCCGGGCCGGGCAGGGCGGAGATGTCGATGGATGGGTTCATTCAACGACCGCGGGAAGTGGAGGTGGAGCGCGGCGCCGGGGCGCTGCGGGGAGACACCGACGTCGGCAGCTCTCGGGCGCCGGAGGTGTTCTTGGCGGGGGATTCCTCGGACGCGTTGAAGACGGCGTACAGGGCGGGGATCCCGAGGAAGATCGCGACGAGCAGGAGCACGAACAGGCCGATTTTGACGTAGGACCACGGGGCCTCGCCGACGACTTCGCCGGTCTGTCCGTTGATGAGGAAGCGGTAGGGCTTGTTGTTGAAGCGGTAGGCGGCGATCCAGACGGGCAGGAGCACGTGCTTGAAGGTGACGCGGGAGAACTGGTTGCGAACCTCGAGGTTTCGCTGGGTGTTGCCGCCGACGTCGCCGGCGCAGCGTCCTTGTTGCTGCTGGGCGATGCGCTGCTGGGCGAGCTGCCAGGCAGGCATCAGGTCGAGCGCGTAGGATTCGGCGCGCCAGCCCGCTAGGAACTCGGGGCGGAAGGGGACGAGCTCCCCGGTGTTGAACGTGCTGAACTTGTTGACGAGCTGTTGGGGCAGGCCCTTGCTGCCGCACACGAGCTCGTCGTCGAACATGTCCTGTCGGTACCCCGAGGCGTGTTCCCAGCGGGTCTTGGTGACGGAGCGGGTGCGGGTGACGGTCTGACCGTTCTCGGTGGTGGTGTAGGTCTCCTGCTCGGTGTAGTACCACCCGCGTTCGGCTCTCCACTGGGAGGAGACCAGGGAGTCGAAGGTCCAGAAGGGGACGTAGAGGCCGAAGATCTCCTGGACCCTGGCCATGTGCTTGAGGGCGGACGGGCGGAACCACAAGCCGCCGACCCACTTGGAGAAGAGCTGGGTGCCCTGCTCGCGGGGGATCTTGAAGGGCACGAGGGATTCGGGGCGGATGAGGTTCGCGTCGGTCTGGACCTGGAGGACCTGTTGGGAGCCGCAGAAGGAGCACCGAGCGGTGCGCTCGTTCTGAGCGACGTTGACGGTAGCGCCGCAGTCCTTGCAGCCGATGGTCTGGACGGGCGTGCCGAGGCCGCGCACGGCGCGAGCGAGCCCTTCTTCGATGGGGACTTCGCGCAAGGCCGCGCCCGCTTGGTCGGCCGAGGCAGCCTGGACGGCTTCCTGGTGTCCGCAGAACGGGCACCGCATGCCCTGGGCAGCGGCATCGTAGCTGAGCTTGGCTCCGCAGCTTCGACACCCGAAGCTCTGGCCGGCGTCTGTGGGCTGGGTCATGCGCGCTCCATTTTCAGTTCCCTCATTGCCGAGGTCGGAGGGGCGGATTATCTTGTCGCACCAACGCCGGGTGCAAGCTCAACCGCCCGGGATCGTCCCACACCAGTATCACCTCCGGAGGGATCGCATGGGGATCATGGACTTCGTCAAGGGTGGCGTTCGCGAGATGATGATCGCCCGCCCCGACGACAAGAAGCAGTTGATCGTCTACAAGCACCCCGATCAGAACGTCCCCTTCTGGTCCCAGCTGACCGTGGACTCCGACGAGGTGGCGGTCTTCTTCAAGGACGGGCAGGTCGTGGGCGTGCTGCCTCCGGGGCGTCACACGCTGCAGTCGCAGAACATCCCGTTCCTCAACCAGCTCGTGGTCCAGTACACGGGCGGCAACGTGTTCATCGCGGAGATCTTCTTCGTGAAGATGCAGCCGCTGTTCAACGTGCCGTTCGGTGGCCCGATCGCGGACATGATCGATCCGCTGACGGGCGAGATGGTGACGCCGCGGATGTTCGGGCAGTTTTCGTTGCAGGTGGTGGACCCTGCGCGGTTCGTGGTCCGCTACGTCGGCCAGGCTGCGGCGGGGGACAACGACGCGGTGCTCGGGTGGATCAAGGGGTTGTTCTTCATGGGGGTGAAGACGACCATCGGTGAGCTGTGCGAGGCCGAGGGCAAGAGCATCCTGCAAGCCACGGCGCTCCGGCAGCAGCTCGCCCAGCGGTTCGTGCAGAAGTCGCCGGACCTCGCCGACATCGGCGTGCGAGTCCTGCAGATGGGCGACTTCGACATCAACTTCAGCCCCGAGGACAAGCAGCGTCTGGTGGCTGCCCAGGCCGAAGTGGCGAAGGCCAACCGTGGGATCGCGATCGCAAAGGCGAACGCGGCGGCCAAGCAGTTCGAGCTCGATCAGAGCTTCCAGCAGGACTCCCGCTACGTGCAGCAGCTCGCGGGCAACTGGCAGAACTACGCCGCGGGTGAGGCGATGCGCGGAGCAGGGCAGGGCATGGCCAAGGGCGGCGAAGGCGCTGGCGTGGCCGGGCTTGGAGCGCAGATGGCTGCGGGCATCGGCATGGCCGGGGTGATGCAACAGAACATGATGCACCCGGCCGGGCCGCAGTTCGCAGCCCCCGGTATGGCTCCTCCCCAGGGCCAGCAGCCGGTGGTCGCAGCGTCGCCCCAGGCAGCCGTCCCCACGGCCGCGGGCGGGCTGGCCGCCTGTCCCAAGTGCGCGGCGAAGGTTCCTCCCGGCAAGTTCTGCGCGGAGTGCGGGGCCACGATGGCCGTGCCCCAGAAGCGCTTCTGCACCGGCTGCGGCGCCGATCTCGGACCCACCGCGAAGTTCTGCGCCAACTGCGGAACCCCCTCGACTCCGGTTGGCTGATCCGTCCCCGCGTCGTTTCCCGCCGAATCACCCCACAAAGCCATGTCCGGACCGCGATGTGTCGCAAGGTCGACCGCGAAGCGTCAAGCGCTTGCGAAGCACACCCGGTATGAGACTAGGATAGGGGCGTGACGACGCAGCGCATGTTCGACGTGGTCAAGGCGAAGCGTTGCCTGACCTGCCAGCAGAGATTCACGAGCGAAGCTGCGTTCTGCCCGTTCGACGGCGAGCGGCTGGTGGAAGCAGAGGGGATCGAGCCCGGCAAGGATCCGTTGATCGGGACGCTGGTCGACAACCGCTACGAGATCCTGGAGTCGCTGGGCGAGGGCGGGATGGGTGCCGTGTATCGGGTCCGGCACAAGGTCTTGTCGCGCATGTTCGCGATGAAGATCCTGCGGCGCGAGATGGCGCGCGAGAAGGAGCTCTGTGCGCGGTTCATCCAGGAGGCGCGCGCGGCCGCGACGATTGCGCACGCGAACGTGGTTCAGATCAACGACTACGGCAACCTGCCGGACGGCACGCCGTACTTCGTGATGGAGCTGCTCGAGGGCAACCCGCTCTCGAAGGTGATCAAGCTGGGAGCGCTTCCAGCGGGGCGCGCGGTGCGCATGGTGCAGCAGATCGCTTCCGGGCTTGGAGCGGCGCATCGTGCGGGCGTCGTGCACCGCGATTTGAAGCCCGACAATGTGTTCGTGTGCGAGCTGGAGGACGGCAAGGACTCGGTGAAGATCCTCGACTTCGGCGTAGCGAAGGTGGCGGGATCGGCGAGCATGACGAAGACCGGCATGGTCTTCGGTTCCCCGCACTACATGAGCCCGGAGCAGGCATCGGGACAGCCGGTGGATCACCGCGCCGACATCTACGCGATGGGCGTCATCATGTACGAGCTGTTCACCGGGCGCGTGCCGTTCGAGGCCGACACCTTCATGGGCGTGCTCACCAAGCACATGTTCATGGCTCCCGAGTCCTTCGAAGTCCGAGTCGGCGAGGCTGCTCGCGAGCTCGGCGCCCTGGAGGACATCACCCTGCGCTGTCTGGAGAAGAAGCCGGAGAACCGCTTCCCCACGATGGAGGCGCTCGTCGAAGCCATCGACGAGGTCGTCGAGCTCTGCTCCGACGACCGCATCGACGTCCGCCCATCGTCTGCTGGGGCGAAGCGTCGCTCCGCCCTGTCGGGCTTTCGGCTGGCCGACGAGATGGAACCTCCGCTGCCGGGGGAGGTGAGCGCGGCCCGGGCGCGCCGAGGTGCGCGCGATCGCGGCACCCGCCTCGCGCTGGCGGCCATGATCGTCGCGGGTTGCATGTTCGTGGTCGCGGTAGCTCTGGTCGCATGGTCGCGTGGCCGCGGGGAAGCTGCGGCGATCCCGGAGACAGCACCGAGCGTCACGGCCATCGGTGCGGGGCCATCGCCCACTGCGCCGTCTGCGGCGGCGATCGCGGTCCCCCCGACGGCGAGCGAGTTGTCAACACCGCAGGTCCCGGCCTCGGCTTCGGCCGCGGTGCGAGAGCCCGCACCGTCCAAAGCGGAGCCCGCGAGGACGACTCCGCGGTGGACGCCCCCTCGCATCACGACCCCGTCCTCCGCAACCGCTCCTCCCACCGCCACGGCCGCGAAGAAGCAACCCGGGGGGGGCAGCGAGATCGTCAACCCCTGGGCGGACTAGGACTGGCCATGGGAATCCCAGTCTCGTACTGCACCCGGGATCTCGCGTCGAACTCCCGCTTGACACTTCGGCCTTCCGGCCGTGAACTGCAGAGCGCATCCGGTGGCTAAGCTCAAGCTCCTTCTGGTCGACCAGGACCCGAACTCACGAACGGTTCTCGAGGTCAGTCTGAAGAAAGCCGGCTACGTGGTGACCACGTCGCAGGACGGCCTCGATGCGCTCTCGAAGATCGAAATGTCGTCTCCCGACATGGTGCTGACCGACACGCGCCTTCCCGGAATCGACGGCTTCGAGCTGGTCAAGCGCATGAAGGACCGGCCCGAGATGGCCGCGATCCCGGTCGTGTTCCTGTCGAGTCGGAGATCCGTCGAAGACAAGGTCCGCTCCTTCGAGCTCGGTGTCGAAGACTACCTGACCAAGCCGATCTTCGTCCGCGAGCTCATCGCACGCATCAACGTCCTGCTCAACCGCAGGGCGCAGGAGCGCATCGCGGCGCGGGCGCCGGGGGCCGGACGAACCCGCTTCACCGGATCCATCCTCGACATGGCCGTCGTGGACCTGCTCCAGACCTTCGAGGTCAGCCGCAAGAGCGGTATACTTCGGGTCACGAACAAAGAGCAGGAGGCCGTCATCTCCCTCCGTGACGGCGCCGTGGTCGACGCCGCGCTCGGCCAGCTCCGCGGCGTGGAGGTCGTCTACCGCACCCTCGTGTGGAACGAAGGCCAGTTCGAGGTCGAGTTCACGCCTGTGGACGCACCCGACATCATCGGGCAGTCGACGCAAGGGCTGCTCATGGAGGGGATGAGGAGGCTCGACGAGTGGACGCGTCTGCTCGAGCAGCTGCCTCCGCTGTCGACGCGACTGCGGGTGGACCCCGAGCAAATGCGCGAGCGCCTGCACGAGATCCCCGACGAGGTGAACAAGATCCTCCGGCTGTTCCACGGAGGCTGTGCGATCTCGGACGTCATCGACCGCTCGCCGTTCGAGGACTTGTCCACCCTCGGGACGATCTCGAAGCTGTTCTTCGAGGGCATCCTGATCATGGCGGACGACGCGGTGCCCGAGGAGTCCGCGCCGGCGACGAGCAGGCCGCCGCCCGGAACCGTCGTGACGACCGGCGCTCAGACCGACGAGGCAGACGAGCTTCTTGCCCTCGAGCGCCAGGGCTTGCCGCGCCCCGCTCCGATCCCCGCGGCCGCTCTGGTGCGCGATGCCTCCACCGCACCGGGAATCGGACCGTCGCCCTTCGCCGAACCCGGCGCGCTCGATTCCCCGATGCCCGTCGAGGAGCCCGTCGTGGACTCGCGCTCCGGAGCCCCCACGGTCCGCGAACCCTCTGTGGCGCGCCAGGCGTCGCAGGCGCCTGCGGGTGAGTCGCGGGAGGAGTCGCGGGAGGAGTCCCCCGAGCGTTCGCCAGGCGAGTCCTCCGAGCCGGCGGAAGGCGCTGCGGATGGAAGCGCACGGCACGAGCCCGACGCAGCGGACAAGGCGGAGGACTCGGAAGCGGGGGATCGCGAAGAGCCGACGGAGTCCGGCGAGGGGCCGGAGGGGCCGCTGCCTGCATGGCGTGCATCGAATGAGGACTTCGACGAGGACTTCTTCAGGGACCATGAGGAGGAGCAGGAGGAGGAGCAGGAGGAGGAGCAGGAGGAGGAGGCTCTGGAGGGCCGGGTGACGGATCCGGCGATGGGGCGGGGGCGCTCTGCCGAGGACTTGTCCCTGCGTGAGCAGACCGACCCCCGCTTGAAGGGGCGTCGATCCATGCTCGCCCGCGGCGTGGCGGTGGTGGTGGGGTTCCTGGCGGTCATGGCCGGGTTCGCGGTGTGGCAGACGATGTCGGCGCGTGCCGGGAAGTCGTCCGGGATGCAGTTGACGGCCGAGACCAGCGCGGCGCACTCCGTTGCGGGGGAGCTGTCCTCCGAACCCCCGCAAGGGGTCCAGAGCGCGCAGCCGGTTGTCGAGAGCCCCTCAGCTTCGGCAGCCATTGATGCCCCCCCGTCCGCCTCGGAGTCGGCCTCGGCAGCCGCCTCTGCGAGCGCTGCGCCTTCGTCTGCGGCGCCTGCGGAAGACGACTTCTTCGCGTCCGCGATTCCGCAGGACGTGGTGATCGAGGGCGAAGGCGAGCAGCTGATCCTGCGTGCGGAGCGGGAGCTGAACAGGGGGCGCGTGAAGGAAGCGATCGCGTACGCGCACCGCTACTCGCGAGAGAACCCCACCAAGGCCTATGGGTGGTTGATGCTTGGCGCCGCGTTCCAGCAGAAGGGCAACATGAAGATGGCGCGCGAGGCCTATCACCTGTGCGTCGAGCTCGGCAAGGGACGCGGCCTCGACGATTGCCGGGCGATGGGTGGCGGGCGTCGCTGACGCGCCTGGTCAGCGTTCCGAGAGGGCCTGGCGCGAGCGCAACCTGGGATCGATCCCGGCGTAGAGCAGATCGACGAGCAGGTTGGCGGCGATGACGGTGAGGGTGGTGACGAGCACGATGCCCATGACGACGGGGCCGTCGCGTTCGATGACGGCGTCGACGGACAGGGCGCCGAGCCCGGGCCAGCGGAAGAGCTTCTCGGTGACGATAGCGCCGCCGAGGAGTGCGCCGAGGTCCATACCGACGACGGTGACGAGGGGCATGACGGCGTTACGCAGGGCGTGGAGCACCACGATTCTCCACGGGTGGAGTCCCTTGGCGCGAGCGGTTCGAACGTAGTCCTGCTGGAGCTGGACGAGCATCTCGTCGCGGACGAAGCGCGCGTAGTAGCTTGCTCCGAAGACTCCGAGGGTGAGAGCGGGCAGCACGAGGCAAGCAGCGTGCTCGGCGCTCGTCCTGCCCCAGCCGTCGAGTGGGAGCAGCTTCCAACGGTACGCGAGCCAGTACTGGAGCAGCAGGCCGGAGATGAAGGTCGGCGTGCTGACACCGAGGAGGGTGAGGCCGATGACGCCGTGGTCGAGGAGCTTTCCGCGGCGGGTGGCTGCGACGATGCCGGCGGCGGCACCGACGAGGACTTGGAGCGCGACCGCGGCGACGGCGAGCAGGGCGGTCCTGGGGAGGCGTTCGGCGATGAGTTTTGCGACGGGTCTGCGTTTCTGGAAGCTCATGCCGAGATCGAGATGGACGCGACCGAGGGGGGAGCAGGAGCCGTGATCGGGATCCTTGGGGGCGACCTGTGACGGCCCGAAGTGCACCAGACGTCGGAAGAACGCGACGTATTGTGTCGCGAGAGACCGATCGAGTCCGAGGCGCTGGCGGATGCGATCGACGTCGGCGGGGCGAGCCTGGGGGCCAGCGACGGCGCGGGCGGGATCGGAGGGGAGGGCGTGGTGGATGAGGAAGGTCGTGGTCAGGACGATCCAGACGACGACCAGTGAGGTGAGGAGACGAAAGGCTGCGCGGCGGATCACGGCGCACCTCGCCGGGGGAGGAGGGCGGCGAGGACGTTGCCGTTCCATGCAGGGGAGCGTGCGGAGCCGCGCGAGTCGCGTCGATCGAGCCAGAGGAACCCGACGTCGAGCTGCGCGTGGGGGTGAGGGCGATAGCCTCGGACGTACCCCTGCCAGACCTCGTAGCGTCGATAGCCGTAGGCGAGGGCCCACGGGGCCTCGTCGCGGACGATCTCCTCGGCCCTGCGGTAGGCGGCCTTTCGACGAACGGGGTCGAGCTCGGCGCGTCCGCGCTCGAGCAACGCGTCGAGCTCCGGGTTGGAGTAGAAGGCGTAGTTCTGCGAGTCCTCGTCCTGGATCGACTTGGATGCGAAGAGCGGCTCGAAGAAGTCGCTGGGGTCGTCGAAGTCGGCGGTCCAGCCGGCGGCGCCGATGCGCGTCTGGCCGGCGCGGGAGATGCGAGCGAGGTAGGCGGGCCAGGCCATGGCTTTGAGGCGGAGGCGGATGCCGATGCGGGCGAGGTGTTGCTGGGCGATTTCGGCGAACTGCAGGTCGAAGGAGTCGGCGGGGGCGACGTAGTCGATGGCGTCGGGCCACCCTCCGAGTCCGGTGGCGGCGTCGAAGGGGAGACCTGCGCGTCGCATCGAATCGAGGGCAAGCGCGGGATCGAAGCGTTGGCCCGGGAAGTCCGGGTCGTGGCCGAGGACGCCGGGGGGGATGACGCGGTCGGCGGGGACGACGCAGCCGCCGCGCAAGCGGGCGAGGGAATCGCGATCGATGGAGGCGGCGACGGCACGGCGGACCTCGAGGCGGTCGAAGGGGGCCATGCGGGAGTTCATGAACAGGCCCTTGGTCATGCGGGGGACGGTCCACTCGCCGAGGCCGCGCCATCTGGGGTCGCGGCGGAAGGCGGCGCCATCGGCGACGGACAGATCGTGCAGCAGGTCGAGGTCTCCGCGTTCGAAACGGAACCGTTGGGTAGTCAGAGGGACCTCGAGGAGCCATCGAACGGAGTCGAGCCACACGCGACCGGGCTCGGCGTAGCCGTCGTGGCGATCCAGGGTCAGGCCTTCGTGATCGTCCCACTGGCGCAGCTTGAACGGCCCCGCGCCGCAGGGCCGGGAGGAGAAGGAGGTTTCGTAGGACGAACCACCTGATGCGCAGACCGGTGCGGCCATGGGGAGGGTGAGCACGGCGAGGAAGGTCGCATCGGGTTGGGACAGGTCGAAGCGCACGACGCTGTCGCTCTCGATGCGGATGCCGGTGAGCTCGTGGGTCGCGCCGGAGTGGAAGGCCTCGAAGCCCTCGATGCGATCGTAGAAGCTCGGTGCCGGGCAGGGCGTGCGCTTGTGCAGCGCGCGCTCGAGGGAGCGTTTGACATCGGCAGCCGTGACCGGTGCGCCGTCGTGGAACCGGGCACCCGGCCGGAGCCGGAAGCGCAGGTGCAGACCGTCGGCGCTCGTCTCGAAGGATTCTGCCAGCTCGCCCTCGAACCGCCCGTCCCGCGAGAGCCGCACCAGGCGTGCGAAGAGCAGCCGTTGGATCGGATCGGCGCCTTCGTCGAAGGCGACGGCGGGATCGAGAGAGCGCAAGCCGACGAAGGAGGCGACGGTGATGGTTCCGCCGCGTGCGGGTGGGGAATCGTCGCGTCGACCGATGGGAGCAGCGAGCTCGGAGGAGCAGGCCGCGCAGAAAAGGGCGGCGGCGGTGAGGCTAGCGGCTCTGGGGATCGAGCGCATCGCGCAGCCCTTCTCCGAGGAGGTTGAAGCCGAGCACGGCGAGAAGGATGGCGAGAGAAGGAGCGACGACGAGGATGGGCTCGGCGGCGAAGAACCCCTGGCCTTCGCGGAGCATGCGACCCCAGGAGGCGGTGGGGGGCTGCACGCCGACGGTGAGGTAGCCGAGGACGCTTTCGGCGAGGATCATGGATGCGACGGAGGCGGTGGCGGTGACGACGATGGGGCCTGCGATGTTGGGCAGGACGTGGCGGAGCGCGATCCGGAGCGGATGTTGACCGAGGGAGCGCGCGGCGGTGACGAAGTCGAGCTGTCGTATCTGGATGGTCTTGGCGCGGACTACGCGGGAGAGGCCGAGCCAGCCGGTGGCGCCGAGCACGACGATGACGGCGGTGAGGTCGGTGCGATCGAGGGCGGCGCCGACAGCCATGACGAGGAGCAGGTAGGGGAACGAAAGACCCGCGTCGACGATGCGCATGAGGAGCTCGTCGAGGAAGCGGAAGCGGGTTCCCCAGGTGGAGCCGGCGAGGAGTCCGACGAGGGTGCCGATGCCGACGGCGAGGGCGGTGGCGAGGATGGCGACGGCGAGAGAGATGCGAGCGCCGTGAAGGAGCCGGGCAGCGAGGTCGCGGAAGAGGGTATCGGTGCCGAGCCAGTGATGGGAGGTTGGGGGAGCGGGGCCGAGGTCACCGACGCCGTGCAAGAAGTCCGAGGCATTGGGATCCTGCGAGACGACGACGGGGCCGAGGAGCGCCGCGAGCGTGAGGAGAGCGACGAGCGCGGCGCCGAGGCAGGCGGGGCGGTTGCGTCGGAATCGGAGCAACGCAGGGCGGTTCATTGGCGCTGACCGAGGAGGAAGCGTTGGACGATCTCGGCGAATCCGTCGGGACGTTCCTCCTGGGGAGAGTGGCCGCTGTCGATGAACTCCATGTGAGCGCAGGACATCTGGCGCACGAGCTTGGGAGCGTCTTGTGGAGACAGCAGGCAGTCGGCGCGGCCCCAGACGACGAGGGTCGGAGCGCGAACGCGGCCGAGTCGAGCGACGCTGGTGCGTGTGTCGAGGGACGCGCGCAGGACGGCGTAGGCGCTCTCGCGAGCGGCGGGGGAGTTGAAGGATGCGTAGAAGCTGTCGATGCGCTCGAGGGGCACGGCGTGGCCGGGGCCGTAGACGTCGGCGTTGAAGTAGCCTCGGAACATGGAGCGGCCGAAGACCTGCTTGAAGACGAAGGCACCGAGGACCGGCATCAGGAAGAGCCTGGTGCGGGAGGATGGGTTGTGGGGGAGGATCTGCGGGGCAACGAGGACGAGGCGGTCGACGAACTCGGCGTGGAGTGCGGCGAGGTTGAGGGCGACGGCGCCACCGAGGCCGTGGCCGAGGACGTGGGAGGGGCCGACGTTGAGTGCGGAGATGACGTCGGCGACGACCTCGGAGAAGGTCTCGATGTTGTAGTTGAAGCGGGAGGGCGGGGGTTTCTCGCTGTCACCGAAGCCGGGCAGATCGATGGCGAGGACGTGGAAGGTGCGAGCGAGGGCGGAGAAGACGTCGTCGAAGACGCGGTGAGTGCCGAGGAATCCGTGGATCAGGACGAGGGGGGCGCCATCGCCGGCCTCGACGACGCGAGTGCGGGTACCGCGGGCGGTGACGTCTCGGATGAAGGAATGGTCGGTAGGCACGCGACGGGGAGGATACCAAAGGACCGGGTCGGGGAAGTCGGGCAAGGAGATCGATAAGTGGATGAGGAAGTGGGGGGGATTTGGGGGGTGAGACGCAGTTCCATGGAGTGTGCGCATGTGTGTCCATGGAACCGATGGAACCACCTCTGGCAGTGTGAAAATGCCTTGGGATCGAGCACCAAATGCGTCGACGGCGCCCGTCAAAAAGGACAAAAAATGTCCCAGCAAGATCGATCGTGGTCCATGTTCGTTGGAGGGATGGCTCGATGAACAAAAATACCTTCGGAAGTGTGTTGATTAGATTCTACTCAATTGTGTAAGGTCCGGGCTCACTCGCTGGCGCCCCTTCGGAGACACGACCGGGCGCCGTCCCAAGGCGGAGAGGGATGATGGGCGGAGCGGATATCCATGGCAGCGTTCTGGATCGCATCGAGCGCGATCATCCGGAAGGTCTGTCGTCGTCCGAGCTGCTCGACATCCTGTCGAGTCTCGGGGTCCGGTTCAGCGAGGCGACCCTGCGCAAGTGGGTGCAGATCGGGATGCTGCCTCGGAGCGTGCGTGTGGGCCGCAAGGGCAAGCACTCCGGCTCGCAGGGCATGTACCCGGCGACCATCCTGCGCCAGATCCTGCGCATCAAGGAGATGATGGCCCAGGACCTGACCATCGAGCAGATCCAGCGCGAAGTGCTGTTCGTTCGCGCGGACATCGAGGAGTTCGAGCGGAGTCTCGCGCGCATCTTCCTCGTGCTCGAGGACGCCCGCTCGAAGATCACTTCGGAGATCGCGCTGCGCTCGATCTCCCAGGACCTCGACCAGGCGAAGCGTCTGTCGGAGGAGCTCGTCAAGAAGCTCGCGGAGATCGAGGCCCGCTTGATCAGCAGGGCCGAAGGCAGTGAGTCGCGCAGAGCGACCGGTTGATAGCTTAGTGTTTCATGGGCGCCCCGGCGCACGCCGGAGGCCACGCCGACTCGACGAATCGTGTTCGTCTCGTCGCTCGTCCCCGGACTCCGGGCGCCCGCTCTCGACTCTACAGTGACCGGCTCAGGCGGAACAGGTGTCCGTCGGTTCACAGGGAACGTGTGCGCAACATCGGGATATCGAGCGGTTTGACGCCTGGAGGCAAGGCGATGGACACCACGAACAAGACCATGACGCCCCACGAGGACTGCGAACACGATCAGGGCTGCGATCACGATCAGGGTTGCGAGGAGCTCTCCACGCAGAACGACGGAGCTCTTGCCCTCGAGTCCAAGCCGATGACCCGCGAGCAGCGCCGCTCGCGTCGCAAGCGCGACGTCCGCGCCAAGACCATCAGCGTCAAGCGCATGACCAAGCGCGAGCTCGAGATCGGCCGCCTGCTCTTCCCCGAGACCGACTACTGGAAGCCCCGCACCCGCGCCGATTGCGCCAACGCGCCCCGCCCCTGCCCGTACATCTCGTGCAAGCACCACCTGTTCATCGACGTCTCGCCGAGGACTGGCGCGATCAAGCTCAACTTCCCCGACCTAGAGGTCTGGGAGATGAACGAGAGCTGCGCCCTCGACATCGCCGACCGCGGCGGCACCACCCTCGAGGACGTCGGCGCGATCATGAACCTCACGCGCGAGCGCATCCGTCAGCTCGAGGTCAAGGCGCTCGCCAAGCTCGACGCGCTCACCGAGATGAAGGCCCTGCGCGACTACATCGACGAAGGCCCCGTGGGCAAGCGCCGCCTCCCCATCCTCAGCGCAGACGACTTCGCGGAGGAGCGCGACGCCGAGTCCAAGGCCTCGGACGACGACGATGAGCCTGCGGTCAAGCGGCCGGGCGCCATCGAGGAGATCGACGATTTCGGAATGTTCGACGACTGACAAGGCTTGCTTGACGTGCCCGCACGCCGGCGCGCTGCCCCTCCTGGCGCCGGCGTGTTCTCTTTCGAACCCGCTCAGTCTCCCGACGCTTCGGAGTCTCCCTGCCCACCGTCGTCTTGCGACCCGTCGTCTTGCGAC
>CAYMUE010000046.1:25597-39988 GCA_964393505.1 uncultured Polyangiaceae bacterium
ACCCGTCGTCTTGCGACCCGTCGTCTTGCGACCCGTCGTCTTGCGACCCGTCGTCCTGCGGACCATCTTCACTGGCGTCGACGTCCCGTCCTGCATCCGTATCGGGACAGCCGGTTGGGAGGGACTTGGGGTAGTACTTGATCGTGCAGGGGCGGCTTTCGAAGTCCGCGCACGTGGAGTAGGAGAGGTAGAATTGGGCGCAGCCTGTGATGCTCCCCTCGTCGTAGAGGAGGTCGGCCTCCTGGTTGACGACGCGGCTGCGGATGTACTCGGGGCATGCCTTCATGGTCAGCGGCGGGCATTGCAGCTTGCCGCTGCTGGTGGTGATGGCATCCGAGAGCGCTTCGCAGGCGTCGGCTTCGGACATCAGCACGCAGTTGGTCGGCGGGATGTAAGGCTCGGGGCCGATCGTGCTGGAGCCGTCGAGGTCGTCGTCGGTCGAGCACGCGGCGAATGTGGTGGACGCGGCGAGCAGGAGGACGGGGAGGAGGATGATTCGCATGGGAGGGGCAGCTCCGAGGGATGGCGTTGACCGCGTGGGTGGACCGGAGTGTGAGGGGCACCGCGTGCGAAGTGCAAGGGGGTGGGCGGAATCCGTGCGGAACATGTGGGGGGGGGCGGATTGACGGCACCGCAGGTGGGGGCTACCGGCAGCGCATGGAGAAGAGGCTTGCACTGCTCTCGGTTTCGGAGAAGGCGGGGTTGGCAGCGTTTGCGCGGGCTCTGGAGGCGCTCGGCTTCGAGCTGCTGTCGACGGGGGGGACGGCGCGATGCCTTCGCGAGGCTGGGGTGCCGGTGCGGGAGGTGGCGGACTACACGGGGTCGCCGGAGGTGATGGGCGGGCGGGTGAAGACGCTTCACCCGCGCGTCCACGGCGGGATTCTGGCACGAGAGGGGCTGGACGAAGCGGATCTGGAGCGGATCGGGGCGGGATGGATCGACATCGTGGTCGTGAATCTGTACCCGTTCGAGCGGACGGTGCAGCGTGAAGACGTGTCGCGATCCGAAGCAATCGAGAACATCGACATCGGCGGTCCGTCGATGGTGCGAAGCGCGGCGAAGAACCACGAGCGCGTCACGGTCGTGTGCGATCCGTCGGATTACGACACGATTCTTCGCGAGCTGCGAGCAGACGGGCGGGTGAGCGAGGGGACGCGGCGGAGGCTGGCGGGCAAGGCGTTTGCGCACACGGCGGCGTACGATGGTGCGATCGCGGCGTATCTGACGAGGGAAGGGGAGGGCGGGGAGAGGGAACGGTTCCCGGGCAGCCTGGTGCTCTCGTTCGAGCGGGCCTACGCGTTGCGGTACGGGGAGAACCCGCACCAAGCGGGGGCCTTCTACCGGGATAGAACGCCGGTGGCAGGGAGCGTGGCGGAGGCGCAGAGCCTCGGGGCGGGGGGCAAGGAGCTGTCGTTCAACAACCTGGTGGACGTGGACGCGGCGGTGGAGGCGGTGAGGGAGTTCGACGCTCCGGCGGCGGTCGTCGTGAAGCACACCAACCCGTGCGGCGTCGCGTGTGGTGCAACGCTGTCGGAGGCATGTCGGCTGGCGCGCGAAGCCGACGCGACGAGCGCGTTCGGGGGGATCGTCGCGTTGAACCGTCAGGTGAGCGTGGATGCGGCGAGCGTGCTGAGCGAGACGTTCCTCGAGGTGGTAGCGGCGCCGGGATTCGACGACGAAGCGCTCGGGGTGTTGAGAAAGAGGAAGAACCTCCGACTTCTGGCGCTCGGGGAAGGCGCGGGACGCGAGCTCGGCTCGTGGGTTTGCCGTCGCGTGTCGGGCGGGATGGTGGCGCAGCAACGAGACCTGACCGCAGCAGGCGAAGTGACGGAGGGCAGGGTGGTGACGCGTCGTGCCCCGACACCCGAGGAGCTGGCCTCGTTGGAGTTCGCGTGGCGAGTGGTGAAGCACGTGAAGTCGAACGCGATCGTGCTCGCGACCGGCACGCGAACCGTCGGCGTGGGGGCTGGGCAGATGTCGCGGGTGGAGAGCGTGCGGATCGCGTGTGCGAAGGCCGGGGAGGGGAGTCAGGGGGCGGTGCTGGCGTCGGACGCGTTCTTCCCGTTTCCCGACGGGCTGGAGCTGGCGTCGTCGCGAGGGGTGGTGGCGGTAGTGCAACCGGGAGGGAGCGTGAAGGACGACGCGGTGATCGAGGCAGCGGACCGTGCAGGGATCGCGATGGTCTTCACGGGAAGGCGTCACTTCCGGCATTGAGTCGAGGGGGGGAGACGAAAGCGACAGCAGGAAGTTGGCCCGGCTGGTGGGCCCATGCTTAAGCAAGTGCGAACGTTCGGCGCGCGCAATCGAGCGGCCGCGGAGGAACACAGGCATGGGCACGATCAACGAGAACTGCAGCGTTTGCGGTTCGACCTTCGAGGTTCAGTTCCGCTACCAGATGGAGGAGCGGGAGGGAGGCTTCTCGTTCTTCTGCTCGCAGAAGTGCCTGGAGGCGAGCCAGAAGGGAGCGGGGGAAGGGCTCGTGACGTGCGACGCATGCGCGACGCGGTTCAAGGTCGAGCTGGTTTCGCAGGTGCTCTACCTGGGAGGGCGCAGGCGGTATGCGTGCTCGCTCGCCTGTCGAGGTCAGATCCAGGCCGAAGCGCGCGGGGCGAAGCTGGGGGAAATCGCATCGTCGCGTGAAGCGGAGCCGGTGGTGGCCGCGGAGCCCGTGGGGAGCGTGCCGCTCGGCAACGACGTGATGATGATGGCGCCCGCGCCGGAGTCGAAACCGGTGGACACGCACGAGGTGGATGCGGAGTGGGCGGTGCAGGAGCCGGTGGCGTCGCCGGTGATGGACTCCGCGGGGCGCGTCGCATTGGTGCGGCCCGAGGCGAAGGCGCAGGCGGTGCCGGTGGTGCCGATGGTGCGCGTGGCAGGGGCGACGCAGCCGAAGGCGGCGAAGCCGTCGGTGGATCTTCCGCGCTACCTGGCGGTGTTCAACCACAAGGGCGGGACGGGCAAGACGACGACGTCGGTGAGCGTGGCTGCGGGGCTGGCGGCGCAAGGCAAGCGCGTGTTGCTGGTGGACACGGACGCCCAGGGGAACGTGTCGGTCTCGCTGAACGTGAACACGGACAAGACGCTCTACCACGTGTTGGTGATGGGGCTTCCGGTGAAGTCGGTGTGTCACCGGGTGCGCGAGAACCTCGATCTGGTGGCGTCGAACGAGACGCTGGCCGCTGCGGAGCTGTATCTGGCGGGGCGTCAGAATCGGGATCGGGTGTTGCGGGACAGGCTGGCGCAGGCGGCGCAGTCCTACGACTACGTGGTTCTGGACTGCTCGCCGAGCCTGTCGTTGATGAACCAGAACGCGCTGGTGTTTGCGGACAGCGTGCTGGTGCCGGTGGCATGTGACTTTCTGTCGCTGGCCGGAGTGCGACAGGTCGTGCGCACGGTTCGGAACGTGAACCAGTTGCTGCACCATCCGGTGAAGATCTGGGGGGTGCTGCCGACGTTCTACGACGCCCGCGCGAACATCTGTCGGGACGCGGTGGAGACGCTGCAGCAGCACTTCGGGGACCGGTGTCTTTCGCCGATTCGCCAGGCGATCAAGGTGAAGGAGGCGCCGGCGCAAGGGCAGACGATCTTCGAGTACGCGCCGGGGAGCCTGCCGGCAGAGGACTATCGCAAGGTCGTGGAACGGATCCTGACCGGGCATGTCGCAACGGTGCGCGAGACGTGCGCCGAGGCGGCGATGGCGTAGCGGAGGGAGGCAACGATGTCGTCGGATCAGAGTGACTATCGCGGAGCTGCCCGGACCCTCCTGGATCGGGACGAAGTGCAATCGGTGCTGTCGGGTGCGTTCTACACGAACGCTCCGGAGAGCGAAGCGTGCGAGGAACGGGTGGAGCGTCCCGCGGCGAAGCCGGCCCACTACAAGGTGATCTGCATCTCGATGTACAACGAGGATCTCGAGCACCTGGATGAGATGGTGGAGCGGTTGAAGACGCGGGGGCTGACCAAGGCGAACCGGAGCGCGCTGATCCGGTACGCGTTGGGGATCGTGGATCTGGACAAGGTCCCGCGCGGGCTGTGAAGGCCCCTGCAGATCGCAGCACGTTCCAGGGCGGCGTGACCGCCGCTCGCGAGCGCTCAGCAGACACGTGATGGCGAGCGAGGATCGGAAGGAGCAAGCCGATCGAGGAACTCGCGCATGTCCCGGGGCAAAGGAGCCTCTGCCACGATGCGCTCGCCCGTGATCGGGTGATGGAAGCCCATGCGCGCAGCGTGAAGCGCGTGGCGAGGCAGCTCGAGCAGAGCTCGATCGTCATCGGTCAGCGTTTCGTCGGAGCTGCGCGCGTGCAGCTCGGCATCCGGGCCGTAGAGCTTGTCACCGAGCACGGGACAGCCGACGGCCGCGAGGTGGACCCGGATCTGGTGTTGTCTTCCGGTCTCGAGGTCGCACTGCACGAGGGCGTAGCGACCCGTAGTCCACGGCGATCCGTTGGTGCTCCCCGCGGGGGAGGAGCCGGGGCGAAGGCGGCGTTCGCGGACGATCATGCGAGTGGCGGCCTCGAGGCCGCAGCCTGGTGAGGCGACGCGCATGGTCACGCGCAGCCGCGAGGTCGGATCGGTTTCGAGGGGCAGATCCACGCGGAACTCGTCGCTGACGGGCCAGCCCCAGGTGATGGCGAGATAGCTCTTCTCGACGCCCGAACGCTTCTCGAGCTGCTTTTTTATGCCGCGATCGGCCGCGGTCGTGCGTGCGAGCACGAGCACGCCGCTGGTGTCGCGGTCGAGGCGGTGAGCGAGCACGAGGTGGTCGGAGGGGAAGCGTTCCCCCATCATCTTGACGACCGTGTTGCGGTAGTAGCGGGCCGACGGGTGCACGGGGAGGCCGGCGGGTTTGTCGATGACCAGGACGTGGTCGTCGACGAAGAGAACGGGGATTTCCCGGGGGAATTCGACGTCGTCCCAAGCGGGGCGCCACAGGACGATGAGCTGTTCGGGCGTGACGCGGGAGCCGGGGCGGAGCCTGTTGCCTGCGAGATCGCGCGCGGAGTTGCGGACGATGAAGTTGGCGCGTGAGCGGCTGGTGTCCTTGAGGTGGAGGCGGACGAAGACATCGACGCGCATGCCCGCCATTTCGGGCGGGACACGCAGGACGGTGAGCACCGAGCCTTCGGGGACGTCGGTGGGGCGATCGACGGGGGGGCGTTCGGGGCCGCCGAGTCGGGTCATGGGTTGCCTCGAAGGGCAACGACAGTGCGAATCGAAGCGCGGCGTGAGAGGGGTGCAGGCAGGGCAGCGGGGGTGGAGCGGGGCATGCGGGGGGAAGCCTACTTCAGGTTGGCGCCGCGCGCCTCCGTGTGACCGATCGGATCCGCCGTCCGAGACAACCAGGCTGCTACCCGCTCCTCTTGATCGATGCGACGGTAGATGGTGGAGCGGTTCTGCCAACGGCGCAGCGGTTGTGCAAGGAAGCGCGGCGGCTGGCGCACGATGCGGCGTCGTGACCGAGCGGGCGAGAGGTGGTAAGAGCGTCGAAGGCTCACGAATGAGGGCCTCGAGGAGCGTGAAGATGGCGCAGTGGGCGCTTCTGACGGGACCGAAGGGGTGTGGCAAGTCGATGCAGGCGCTGGAGATCGTGCGACGGCTTCGGGAGGCGGGGCTTCGGGTGGAAGGATTCGTCCAGGCGGGCACGGTCGACGCGCTCGAGCGCAAGGGATACGACCTGGTGCGTCTGCGCAACGAGCAGCGGCTCGAGCTGGCGCGACCCGGGTCGCAGGAGCGTCCAGGGGAGGAGGCCTTCTGCTCGTGGGTGTTTCGTCAGTCGGCGTTCGGGGTTGCGCGGGAATGGGCTCTGGAAGACGGCCCCGGGGCGGATGTGATCGTGGTGGACGAGGTGAGCAAGCTGGAGGCTGCGGGCAAGGGACATCACGACGTGATTGCGTGGGGGCTGGGGCGGGAAGACGTGAAAGTGATGTTGTTGTGCGTGCGTGCCGACCAGCTCTTCTGGGTGATGGAGAAGTTCGGGTTGGAGGAGGAACCGTCGGCGATGATGGAGGTGCCTGTGGATCCCGAGGGGCTGCGGGAGTTCGCGGAGGCGCTGCTCGCGAGGTGCGCCGGTCCGCAGGGCTGAGCGATCGACAGGGTATGGACGCAGAGGGGTCAGCGAGCGAGTTGGAACTCGACCCGACCGAGGGTTTCGTCGACGGCGGTAGCCTGGACGACGAGGGGCATGCCGATGGGGAAGCGGTGGGCAGGGCCGACGAGCTCGCGTGAGGAGGGGTCGATGTGGAAGGGGCCTCCGGGGAGGGAATCCTGGGAGATGGTCCCGACGATGAGGGAAGCGGTGAGTTGGACCTGGAGGCCGAAGGGGCGGACGCCTGTGATATTCGCTTCGAAGGTTTCACCGATGTGTCCGGCCATGTAGCGAGCCGCGGCGATTCGACGGCAATCGCGTTCGGCCTTTTCGGCGTTGCGAGCGCGAAGTCCGATTGCCGCGCAGAGCCGGTCGAGGTCCGCCGGGCGAGGGTCTTCGAAGCGGTGTCCGTCGAGGTAGGCGCCCACCGAGCGATGGACCATCAGATCGGCGTAGCGTCGAATCGGGGAGGTGAAATGCAGGTAGAGCGGGGCGCCGAGTCCGAAGTGGGGAGATGCGTGGACGGTGTACCGAGCCTGGCCGAGGGCGGCGCCGAGCACGGAGAGGATGGCCGGAGCGCTGGGGGTGTCGGCGATCTGCTTCTGGAGAGCGCCGAGAGCGAGAGGAGACAGGCGGCTCCCGAACCCGGTTTCGAAGCCGAAGTTACGCGCGATGGTTTCGAGCTCGTGGATCGCATCGGACTCCGGTTCATCGTGGACCCGGAAGGGGGCAGGGACTCCCCGATCGTGAAGCCAACGGGCGACGGCCTCGTTGGCGGCGACCATGAAGCGCTCGATCAGGGCGTGAGCGCTGGTATTGCGCAAAGGCTGCACAATGGTGACACGCCGGGTATTGGCATCGACGACGAGGTGAGTCTCATCGGCCTGGAACTCGACCCCACCGCGACGGGCGCGGGCGACGGCGAGGCGTGCGGAGGCGGTGCGGCACCACGAGAGCGTGCTGGCCAGGGGGCCGGTGCGCTCGTTGACCTCTCCACGATCGAGGAAAGCGGCGACCTCATCGTAGTCGAGTCGAGCGGCGGAGCGGATGGTACTTCGACAGATATCGACCGCGGAGACGGAGCCTTCTGGGTCGATACGGAGCTCGACAGTGAGGCACGGGCGGTCGACGCCGGGAAGGAGGCTGAGGGCGTCGTCGCTCAGCCACGCAGGGAACATGGGCAGCACGCGGTCCGGGAGGTAGACGCTGGTGCCGCGGGTGCGGGCCTCGAGATCGAGGGGGCTGTCCTGCGGGACCGCGGAGGCGACGTCGGCGATGCTCACGAGCACGCGCAGGGCTCCGTCGGAGTCCGCGGGCAGCACGCTGATGGCGTCGTCGATATCGCGCGTGGAGGGAGCGTCGATGGTGACAGTGGGCACGTTGCGCAGGTCCCTGCGGTGGGAGTCGGAACGAGGCAGGGGGCAGGGACGGAGGATGTCGGCGGGGTGGGTCGTACGGATTTCGTGTCGCTCGAGGACCTGAACGAAGGCGATGTCCGCGTCGGGCCCGAGGAGCCTTTCACAGATGAGCTTGTCGTTGAGGAGTCGTGCGACGAGGGGAGTTCCGTCGTCCGGACGTGCGGTCATGGGAGCTGGGAAGGTGAGGGGCCAATCGGTGTTGGAGATTTCGCGGTCGGCGTGGAGGAAGGGCTGGCCGCGATGCCGGACGAGCGTCCCGAAGAGGGAGAGGCGGGTGCGTTCTATCAGCGAGATCTTCGAAGCGGTGAGTCGTCCGTCGGGGGTTTCGGAGATCTCGGCCTGGACGCGGTCGCCTTCGAGGAAGGGATTGAGGTCGGGAGGGGAGACGAAGGCGGCGCGGTGGTCGGGGTCGTCTTCGAGGGTGAGGAATCCGAACCCTCTGGGGTGTACGGAGATGGTGCCTGATTTGATCACGGGAACATTCTAGTGAGAAGTTGGGGGGAAGGAAGTGAGATGGACTTGCCAGAACACCTCCCGTTGTCCTAAAGGCAGAGGAATGAAGAAATTCTCCTATCCGATGCCGGCAACCTTGCAGCGTGACGTGGAGCAGAGCGCTCAGCAGTTCGCAGCGGAGGTCGTGTCGATTGTTCAACGGACGATCCAGCAGTACGCGGAGCAGCTGGGAGGAAAGAGGAGAGTCGAAGCGCCTCGCGCGGTTTCGGTGGCGGTCCCGACGGCCCGCAAGCCCCGAGTCGTGGCGAAGCGGAGAGCGGACAAGGTCAGGGGCCCGGTGGTGGACGCGAATCTCGAGAGTTCGTTGATTGCGCTTCTGAAGAAGTCGAAGGACGGGATGGGAGCGGAGAAGATCAATGCAGCGCTCGGGACGACGACGGCGCAGATCAATCCGGTGCTCAAGAAGCTTGTCGAGGAAGGCAAAGTGACGCGGAGCGGGCAGGCGCGGGGCACGCGCTACACCGCGGCCTGACGGCGAGATGGCGTTGCGGCGTGCGCTTCGGGGGGGAGCGCACGTTGAGCGTGAGCGACTGCAGGTCAGCGTGGTGCGCACGCAGGATCGGCGTAGACGGCTACGCCGGAGGCGGTGGGAACGCGCTGATTCCAGTCGCGCAGCATGCTCTCGGAGCCTGCGAACAGATCGATCTGCTGGCCGGAGACGTGGAGTCCGCGGTCTTCGGCGAGGAAGCAACCGTCGTGTGCGCTTCCGTCGGGACGGCGCAGTCCGACGAAGGCCGGGATGTAGAGGGGAGTCCCGAGGGGGATGACGGCGGTATCGACGGCGACGGTGCGCATGGGGTGAATGGGGCGGTTGGCGGCGCCGCGTCCCCAGGGGAAGCGGGATGGCTCGAGGGATTCGAAGCAGATGCGTTGTCCGGTGCGAGGGCAGACACGGGCGCAGGAGCAGTCGCGTTTGGCGAAGCTGACGGTGCGTTGGGAGGCCAGGCGTCCGCTGCCTTGCACGCAGAGCGTGTCGTGGAACGCCTGCGGGACCGTGGCGATCGCCTGGCAGGAAGCGTCGAAGATCTCGACACGCGGCCCCTGGTAGTCCGACTCGCTGGGAAATGAGTAGTACGTATTCCGAAACACCCCGAGGGGGCGGCCGCGGGGTGGCGCCGCCGGGGGGCGGGATGCTTCGTGCTGCGAAGCATTTGGATCCGAATCGCGGGGGGCGCGGTCTCCGATGGTGCGCGAGGACATGTCGCGGGGCGGCACGGGGGCAGGAGACGATCGCGGCGGCTCGGGGCCGGCCATGGGCTCGAGAGGGGGGACGCCCGCACGAACCCAGTCACTGCCGCGCGTCTCGGCGCAGGCGGCAGTGACGATCACGATCGGGAGGAGGGGCAGGAGTCGCAGCACGGGAACAACGTAGCACGGGCGGTGGGACCGGGCGTGGCGTGCGGGAGGAGGCCGAAACACGCGCACCTGCCCGGGGGGGGGGCAGGTGCGTGGTCTCCGCGGGTGCGGAAGTGGGGATCAGGCCTTGACGATCGCGGTGTCGGCGACCGGGCACACGGAGACGCATGCCGCCTCGTCCTTGCCGGCGCACTCGTCGCACTTGGCCGCATCGATCTCGAAGTGCTCGTCACCCTGCTTGATCGCCTCGTTCGGGCACTCGGGCTCGCAAGCGCCGCAGCTGATGCAATCGGACGTGATCTTCCTCGCCATGGGCGTCTCCTGAATCGTGGTCTGGGACCGGTTGAGTCGGGGAATCGCCGCGATTCCAACGTCGCGGTTCCACCCCTCTTAGCTCCTACGGGAAAGGCAGGCAAGAGCGATTGGCGAGGAAGCGGCCCAGGGGGGGCTGGTGCGTCGTCCTGCCCTCGGCGCGAGCGCTCCAGCGACGCGCCACGAGGCGGGGCTGCTACCAGGCAAGCATGGTGCCGAATCGCCGGTCGCTGGGGACGACGGACACGGGTTGGAAGCCGGGCATGGTCTCGATGACCTCGAGCAACGGCTGGGAGATCTCGTGGAGGCGCGACATGGCGAACCAGGCGCGGCACTCGTCGAGGACCTGCCGCCGAAGCTCGGCCTTGCGCTCCTCGCCGAGACCGTCGAGCAAGGCGCGAGCGGCAGTGGCGATGCGCTCGTCCTGGGTTCCGTCGATCGGGGAGAACGGCTCCAGCACGTCGCGTTGGGCCTCGACGGGGAGGCCGGCCTCCCACAGGCGCATGCGCATGGCGAGGTCGAAGCAGATGCGGACAGCCAGATCGCGATCGAGGACGCGGACGAGTTTGCGACCGCCGAGGGACACGACGGCGAGGGCGCCGGCCCTGCGGAGCTCGTCGAACAACACGATGTTGGCGTGGCTGTGCGACTCTGTGGGGCCCTGCATGGCGCGTCGGACCGGAGTCCAGCAGGCTTCGAGGACGAGGACCTGATCGAGGTGTTCGGGGGCGAGGCGGGCGGTCTCGTAGATGGAGCTGGCCTCGGCGTTGGTCTCTTCGACGCTGCCGCCGAGGTCACCGAGGAACTCGGCGTAGTCGCCGAGGGTGTGGCCGTACTCGTGGAAGAGGACGGCGAGCTTTGCGGAGTCGGCGATGCGTTCTACGTGAGAGGCAGGCACGTCCGTGGCGCTGGCGATCAGGGCGCGGTTCATCAACACCAGGGCGCTGCGCGTGGTGTTGGTGAAGATCATGACCTTGTAGCGGGGGCGTCCGCCGGGGTCGGGGAGCTTCTCGCCGGCGAGGGTGTAGTTGCTGGCGCCGCCTCCGACGACGAGCTGTCGCAGGAACAGGATGTTGAGGTTCTGTCTGCGCCCCTTCTCGCGGACGGACGCGTAGATGTCGCGGAGCTTGTCCGGAACGTCGTCGAAGGTACACGCCAGAAGCTGCAGCCCACCCTTGGAGCCGATGCGCGAGACCTTCTCTTCGAAGGTGAGGTTGATGTCGATGAGGTTGTCGGGATCGTCGGCGGAGATCCAGACGGGGCGGCTTTCGGCCCAGGATTCTCCTGGGTTGGAGGCCGTGCACCAGTCGGCGAGATCGGCGAGGACGGCGCGGAGTTCGGAGGCGAAGGCAGGGGCGGCGTCGTGCATCGACCGCAGCAGCCTCGCGCATGCGCAGAGCTCTTCGGCGAACTCCTCGGAGTAGTGACGCGCTGAGCAGGTGATGTGGCCGGCCGGATCGCAGCGGAAGCGGACCCGGGTGGCGACACAGCGACAGGCCTCGGGACCGGCCTCGAGGGCGGCTTCGAGCGGGGCCTTCTGCAGGTCGATCGCACTCTGGCTCAGCTTGTCGAGCAGGTCCCATTCCTCACGCGACATGCCGGCCTGTTGCGCGACGGCCCGGGAGAACAGCTCGCGCAGCTCGATGCAGATCCGCGCGTACTCCTCCCCGAGGCTCCTTTCGAAGCGCTCCAGATCGTCATCGGTCTCGAACAGATAGAACCCCTGCGTCGCGAGCGGAACCGCGTCGAACAGATTGTCCAGCACGCGCGACCAGGGGATCTCCTCCCGAAGCGCCTTGGGAAGCCGCTGGACTTGACGTTCGAAGTCGCTGCGAGGGCGCGGCGGGACGATCACCGAGCCGCGCTCGGTGAAGACGTTGGTTCCGTGTTTGAGCAGGCCGAACGCGAAGGGCGCCAGCGCATTGCGGAAGGCGGGATCGACGTCCTCGCACTCGAGCAGCGCAAGCACGCCGCGGTTGGTCAGGCCGTCGAGACGATCGACGAGTCGCTCGTTGAGAGCGTTGACGATCTGGGAGAGCTCGTCGAGCAACCGCAGGATTTCCACGAGTCCGCTGCGGTCGGCCTCGGACAGCTCGCGGCCGTCAGTGAGCCTGGCTGGCGGCTGAAAAGACGTCTCTTCCTGGCCGAGTACCGCGATGCGGTAGGTCAGGCCGTTGAGCAGGATGTCCGTGCCGTCGCGCATCTTGGGTGAAACGGGAGCCAAAGGCGAGCCTCCGTGCGTGGCCGTGCGGGATCCACGTGCTGCATCTGATCTGGTCAGGCGCGGAACGTCAAGCGCAGGATTGCGGCCCGGGGAGCGGAAGCCTCGTTTTTTTTTGGGGGGGGCGGGGCGCGACCGGGCGTGGGGAGACGAGCTCGGCGAGGCGGCAGGCGTCACAGCGTGTTGGAGAGACGACGGAAGCCGTAGGAGACGAGGAGCCACTGCACGGTGAGCAGGGCGAAGCCGAGGATGGCAGGCGCCATGGCTTCTCCGAGGCCGGTCATGACGATGAGGGGGCGATCGGGGCTGTGGGCCCATTCGGGGTGGGCAGGGATGTGGTGCATGACGGCGGCCACGTCGGTGGCGATGCCGGTGAGAGTCGCGAAGAGCAGGGCGAGGCCGAGGCTGCGGTTGGACTCGACGGTGCGGGGGTCCGGTCGCCAGGCGAAGCGCGAGGACGACACGAGCGCGGCGATGCCGAGCGCCAGGATGAAGAGCATCGGGAACCCACCTTCGCGGAAGAACTGGATCATCGGCTGCCTCCGTGGTTGAGCGTGGTGCGCGTTTCGATTCCAGGAACGCGGCGCGACCGGTCGCGTGACGAAAAAAAGCGTGTCACGCCAGTGCGTGTCGTGCGTTGATCCGCGCGTGCCGGGCGACGAGCGCGATCTTGTGGCGGGACTTCGAGGCGGCGACGCGGAGGCGTTCGAGTGCACGTACGAGCGGTATCGGTGTCGCTTGCACGGATATCTGGTTCGCATGGCGCGCAATCGTCACGTGGCGGAGGACTTGCTGCAGGAGACGTGGCTGCGGCTGGCGTTACGGTCGCGCGATCTCGACGAGGACACGGATCTGGGGGCGTGGCTCTTCACGGTGGCTCGCAACCTGTTCCTCAGCCACGTGCGTCGGGCGATGTGCGGGGCAGCGCGCCTGGACTGTTCCGCATGCGCGGCGCAGGGAGGGCTGAACGCAACGCCGTTCGAGATCGCGTCAGCTGCGCAAACGCAGCGACTTCTGGAGCGCGCGCTGCTGGAGCTGCCCATGGATCAACGCGAGGTGCTGGTGCTGGTGGCGGTGGAGAGGCTGGAGCCGGGACAGGTGGCGACGGTGCTCGGGGTGAAGCCGGAGGCAGTGCGCAAGCGGTTGGAGCGCGCGAGGAAGGCGTTGGCGGAGAAGCTGGAGTCCAAGGGAGACATGCGATGAGCGACGGACTGCTCGAGGAGCTGGGGGAGCTGGCGTCGTACGGTCTCGACGAGGAGACCGACAGGCGGATGCGAACCGTCGCACGCGAGGCATTCTTGCGAGCCGAGCCGTCGGTGCCGCCGTGGGCGGCTTCCATGGCGGCGGTGTGGCGCACGCGGTTGGAGCCCGTGATGGTGATCGCGGGGAGCGGGGTCTTCCTCGGCTGGGCTGTCAAGAAGACGATCGAGCTGCTCTCCTAGGCCTGTGGGCCAGTGTCGATGCCGGCCTCGGTCCAGGCATCGGCGAGAGAGGTCACGATCGCTCTGGGCTCGTTTCTGTGCACGAAGGGGAGGCGGACGACGCGTGTATCGGGCGGTGCGATCCTGAGGAGCTGATCGATCGCAGCGCGAGCGGCGGCGCTTCGAACGGTGTGCTCCTCGCGCATGGTTTCGAGGGTGCGGATGAGGGCTGCGCGCCGGGCGCCGTCGAGGCTGGAGCCGAAGCCGTCGCCGAGGGCCTCGAGCAGGTGCTGCTCGCAGGCGGGAGGAAGGTCTTCGGCGCGATTGAGGACGATCGCCGAGGGTCGAAGCTGATGGTGTGCGAGGTTGGCAAGGAGGTACTGGACGTCGGCGAGCGCGCCGCGGGTGGGTGAGCCGACGATGAAGTAGCGCGTAGCGGGATCGCGCAGCATGCCGTTGGTGCGTCGTGCGAGGCCGGCCCAGCGTTCGCGGACGGCGACCATGTCGCCGAAGAGCGCGGAGAGGTTGCGCAGTCCATCGAGGCCGACGATGCGCCCCATGAGGGATTCGACCTTGGAGCGGCCCCACTCGACGAGCTTGCCATGGTGGTGAGGCTCGTCGGGGGAGTCCTCCGCGACCTTGGCGAGGGCCGCGAGCCAGGCCAGGGCGCGGGCTTCGAGGAGGCCCAGGAGACGCGCGGGATAGGTCAGGAAGGCGAGGGCATGACGCGACGGCGCGGTGTCGAGCACGACCTCGTCGTACTCGCCGGAATCGACCTCGTGCTGCAGGAGGCCGATGGTGACGAGCTCGTGGACTCCAGCGAGGGAGTCGCCGAGCTCGCGATACGCGGGGTTGGTCTTGACGTGCTGCCGTCTCAGGGGATCCTCGAACAGCCACTCGACGAAGTCGTCGAGGGAGGCGCGCGGGTCGGGCATGCGCGCGAACAGCAGCCCTTCGCATTCGGGACCGAAGGCGACGGGGACGGCGTGCTGGCCGACCTGGGCGCCGAGCGCATCGGCGAGGCGTCGGGCGGGATCGACGGTGATGACGAGGGTGCGTCGGCCG
>CAYMUE010000047.1:0-3311 GCA_964393505.1 uncultured Polyangiaceae bacterium
GGCAGACCCGCCCTCAAACGCTTCTTCCCCGTTTCGCAGTCGCGCAACCACCCCAGAAGCCGGTCGCGGCTGCCCGCCCGCAGGCCCCCGCCGACGAGCACCCGGCGCATCAACTCCACCATCGCGCGCGGCGTGGTGGTGTCCCTCGAGTCGCCCGGCGGAGGGGCATTGAGCGCAGGTTCGTTGCGATCGAGTCGCGTCACCCCGTCCCCGTGGGAACGCGCGAACTGCGTCACGGCGGATGGCCCACCGAGCCTCGCCAGCAGCAGGTTCGCGGCGGTATTGTCGCTGACGATCACAGTGGCCCGCGTGAGTGCCTCGACGGTCATGGCTCCCTGCGCGACGTGCGCGCCCGTAATCGGTGCATATTCCAGCAGATCGGCCGGGCCATAGGGAATGCGCTCTCCCAGTGTCAGACGACCGGCGTCCACTTGCGCCAGGACCGTCGCGGCGAGCACCCACTTGAAGGTGGAGCACATTGCGAAACGCTCGTCGGGCCGGAAGCCAAGCGACTTCCCCGTGCGGGTATCGACCGCGAAAACGCCGATTCGTCCTCCCACCCTCGCTTCGAGCCGCGCCAACGCCTCAGAGGGGGAATCTCCCGGGACCCCTCGCGACTCGGGCCGGGGCGCGCCGCACGCGTTCATCAGCATGCCAAGGGTGCCGGACAACATCAGCCTTCGAGAGTGCGGACGAGTCATCATCGAGACGCATCCTCTCACAATGACCAAGGCCGTGTGGGATTCTTTCGGCCCGTGTACGGAAGCGGCAGCCCTTGCTCCTCCGCCAACGCGCGCTCGCACGGGAGCGGGTGCGTCGGGCCCATTGCCCCGCCACGCTTGCGAGGCTAGGCCTGCGGTCATGAAGATTCGAGCCCTCCTCGTCGCCGCACTGCTCGCCCCTGCTTGCACCGGCTCCTCTCCCGCACCTCGGGTCGCAACCCCGCCCGCCTCCGCCGCGTCCCAGGTGGCCTCGACTCCGGAACCTTCTGCGCCGAACACCGACGCCCGAGGCGTCGAAGTCGCGCTCATGGACCGTTCGCGCAAACCGGGCGAGGACTTCTACGAGTATTCCAACGGCACCTGGCTGCGCACCGTCGAGATTCCGGAAGACCGGCCCGGCACCGGTGCGTTCGTGCGCATGGACGAAGAGGTGCTCAAGCGCACCCGTGCGATTCTCGAGGACGCTGCCAGGAGCGGCGCGGCCCCCGGTACTCCCGGCCAGCGGATGGGCGATGTGTACGCCTCGTTCATGGACGAAGCCGCCGTCGAAGCCAATGGAATCGGGCCCCTGAAACCGGCGCTCGACCGCATTGCGAAGCTCAAGGACAAGAGCGCACTGTCCAAGGAGCTCGGGGCGCAGCTCCGAGCCGATGTCGACGCGCTCAACCTTGCGCACTTCCACACCTCGCGCCTGTTCGGATTGTGGGTGGAACAGGACCTGAACGATCCGTCTCGCGCGACCGTGTATGTGCTGCAAGGCGGTCTCGGAATGCCCGATCGCAGCTACTACGTCGACAGCGGGGAACGCATGGACCGGGCCCGCGCGAAGTACCAGGAGTACCTCGCGCAACTCATGAAGCTCGCGGGCATCAAGGACGCCGGGAAGAAGGCGGGGCGTGTGCTCGAGCTCGAGAAGAAGATCGCGGCGGCGCACTGGTCGCGCCAGGAATCCTTCGACGTTGCGAAGTGCAACAATCCCTGGTTGCGCAAGGCCTTCGCCGAAAAAGCTCCCGGCCTCGACTGGGACCTTGCGTTCCAGGCTGCCAACCTCGACAAGCTCGCGGAGCTCATCGTCTGGCAGCCGTCCGCTGTCACGGGCATCGCAGCCCTCGTCAAGTCCGAGCCCCTCGACGTCTGGAAGGACTACCTCGCCGTGCGTGCCATCGACCGCGCTGCCCCATTCCTTCCCAAGGCATTCGCGGATGTCCACTTTGCCATGTACGGCACTGCCCTTCGCGGCACGCCGAAGGCGCGGGACCGGTGGAAGCGCGCCATCGACACGGCCAATGACATCGTGGGCGACGCGGTGGGACGGGCCTACGTGGAGAAGCATTTCAAGCCGGAGTACAAGGCCGAAATCGAGTCCATGGTAGACCAGATTGTCGCGGCGTTTGCACGCCGCATCGACGCCCTGCCCTGGATGGCGTCCGAAACCCGCGCGAGAGCGAAAGCGAAGCTCCGCACGCTGAAGGTGGGAATCGCGTATCCCGACACCTGGCGAGACGACACGGGGCTCGACATCGTGCGCGGTGATCCGCTCGGCAACTACGAGCGTTCCGAGCTGTTCAAGATGCAGAAGGAGCTCGCGAAGGTCGGCAAGCCGATGCCGCGCGACGAGTGGGTCATGAACCCGCAGACGGTGAATGCCGTCAACCTGCCCGTGCGCAACGCCTTGAACTTCCCGGCCGCCATTCTTGAGCCACCGTTCTACGCTCCCGATGCCACACCCGCAGTGAAGTTCGCCGCGATCGGAGCGATCATCGGCCACGAGATCAGCCACTCGTTCGACGACCAGGGGGCGTTGTTCGACGACCGGGGCCGATTCGCCAACTGGTGGACGGCCGAGGACCTGAAGCACTTCGAGCAGTCTGCGGCAGCGCTCGTGGCGCAGTACAATGCCTACAGGCCCTTTCCGGATGCGTCGGTGAACGGAAAACAGACCCTCTCGGAGAACATCGCGGACCTCGCCGGGCTCGCCGCCGCGCATGACGCCTGGAAGGCCTCGCTGGGAGGGAAGCCCGCTCCGGTGACCGTCGACGGCTTCACCGGGGACCAGCAGTTCTTCATCAGCTACGCGCAGAGCTGGCAATCCAAGATGCGCGAGCCGGCGCTGCGCCAGCGGTTGATGACCGATGGCCATTCGCCTGGCCGCTACCGCGCACTGACGGTGCGCAACCTCGACGAGTGGTATGGGGCCTTCGGCGTCAAGACCGGGGAGCCTCTCTATCTCCCCCCCGATCAACGCGTGCGCGTGTGGTGACCGCGTCCTGCAGGGCAGTCGATCGCAACCTCTACCCGAGAGAGCCGTCGGCTGACCGTGCAGAAGCCCTGGCGGGTTTGAGGAATCTCCCGTGACCCCACCCGCTTCTCAAGCGCCGCTCCGCCAAGGGCGGCGGCGGGAGAGCACCGAACACCGGGGTCCACATCGAGCTCAGAGCCCGGCGCAGGCGGGCTTGCTCGTGCCAGCGAACCATGGATTCACTCTGTCCTATCCCAAGAGCCCCCCGGTTGCCACCAATGCCCCGCACCTCGGTGCGGGGTACTTCAAGGGAGTCCGATCGGTGACCACAAACAGCCCAAGTCTCCGCG
>CAYMUE010000047.1:3411-10455 GCA_964393505.1 uncultured Polyangiaceae bacterium
GCGGGGTACTTCAAGGGAGTCCGATCGGTGACCACAAACAGCCCAAGTCTCCGCGCTCATCAAGTGCGCATCGGAGCGCTTTCGGTTCGTATCGGAAGCCGTCGGAGCCTACTGGCATGGCTCGCCTCTCCCGTCAGACCCCGCGCCGCCGCCGCTCTCGTCTTCCGCGCTTCCTTTCGCGTCCCGATCGAGGTTGACCCCCGTCTCGCTCCGGGTGTTGTCTCTCTTCATGGCCCCTCGCTTCGCCGCTCCCTGCCTCGCCTTGTCCCTGCTCCTCTCGGCCTCTGCCTCGCGCGCCGCCGAGCCCGTTCGCGTGCTCGACCTGCGCCCCCTGTTCGGCGCAGCCCCGTCCTCGATCGAGGAGCGCAGACAGGCCTACGACACCCTCGTCGCCGCGACTTGCCTGCAGGGCATCGTGAACCGCGCCGGCCCCAACCTCTACCTGCACTACGTCAAGAGCGTGGTCGACGGATCCATCGACACCGATCAACTTTGGTTCGATCGGCTCGCGGATCCCACGGTCGGGGCGGGCGTGGTCGCGGGGCGTCAGATTGTGAATCTCGGGGACCTCGACGAGGCGCTCCAGGCCTACGCGCCCTTCGTCAAGGGCTTGGTCGTGTGGGACGAGCACGTGCCAGCCACCGTCAATGCCGCGTTCACCGCGGCCGGTGCAGAGGACCTGATCGCGGTCCGCTGGGACGCCTCCGCCGGCAGCCTCTACCAGACCCTCAAGGCGAAGTGGCCAGTCGTCGTCTCGCTCGTGAACGACGACGGCTCCTCGAGGTTCCTGGATGACCAGGGGAGCGCGATGGTCCCCGACACCGGCAGGCAGACCTCGCAGAGCGCAAAGGCCGACGCCTACGTCTGGGCCCTGGAGAAGTACCTGAAGCCCGGCAAGCTGGATCCGACGGAGTTCGGGTGGATGATCGACGCTCATTGGATCCTCGATCCGAACGACTACAAAGGAAACGCGAATGCCACCCACCAGCTCCAGATCACCAATCGCGACTGGCTCGTAGCGAAGCGCGGGCTTCCCTTCGATCTGTCGCCGTGGAGCGATGTGGCTGCGACCGACGACCCGGGGCAGCCGGTGGGTACCGACCCCGGGATCCTCAAGGAGCTGATGGCCTCGGCGCGGCAGGGGGCGGGCAACGATGCGATCACCATCCGAGGCTTCTTCGCGTGGCAGTTCAAGTACACCTCCCTCCAGGGGCTGCCTGCCGGACACGAGCCGGTGCAGGGAGAGTGGTCCGGCGTCCGGCTCGTCTCCCCCTGGGCTGTCGGTCTCGATGCCGACGCCCCCGGCG
Source organism: uncultured Polyangiaceae bacterium (assembly GCA_964393505.1). Classification (GTDB taxonomy): domain Bacteria; phylum Myxococcota_A; class Polyangia; order Polyangiales; family Polyangiaceae; genus JACRCQ01. The sequence continues at coordinate 4,719 of CAYMUE010000047.1, forward strand.
TCGCGACCATGGCGAATGCGTCGTTCTTCTCGCACGTGCCCCTCATCGAGACCCCGGAGCCGCAGAAGCGTCCGACGGCCGAGGACCTGATCGGTGCGGGATTCCTGAAGGGACTGGCCTCCAACGGGAGCTTCGAGGATGGGGAGGACGGGTGGGTGATGCACGTCACCAACCACGTCGTCCACGCAGATTCCAAGGCCGGCGAGCCGGCTTCGAAGACCGGGCTGAGGCGCCTGCAGTGCAATACTTCCGCAGTCGGGAACGACTCCCAGGACAACCTCTATCGCGATGGGGCGGCCGTGTCTCCGGGCACCCGCGTCACGCTGCGCGCCTTCGTGCGGGCTCCCGCGGCGCCGGTCCAGGGAGAGCTGGTCATCTGGGCGATGGGGGGCGAGACGGAGCAGTCCGTCACCAAGTTCACCGCAGGGACGTCGTGGAGCGAGGTGCGAGTCGCCCTCGACGTCGCGAAGGCGGGCCACACATCGACGCGTGGCCAACTCTACCTGCGCACCGCGAACGCCAATCTCGACGTGGACGATGTTGCGTTCTATGCCGGAGACGCGGCCGCGGCGGCCATTGAGCCCGCCAACTACATGCTCTGGTTCGTCGGCGACTACGACGGTACCGCATGGATGTACGAGTTCTCTCCCGTCACCTGGGATCGACCCGGGCGCGGTCTCGTCCCCTTTGCGTGGGACTTCGCAGGCCACAACGCCACGCGATTCCCACCGTTCTTCCGTCACGTGCTCGCGACCCGTACGCCCCGCGACTTCTTCATCGGCGCCGACAGCGGCCCGGGCTACGGGAATCCCGGCGTGATGGACGCCGCCTCGCGCGCCATCTGGGCCAAGGGCGGCGTGAACGCCGCTCGCAGGCTCGATGCCTCCGCATCCTGGATCCTCAATCCCCTCGATCCACTCGATGAGCAGCACATGGATGCGGTCACTCCCTTCACGGGCGACGGCATCCTGCTCATGTCCGGCGGAGGCGTGCAGCCTCCGACGATCGTGGACCACGCCCCGGTGCTGCAGCTCCACAACCTGGGCGGCAGCGGTGTCGACGGCATCAGCTCGTGGATCGTCGGCGCAACGACTGTCCCCTCGAATGCTTCGTTTACCGCCATGCGAGCCGTGCTGGAGCCGTCGACCGACCTGGTCGGGGCGTCCCACAAGGTCATCGACGATCACCCGTCGAGGCGCTACCGGTTCGTGGATCCCTTTGCGTTCTTCTACCTGGCGAGGAAGTCCCTCGGCGGCTCCAACTCGTACCGGGCCAGCTTCCGCGAGGTCGCTCTCGAGTCCCCCGCACTGGTCGGGAAGGCTCCGCACCTGTCGCTGCGCGTGCGCAACGACGGATGGGAGACCTGGACCGCGGGCAAGCACCGGCTCGGATTGCACGTCTCGTCCACGCCGCCGGTTCCCCGGTCGCTGCCTTCCGATTCCGGCGGATACCCGACGCGGGTATCGCTGCCTGCGAATGTGCCGCCGGGGGGTGAGGTGGCACTCGACGCGGACTTGCCGGCGCCCGCATCGACGGGCGTGTGGTACGTGCAGGCCGACTTGGTGGAGGAGGGGGTCACCTGGTTCGAGACGCAGGGTGACATTCCGATGCTCCTGACGCTGGACGTGGTCGATGCGCCGTCGGACGGCGGGGCCGGTGAGTCAGGCGCGGCCGGAGCTGGAGGATCCGCAGGCGGTGCGGGTAGTTCGGCGTCCGACGCATCCATCGGTGGGGGAGGGGACTCCGGCGGTGAGGCGGGTGCGGCTGCCTCCGCGGGCGCGGCAGCAGCCGCGGGTTCAGCGGGCAAGGGGACCTTCGATTCCAGTGCGGACGACGGCGGCTGCGGATGCGCGATGCCGGGGCGCGCGCGTGGAGCGTCCGGATGGCTGCTTATCCTCGCCGCGTGGCGGGGGCTCGCATTCGGGCGGAGGCGCCGCACAAGGAAGTAGCTCCGCGCTCTCCGAGGAGGTCAAGCGCGCGAGCACGCCGTCGGCCGGGGGGACCTCAGCCTCCACCGCTTGAATGCGCGACCAACAGCCCCAGCGCTTCGAGTGCCGACCCGAGGTCGCGCTCGAACGCTTGAAACGCCTCGAGTGACCTCAGCGGAGTGAAGTCCTCGATCAGATTCGCGACCCGTTGGACGGCGGCCGCGCGATCGAACTGTCTGGAGCGGCGTCCATGGAGCTGAGAGTCCTCCACCAGCAGGCGGCGCAGGACCTCTTTCGGATCCGGAACCGACTCGAGTTGGGCCGCACGGGGCAGTTCAAGAGCGACCGTCCCGTTGGGATTCCCTGCTGCCGAGCGGATCGCCATTTCGTCGATCAGGAGCCACGCCTCGGTCATGCGCACCGGGATCACGGGGACGATGCGTTCGCCGCTCGGCACCTCACGCCTTCGCTCCTGCCAACGGACTCTCTCCGCATCGCGGTGCACGAACACGACGGTCGGGGCGTATCCATCCTGCGCCTTGCGCACCAGGTCCTGATCCGGGAGCGCGCCTCTCACGACGAGCTGAGGGCTCGGAATGCTGACCCCGGGGAGCGCGGAGCGAGATCGGAAGCAGCGCCCGGCCGCTCGACCCATCGGCCATGAGAGCGTAGGAGAAGACTGTCATGGCTGCGCGGTCCCGAAGACCAACGACAGTTGCCCCATTTCCTCCGACGGACGACTACCTCCGATGAAGTCAGCGACATGCTGGCGCGAGACCGTCGGCATGCCCTGACGCCACGAGTCGCTCATCGCGACCACCCTTGCCTCTCGCCCAGAAGGAGAGTCGACGTTCTCCACCATGAGCAGTTGATCCAGGTCCATCTGACGAGCCACATCGGGCGAATGCGTGTTCACGATGATCTGTCGCAGGGGATTGTCCTCGCCGACCGGCAGGTGCGGATCGACTGCGAAGTCGCGCAGCAGATCGATCATGGACGGCACGCGCGCCGGGTGCATCCCGTTCTCTGGTTCCTCCATGCAGAGGACTCCGGCGGATCTCGAGTCCAGGAGCATCGTGACGAGCGCGAGGAATCGCAGGGTTCCATCGGACATGGACCGGGGACCCAACCACTGGTCCGATCCGCTCATCTGCACCTGAACGGAGCGCTGCTGGCGAGGCTTATCGTCATCGAGCCGCAGCCTTCGGGTCTCGGGAACCAGCGCCGAGAGTCGGCTTGCCGCCTCGGCGAGCACCTGTCCCGGCGACGTCTCGTTGAGGCTGAGGCGGTGGAGGGTCGCGGCCATGTGTGCGCCGCTCTCGCTGACCGTGTCGGGGCCACCGAAGGGGTCAGGGGTCCGCATCGCCGAGGGCTCGAGGTGCAGCAAGCGCCAGGAAGCCATCTCCCTGCGCGCTGCCAGCACCGTCGGGTAGTCGGCGGCGTTCGTGCCGCACACCACGGTTCTCGGCGAGGTCCCCACCGGGATGGGCCGGCTCCGGCTTCCACCGTCCTGGTGCAGCACCAGCGTCGGGACTCCGTGCTCCTCCTGCACCGAGATGAATGCGCCGCCACGCCGGTTGGGCTTCGGCATGGCGCTGCGGAAGCCGGCGCCGCAGGGGAACCCCACCACGGTCTTCGCATCCCTCAGCTTCAGCGGCAGGAGGTTCTCGCGCAGGATTTCCAGACGAGGCACTGGGGATTCCACCTACCGGAACGCAACCTCGTATCGGAGCAGCGTCGTGGCCGGCCTGGCCAGGCGTCCGAAGTCATCGACGACCTCCGTCGGCACCAGGAGGTCCGCCTCGAAGCTCATTTCCCGCTCCGGGCTCCCGCGCCACAGCAGGTCGCGCGGTCCGAACGTGCCGGATTGCGCGCTGCGAATCGACTGCGCTGCCGTCTGGATGTCGGTGTCCGCGAGCGCTCGCAGGAACTGAATCGCGTCGAACAGGTTGGACTTGCCGACGCCGTTCGGTCCCAGGAAGCAGTTGATCGGGCCGAAACGCACCGTGACGTTGCGCAGGTTCTTGAACCCCCTGACTGTCAGCCGAAGCAGCATCGCAGCCCACGCATACCACCGCTGGCGGTGCGTCGCGCGCATCCCGCACGGCTCGAGCTCCGAAGCGCTGACGAATCACCTGGCGTTCAACTACTTCGATCCGCTGCACCTGCTCGCGTTGCCCATGACCGTCTGCGAGGGAGGCTCGGGAGGCTCCTACGGAACGGAAATGACCTTCAATGGGCTGATGGTCTTCAACGTGACAGTGGACGGAGGAATCGTCGAGAAGGGGAGGGTGGCTCACCCGAACTCGGGAGCGTCCGGCTACGACAATCAGGCGTGCAGCAGCTGGTGGAGCAACGCCAGCACCGAGGTCAAGCGTAGCATCTTCATGGATGATTGGGTGTTCTCGGTCAGCGAGCGCCGGATCAAGGTCAATCGTCTGTCGAGCCTGGGCGCCGACGTCGCCGAGGTGTCCCTGGAGTGAGCTCGCGCCGCCTCGCGCGGATACGCCTCATCGATAGTACCCCACAGACTGCGTCTTCGCCTCGAGCGGGCGGGCGACCCGCACCAGATGCAAGGCGAGATCGACCGGCTCCGCGGAGCCGACTGCGGGCAAGCCCTGGACGAATCCGGGGCGCATCACGCGATCATCGACAGGGACCGCCGGGGCCGCCGCTTTGACCTTCGCCAGGGTGAGCTCGAGATTCGCCCGGCTCGTGGGCTGCATCTCCCTGCCAAGGCCCCGATAGTCGAGGCGGTGCTCGTAGAGAATGATGTCGGGCTCGCCATCCCAACGATGCAGCAGCACGAACGGCTCGCGCGTCTCCTCGCGCTGCGTCGAAGTCGTCTGCACCTTCTTCGTCATCACCAGACCCCCGCTGATCAGCGCCCTGCCACCCGCGAACTTGCGCTCCTGCGTCGTGGTCGTCCGCTCCTGCGACAGGACCCGCATCCCCCGTTGCACCAGCTCCAGCGCCGCAACGGGCACCTCGTGGCGGGGCGTCGTGCCCGTTCCGGCATGCACCACGAACCCGCCCACCGTGGCCTCCATGAGCCGCGCGACGACCCGGTCACCGTCGCCCGGAACCTGGTCCGGATCGACGAGAACCGTCGTGAATCCCATGAGCGCGAGCTCGTCGCGCAGCATCGTCATCCTCGCCGCGTCGGCATCGAGCATCAGCACCCGCGGCAGGACCCCCGCGGCCCTTCTGCGGATGTCGGCGGCACTGAGCCCCGTCGCCGCGGCGGCACGGTCAAACGCATCCGGGCTCGAAGGCACTCTGACAATGGCGAGGATCATGAGACGGCACGAAGAGGGGACAGAGGAGAGGGAGTCTGAGCGTCTAGCCTACCGCCTTCAGCGCCCGGGCGCCGATGTCCTTGCGGTAGTGCATGCCGTCGAACGAGATCTTCCCGCAGGCCTCGTAGGCGCGATCGCGCGCTTCCTGGAGCGTTTCGGCCACGCCCACGACGTTGAGCACGCGCCCTCCTCCGGTCACGAACTCCTCCTCGATCTTGCGCGTTCCGGCGTGGATTACGGTCACACCCGGCACGGCCTCGGCTTCCTTGACACCGAGGATCCGATCGCCTGTTCGCACGCTGCCCGGATACCCGTGGGAAGCGAGCACGACGCACAGGGCGTGCTTGTTGGTGATTCGCAGGACGTCGGGCTGCAGCTCGCCCTTGGCGCACTGGAAGCACGCTTCGGCGAAGTCGCCCTCGAGCAGCGGGAGCGTGGCCTGCACCTCCGGGTCGCCGAAGCGCACGTTGAACTCGAGCAGATAGGGATCGCCCTTCGGCGTGATCATCA
>CAYMUE010000047.1:10555-19008 GCA_964393505.1 uncultured Polyangiaceae bacterium
CCGAAGCGCACGTTGAACTCGAGCAGATAGGGATCGCCCTTCGGCGTGATCATCAGGCCGGCGAAGAGCGTGCCGCGGAAGGGCTGCCCCTCCTCCTGCATTCCCTTGATTGTCGGCTCCAGGATCTGCTTGCGCACCTTCTCCTCGAGCGCCTTCGTCATCAGCGGCACCGGCGAGTAGGCTCCCATCCCTCCGGTGTTCGCTCCCTCATCGCCGTCGCCCAGACGCTTGTGGTCCTGCGCAGACGGCAACACCAGCATCCGCTCACCGTCGCACATCACCTGGATGCTCATCTCCTCGCCGGCGATCCTCTCCTCGATGACGATCGCAGCCCCGGCGTCGCCGAACGCCCTGCGCTCGAGGATCGCATCCACGGAGCTCAGCGCGTGCTCGATCGACTCGGAGACCACCACGCCCTTGCCGGCGCACAAGCCGTTGGCCTTGATGACCGGTGCGCGATCGAGGCGGCGCACATAGGTGCGCGCCGCGGTCGGGTTGGAGAACACCTGGAAGGGCGCCGTGGGGATGCCATAGCGCTGGGCGAATTTCTTGCAGAAGACCTTGGAGGCTTCGAGACGAGCCGCCGCCGCGCTCGGTCCGTAAGCGGCCACTCCGTGCTGCTGCAGCGTGTCCGCCAGCCCCTCCACTACCGGAGCCTCGGGACCGATCACCACCAGATCGATCTTCTCCCGATCGACCAGGCTCAGCAGCGCTGTGTGATCGAGCGTCTTGATGTCGTAACACTTCCAGCGCGTGCTCATGCCCGCACTGCCGGGCGCCACGATCACGCTGGCCACCGAGGACGACCTCTCCAACGCGAGACAGAGCGCGTACTCCCTGCCCCCCGAGCCCACCACAAGCACGTTCCGGGATCCCATGTCCACCGATTACCACGGTGGACGTGCGGCGAGAATGGCGTTCACTCCTCGGCCGACACAGCAGGCTTCGCGTCACGCTGGCCTGCGTCGCGCGCCACTCGCCCGCCCCGATCCCCACACCGCCCTAACGATGATACGGCTCGCCCCGCAGGATCGTCGTCGCCCGGTAAATCTGCTCCAGCAACACGATGCGCGCAATGCGGTGCGGCAGCGTCATGCGCCCCAGACTCATCCGCTCCGCCGCTGCCTTCGAGATCGCAGCGGGAATCCCGTCCGCCCCGCCGATCAGGAACGCCACCACCCCCTTGCCCGTGGAGCCCCAGCGCTCGAGCTGACGGGCGAACCCCACGCTGTCGTACTCGCGTCCGCCGATCTCGAGGGCCACGACGAGCGCCCCGGACGGGATCGCTGAACGTATCGCATCCTGCTCGTTCTTCCCCTCGCGAACCTCGATCTCGTCACACGGCACGTGATGCCGGATGCGTCCGAGATAGTCATCGACCACCTCGCGCAGGCCGCGCTCCTTCATCCGGCCTACGGCGACCACGCATACCCGCACGGCAGCGAGCGCTCCTTCAGCGCGGCTCGGGGATCGGCACCCGCGCGGCGTCGAGCCAGAGCCCCTCGATGTCGTACAGGGCGCGCACGCTGTCCTGGAAGACATGCGCGACGACGTTGCCGAAGTCGATGAGCACCCACGTGCCGCCTTGCAGCCCCTCGACCGACAGCGGCACAGCCTTCGGATGCAGCGACTGCTCGATGCCGTCGGCAACGGCCCGCACGTGCCTGTCGCTTCCAGCGGTCATCACGACGAGGTAGTCGGCGTAGTCGGCCTTGCCGCCGAGATCGATGATCTCGACGTTGGAAGCCTTCTTGTCGATGGCGGCTGCAGCGATGGCGATGGCGAGCTGACCCGCTTCGGTGGCAGCAGACGGTGCGGGCACAGCGGCAGCCTTGGTGGTCTTGCGCGCGCGTGGCGGGATCGACGGGGCGCGTGCCGGTGCGGGGAGCGGGGCAGGGGAGGTCTTGGCCCGCGGAGCCGCAGCCTGCGTCGCGTGGGAAGACTTCAGCCGCAGCCTTCCGCCCCCCGCAGGACTCGCCGGTGCCTCCGCATCCCCGGAGACCTTCACCGTGCGAGTGGTCCCCTTGATCCCTTTCGTCACGCCCTTCGTCGTTGTCTTCGTCGTCGCCAATGCTCCTCCGTATCGCTCTTCACTCACGGGCGCAGCGCCCGGGTCTCACAATCAGGTCGCCAGGACACGCCGCGCCGACCGCCAGGGGACCGCTCCCCCGGCGCCAGCCGGCCTTCGATGTAGATGGGAAGGGATGCTCAAGCCCACGCGCTAACCGCGCCGACGCTGCCTGCGCAGCAACGCCAGACCCAGGCCGATCAGGGAGAAGGCAGTGACCGCGGCGCCGTCGGGATTCGCTCCGGTGCGGCACCCGCACCCGCCCTCGTTCGACGGCGAGTAGAAGCCCGGGCCAGTGGGCGTGTAGCCGCCGTCCTCCTGGCTCCCTGCATCGGGCTGATCGGGCGGGATGTCCGCGCCTTCTCCGCCCGTCACCTTGAACGTGGCCTCCGGTGTGTCGGGATCGTTGGTCTTGACCGTGATCGTGCCGGTGTACTTGCCCGCCTTGGTCGGCTTGAAAACGATCGGCAGCTCGAACGTCCCGCCGTCGGGATCGAGCATCGCCGACTTGACCGGGGCCGTGAAGGCGGAGCTGTCGCTGATGACATCGACGATCATTCCGCCGAGCTCGCCGGTGTTCTCGATCTCGACCTTCATGGTCTTGCTCGCGCCGACCTCGACACCTCCGAACGCCATCGTGGTCGTGGGGACCTCGAGGTTCGGCAGCGGCACGTGCACGTTGACGTTGGCCGACTGCACGTTGATCGCGTTGGAGTCGTAGGGGAACTTGATTCCGACGCTGATGGGGAAGTCGAGGGTGATGCCGAACCCCGCGATGCTGGTGATGTGGATGACCGGGAGCAGCTCGACGTCGCCGGTGTACCGGAGCACGCCCTTGCTCATGGCCATGAAGTCGGCGGCGTTCTCGAACGGTCCCGGATACAGCGCCTTGCCGCTCTTGCTCGCGATGGGCCCCGTGGCCCCGAGGGGCACGATGCTCGTGGTCTGGTAGCTGAACGTCGAGTGCGTCACCGCGTTGAAGCTGAACGACCCCTCGATGTACTCGTCGAGGTTGTTCACGTTGACGATCTTGCCGAGGTCCTCGAAGCTGATCGCGAAGAGCTGCGAGTTCTTCAGGTCGGTGCCGCCGACGTCGAGCTTGACCTGATCGAAGCCCCACGGGGCGAACTTGGTGGAGTTGACCGCGGCGTAGTTGAACTTCTGGCCGCCCGGAATCAGCGGGAGCAGCGAGTCGGCGTCGATCGAGATCTCGCCGGTGAAGATCGACGTGTCGATCCACAGGGCGAAGGAGGCGACCATGCCGTGGGAGACCTTGAAGGAGCCCGCACCCGCAGTGCCCTGCGCCGCCGTCAGATCGATCCCGTCGGTCGTCGGCCAGCGAGCATCGAGCTTCGTGGCCGCCGCCGGCATGTTGATCGAGTACACCGGCTGCCCGCTCTCGAGCGGCGTGAAGCGGATCCACGCACGCACCTGCAGGTTCTTGCCGCAGTTGTGCTGCATCTTGTCGGGACACGACGGCATCCAGCCGGTGTCGATCCCGATCGGCAACTCCTCCCCAGGCTTGCTCTCGATCTTCTGCGCAGCCTCCCCGTTGCTGCACCACAGCGTCGTCGGGTCGCAGTTCTGCTGCGGCGCCCCGCCGTCCACCAGACCGCCCTCCGTCCCCGCGTCGTCGGCGAACGCGAGCCCGGAAGCCAGAAGAGCAAAGGATGAAACTGCAGCGAATAGACCCAAGCGGACACAAGTACGCATGCAGCGAGGATAGCGCATCCTCACCCGCCTGGGCCAGCGGATTCCCTCAGTTCTTCTCGCGACGGCGACGTCGGATCACCATCGAAGCACCGAGCAGACCGAACCCCGCCCACATCGGCCAGCCGCCTTCCGGTCCGCCAGGCGTCGTCCCGCACGCACAACCGCCCTCCGTGCCCTGGTAGAACCCGGGCAGGGGCTCCTCCGGAACGAACCCTCCGTCCTCCGTATCCTCTGGGATGTCCGTCCCCTCCGGCACCCCTTCCCCCACCAGCTCCAATACCTGTTGCGGCGAGTCCGGATCGTTCGAGGAGATCGTCAGCTTCGTCTTCAGAATCCCCTCGGTCTTCGGCGCAAACCGGAGCTGGATCTCCTCCGCCTCGCCGGGCTTCATCTCCACCGTGCTCGACAGCACCTTGAAGATCTGCGCCATCGACGGCTCCACCGAAGACACCGCCCGCGCCCGCGCCTCGCCCTGGTTCGAGATCGGCAGCGTGGCCTTCTTGCTCGACCCCACCACCACCTTGCCGAAGTTGTACGTCTTCTGCTCCGGCGGCACTACGTCGGGTAACGACACGTGCACCCGCACCGGCGAGAACTTGAAGTCCTGATCCCCGAGCGACACCGTGATCGGGTAGTCGTAAATCGGCATGTCGAAGTCCTTGCCCAACACCTCGACATAGAACGCCGGAATCAGGTGCAGCACGCCGTCGTAGTGCACCGTGCCGTCCGGCGCGACGTCGTATTCCACGTACTTCCCGGGCTTGTACGCGTGAATCGTCGTCGCGCTCGCCGCCTTGATCGGCGGGATCTCGACCATCTGCTCCGCAGGCTTCTGCGCCGTGATGTCGATCTGGTCGGTCCAGTAGGTCGCCTTCAGCTCCCCCTTGACCTTCAGCTTCACGCCGCCCGCCGCCACCTGCGACGGGATCCCCGCGAGCTCCAGCACGTTGATCTCGAACAGATCCACGGACGCCGTGAACGCCGATGCGCTCGCCGTCTCGGGCTTGAACGCGAAGGGATCGAAGATCTCCCCGCCCAGCACGTGGAAGTCGATGTTCGGCACGTAGGGCAGCGGCCCCTGCCACTCGATGTGGTAGCCGAGCAGGCTGATGTCGATCTTGCCGAGCGCCTCGACGATGAGGCCGTAGTCGAACTTCAGAAGACCCGTGTACCGGATTCCAGGCACCCCGAGCGTCAGCGGCTTCGGCCACTGCGTCTTGAAGTTGCCCGCCATCTTCACGACCGTCTCCGCCGGCACCTGCACGTGAAAGCGGACCTGCAGCTCGCTGAAGTTCTTCGGGATCCACCCGGTGTCCCAGTCGAACGCGATCGGCAGCTCGACCTTCTTCTCCCACTGCACCGGCGCGATCGCGCACTGCAACTCGGCCTCGCCGCAGTAGTACGCAAGCACTGCCCCCGGCGACATCGTCGGCGGACCCGCGTCTGCAGCTCCGCCATCTGCCGCCCGCGCGGCGCCCACCCAGGACAGCACCCCCATGCCGCAAGCCAGGGCAACGACATAAGTCCAGCTACCGCGCATGCCTCCATGGTAGCCGGTGCGCCCCGCCCCAGGCAACGTCCGCGCCCTCTTCTTTTTCATGTCCGCATGTGTGGAGAGGTAACCCGCTATCACGGTTTGCCCAATCGCCCCCACCGCCACTCCCGCAACAACGGCACCGGCGAACCAGGCCCGCTGTTCTGCATCGCGCGCTCGCAGTCCTCTACCCGCAAACGCCTCGGCCCGAACACGCTCGCATCCGCCCCGTCCGAGTCCATCAACAGCGTCGGCGTGTCCCGACCGTAGTCATCCGGGTGCCCCGGCACATCCAACATCACATGCCCCACTTCGTGCGCCAACGCGTACGACGCCCTCGCCACCCGTATCCCGGACCGATCCAACACCACCGCGTTGCGTACGCTCGATCGGTCCGTTCCAATGAACGACTCCCCGATCCTCCCCCCCCGAACAAACGACGAAACCACCATCAGATCGATCGTCGATGGATCCCGGTCATCCACCCACTTGAGCAGCGTCCGCTCGTCGAAGGTGCCCGCCATCGAGTCGACATCCAGAAAGTGCCGCAACCCCACCGACAGATCCGCCGTCCCCACGCAGACCCCCAGCGTCCGATCCGTCGACACGCTGCCCGCGTCCGGCCCCTTCACCTCCGCCGCTCGCCCCGGCCCGCGCCACACCTGCAGATCTACCGTCGCCATCGCACCGGGCCCGATCCTCGCGTTCGTCGAAACCCCCACCCGATACCGACGCTTCTCGAGCGACGTCGCGATCTCCCGCGCCGCACGCGCCGGACTCCAGCCCGCCTCCACCGCCACCGTCAGCGGACGACCGTCCACCACCAGACGCACCTGTCCTCCGGAAGCCGGAAGCCCCAGCTCGCACCCCACCGACACCAGCCAAGGCGGCGGCGGATCCACCAGGGCGATGTCCGCGTCGGCCGGCGGACCCAACGAGATCCCGCACTGCGACCAGAGCGCGTTCGCCAGCGCGACCTGCCCCCTCATCAGCTTCAACGCCTTCGCGTCCGTTCCCCCGAGAGGCGCTGCGCCCCTCGCCCCGAGCCGCAACAGCCGCGTCCGCAGCGTCGCCCGATAACGCCTCATCGCACCGAACTTCGTCTCGCGCGGTCCTCCCACCCGGATCTGCTGCCGACGCCCCCCTCCCAGGTCGATCAGGATCCCTCCCCCCAGCTCCCCTGTCACCGATCGGTCCACGACGAGCGGATGCACCCGGTCCGCCTCGTCTCCCACCACCCGGACCGGCATCGTCGTCCTGCACACCACCCCCGCCCCTGCATCGACGGGACACGTCGTGTCCGCCAGTCGCAGCGCGTCGAGCGCGGAGAGCTGCACCCCGGTCTCGCCGCGCGCTCTCACAGCGAGCGCTGCGGGCAAGTCCCCCGCGACACCGGCTACTACGAACCGAAGCGCGTCCGGATCGCGCGTGACCGCGTCGGGAGCATCGACTCGATCCGGGATCGTGCGCTGAATCGAAGCGTGCGACGCCGCGAAGCTCACGCTGCGCCCGTTGCCGTCGAGCGCGAGCAGCCGCAGGGCGCTGCCGCGGACCCGGACCGATCCGAGCTCGACCGAGAAGGGCCCCGGACGCAAGGCCTGCACCTGCAGCCGCGCAGCCCCTGGAGGGACACGCTGGCCCGCAGCGATCGGCACCCCGTCCGCGAGCACGCGCACCGCCCCGGCCGGCGTCACCCCTTCGAGGCTCATCCCCGACGGAAGCTTCGCGACATCCCATGTCGCACAATCCACGGCGTCGCCGACGCGATCCTGCAGCCCGTCCTCGCGCCCGTCCGCGTCGTCGTCGTCGAGATCCACGACGAGGCTCGCCTCGAGCTCCCGTGGCTGCTCCGTCGCCTGCGCCGGCTCGATCCCGATCCCGAGCGCCAGCCCGAGCGAGATGGCGAAGCCGGCTTTCGCTACTCGAGCCATCCCCACTGCACGCGACGCAGCGTGGGCTCATCGATCACGGGCGCCTCCGATGCGGTCTCCGCGGCGACCCGCACGAGGTTGGCCCAGACCGCCGTGGGCAGCGACTTCGCCTTGCCGGCTTCGTCGGCCAGGGCCCGCGCCTCCTGCTTCGCGCCGGCATCCCACATCGCGGCGATGGCCAGCCCGCGCAGGTCCTCGCGCTTCGAGCCCTTCGCAGTCGCCTCGAGCGCCGCCCGCAGATCGTCGCGCCCGTGATCGCGCGCCAGATACAGCGCCGCTCGCACCGCCACCTCGTCGGCAAGCGGGAGCGTGCGCGCAAAGGTCTCGAGCATCGGCTTGACGGACGTCGCGCGCGCAGCGGCGAGGCGGAACAGGAAGGTCGTGTCGCGGTCGGCGCTCGGGCGGTCGCTCAGCCGCGCGATGATCTCCACCGTGGGTCTGGCGGAGGGCAGGGCCTTGGGTTCGGGAGACAGCGCCCAGGCGACGAGGGTCCAGGCGGATCGGGCGCTGCCGGGGCCGTTCTTGGCCTTGGAGAGCGCCTCGGCGAGGGGCCCGGGATCGGTCGCACGCGTGGCGACCTCCGCGAGGACCAGCCATCGCCCGAGGTGGCGCTCCGCATCGCGCAACACCGCGAGCGCAGGGCCGGCGCTCGCCGGCAGCTTGCCCGCGCGCGTGAGCGGCACGAAGATCTCCACGCACAGCGCGATGCGGTGGCTCTCCTTGATCTTCGGGGCGATCGCGACCAGATGCGTGCCGTCGGACTCGCCACGCGCCATGCGCGCGACCTCGGCGGCGAACGCAAGGTGGGCGTGACGGCTCGAGGCGACCCGGGCGAGAGGCTCGGCGATGGCAGGCTGAGTCACGTGGCAGCACGCGCTGAGCGTGGCGAATCCACCGGCGTCTTCGGCGCCGAGCGCCTTGGCGAGAGACGGAGCGGCCAGGTCGCTGGCGTGCTCGGCGAGCATGCGGGCGAGGGAGGGATACAGCTCGCGGGCGAAGGACTCGCGCTTGACGAGCAGGGCGAAGGCCTCGGCAGCACCTTGTCGCAAGGCCGCGCTGTGGGGCCCCAGGACCCGCAACGCTCCGGCCAGCTTGTCCTCGTGCGCAGGCTTCCTTCGCAGCGCACCGGCCAAGTCGCCCAGCACGCGATCGAGCATCTCGCGCTCGATGATCTCCGCTCGCTCGCCTTTCGCCATTCGTCCCTCGG
>CAYMUE010000047.1:19108-22653 GCA_964393505.1 uncultured Polyangiaceae bacterium
TCCGGCGGCGACAGGATCGCCCCCACCGTGAACGCGATCAGGATGAACCAGCGTCCGAAGTGCCACATCTGCAGGTAGTTGATGATCCCCGCGATGGACAACGCCAGCAGCAGCAACGGCAGCTCGAAGATCGCTCCGAACGCCAGCAGCAGCTTGCCCACGAAGTCGAGGTAGTCCGCCATCATCACCGTCGGCGCGATCCCCACGCCGAACTGACCAACGTCCCCCGACATCCCGAGGAAGTAGTTGAACGCCACCGGGAACGCGACCTTCCAGCCGAACAGCCCGCCCCCGACGAACAGCAGCGTCGAGAACACCACGAACAGCAGCGTGCTCTTCTTCTCCTTCGCGTACAGCCCCGGAGCCACGAACGCCCACAGCTCCCAGAATACCACCGGCGCCGAGAGCACCAGCCCGGCGATCACGGACTGACGCACGTACGCCATGAAGGCATCGCTCGGCGCGGCGAAGTGCAGCATCGGCGTGCCCGGCAGCTTCTGCTCCACCCATGCAGCCTGGAACGGCACCAGGAGCACGCCGAGGATCTGCTCCTTGAAGAACCACGCCACCCCCGCCCCGATCACCACCGCGAACAACGCCCGGCGCAGCCGCGTCCGCAGCTCGTCCAGGTGCTCCCAGAACGTCATCTGCTTGTCGCCGGACGGCTCGCTCATCCCGCCTGCTCCCCAGGATCGCCGCCCTGCTCCTGCGCCCCGCCCTCCGCCACGATCTGCGCGTACGGATCGTCCTCCGCCACCGCCCCGTACGCGTCACACCCCTGCACCGGGTACTCCCGCTCGTCGGGAAAGTCTCCCCTGTCCACCGATCCGGAGACGTCGTCCGCGGCCAGCGGGCGACGCGCCTCCCGCTCGATCTTCGCCATCTCGGCCTCGATCCCGGTCAGACGCTCGATCACGTTGCCGCGGACCAGCGAGCGGAACTCCTCGATGTCCTGCGCCAGCCCCTCCTGGCGCAGGATCTCGTCGATTCCGCTCTGGGCCCTCATGTCGAACAGCAGGCGACGCGCGCGCGCGATCCCGCGGCCCAGCGTCCGCATCATCTCCGGCATCTGCCGCGGCCCCGCGACCACGATCACGAGGATCAGCAGCAGAACGATTTCCCAGAAGGACAGTCCGAACACCGGATGAGCATCCCCTCATTCGCCGTCGGCGGCGTCACGAGTGCGCCGTGCATACCACAAGCGGCCCCGCGACGCAGTCTCCGCCCGGCGCGATCAGCCGAGCAGCATCGCGTGCTCCACCTTGATGCACTTCGACTGCACCACCTCGAGCCCCGCAGCCTCCGCCTCCCGCGCCGCCTCGTTGTGCGCAATGCCCGCCTGCATCCACACCGCCCGCGCCTTGACCGCGATCGCCTCCTTCACGATCGCAGGGACCGCCTCGGCGCGGCGGAACACGTCCACGATGTCGATAGGTCCAGGCACCTCGGCGAGGCTCGCGTAGACGCGCGCCCCGAGGACCTCCCCCTTGAGTACGGGGTTCACCGGGATGATCTCGTAGCCCTGCCGCAGCAGGTACCTCGCCACCATGTGGCTGTCGCGGTCCGGCTTGTCGGACAACCCCACGATCGCGATCCGCTTCGCTTCGCGAAGCAGCTTGCGAATCGACTCTCCCGACGGGTTGTGGTCCGGCATCTCGCAGCACTCCGACATCGCACACCTCTCCTTCTGTTCGTTCCCGGTCACGCGCCTTCATCCATACCAGACCCGTGACCCCGTCTCGCATGGCTCCCATGTCGGAGCGGGACAACCCCTGCAGGATTCACTACACTCACCCGGGCTTTGGATCCCCTGCTCTCCACCCTCCCCGAAGAGCTCCTCGACCGCGTCCCCGCCGCCACCCTGGCCGAGGCCCGTCGCCTGCTCTCCGTCTCCCACCGACTCGGCGCCCTGCCCCCCGTCACTCCCACCGGCGTCCGCAAAACCGTCATGCTCGCCGTCCGGCAGCTCTACGACGTCCCCGTCCTCTCGGTCGATCAGCGCATCCCAAGCGCCCTCGACCCCTTCGTCAAGTACGCCTTCCGCGCCCCCGACAACGCCGTGATCGAAGCGGTGCGCATCCCCCTCGAACGAACCGGCCGCTTCGTCGTGTGCGTCTCGTCCCAGGTCGGCTGCGCCATGGGCTGCGCCTTCTGCGGAACCGCACGCATGGGCCTCGCCCGCAACCTGTCCGCCTGGGAAATCGTCGATCAGGTCCGCCTCGTCCGCGCCGATCTCCCTCCCCATGCCCACGTCCACGGCGTCGTCTTCCAGGGCATGGGCGAACCCCTCGCCAACGTCCGTGAGGTCGTCCGCGCGGCCCGCGTCATCAGCAACCCTTCCGCCCTCCAGGTCGATGCCCGCAACGTCACCGTCTGCACCTCCGGCCTCGGCTCCGCCCTGCCGACCCTCTTCGAGTCCCTCCCCAACGCTCGCCTCGCCGTGTCCATCGGCTCCGCCCTCCCGGACAAGCGCCGGCGCCTCATCCCTCTCGAGATGCGCTGGCCCCTGACCGCGGTGCTCGACCTGCTCGCCGACCAGGCGCGACGCACCCGAATCGCGCCCATGTGGGCGTGGACCCTGCTGCGGGGCGTGAACGACGGAGACGACGAGGTCGACGCCATGCGAGGGTTGGTCGATCGGTTCTTCGAGCGTTCCGGCATGAAGCCGCGACTGAGCCTGCTCTCCTACAACCGCATCGCCGCCGACGACACCCAGGAAAGTTCGTCACCCGAACGAGTGGACGCAATCCGGTCCGCCCTCGGATCCCTCGGCATCCCCGTGGTGCGGCGCTATTCGGGGGGCTCCGACGTGGGCGCAGCCTGCGGCCAGCTCGGCAGGGCGCCGGGCCCCGCCAAGGTCAGCCCGAGCCCATCCGGCCCAGCCGGGTCACCTTGATCGTCCTGACCACCACGCCGCCTCGACGCACCGACAACCTCGAAACGCTTTGTATGGCACGGTCCGGGAATCGTTTGCGCAGGTCCACCTCGAAGCGATCGTCCGTCACGTAGAGCAGCGTCCGGGCTCCCTCCCAAACCGAACGCGGGTGCCACCCCTGGAAGTCGTCCCCTACGTCGGTCTCGCACCCCACTCGCGCCCCGTTGCCCACGCCCGCTTGCACCTGCGCGCACACCACCCAGTGCGGCCCCACCACCGTCACCGCTTCGGGCCCCAGCTCCCGCGCCTCCTGCAGCGCGTCGCGCACCAGACGATTCCCCTCCTGCCACGCGAACAGATCGTTCGTCAAATCGTAGCGCGCAACATATCGGCTCCCCAGCACCTTCGGCAGCACCGGGTAGCGAACGACCGCGAAGACCAGCGCGATGGCCGCGAGGGAGGTGGCCACCGACGTGATCGCAAGCCGCCGGGACACGATCGGAGGCTCCCTGTCCACGCGGAGTCCGAGGTGGATCGCGAGGGCCACGTAGGCAGGCGCCAACCAGTGCGGCTCCGCCACCTTCGAAAGCACCATCAGCACCGAAAGCACCACCGCAGGCAGCCACGTCGCGTGCAGCAGCAACTTGCCCGCCGCCCCGTCCTGCCGGTG
>CAYMUE010000047.1:22753-32608 GCA_964393505.1 uncultured Polyangiaceae bacterium
ACCTTCGCCGTCGTCCCCAATGCCGCAAACCCGAAGGCCGCTACCGTCCCTCCCAGCGATCGCGTCGACCGAGGCTCCGCTCGCAACGCGTCGAGTGCAGCAGCGAGCGATGCCACCCAGCACAGCCCCAGCAGGACGTCGGGCGTGTACGCGAACAGGCCGACCGCGAGCTCCGGGGTCACCGCCAACGCCACGACCGTCCACATGATGCCGCGCGACGATGCGCCCGCAGCCCGGGCCGCGATGCCACCGATCCAGGGGAGGGCCAGCGCTGCGGCCGTGGTGAGCCTATGGGCCGTGATGGGGCTCGGCACTCCGTCTGCATCCGCGATCCACCTGCCCACCCACCCGATCAACCCCGGGTGATCCAGATAGGTCGCCTGCTTGAACAGCGCGTAGCTCGCGTAGAGCGCTTCGGAGTCGCCGTAGCCCATCGCCTGGGACAGCACGAGCCGCAGGGCCAGCAGCAGGACCGTGATCGCAAGGGCGGTCTTGGTGGGTGTGTCGAACCCTGCGCGGGACTCGGGTGCTGCCTGGGACGTACTCATCTGCGGAGCCACTTACCACCCCTCCGGGACCCCACCAAGCGCCGCTTGGTCCCCCCCATCGTGCGACCTTCTATCCCCGAATCGCGCCGCCGTGTTACCTTCAGCGCGGGTCGGAGGGTGGTCCCCACCCGGGAAGGACGCGTCATGGACATCTTCGCAATCCTCAATTTCGAGGTGTGGGAGAACTCGATTCTCTCCTATCTCGTGTTCCTCGCCGCTGTTATCGCCGCGTGGATCATCGGCTACATCGTCAACTGGTTCATCCGCGCCAAGCTCAAGAAGCTCGCAGAGAAGACCGTCACCAAGCTCGACGATCTCATCGTCGGTATCCTCGGCGGCCCCGTCGTCCTCATCGTCTTCTGCATCGGCCTGTCCATGGGAGCCAAGGCCATCACCGGCGGCTTCCAGTCCCTCGTCGCCCAGATCTACGGCGCCCTCGTCTACGTCGCCGCGGCCTGGATCCTCTTCCGCACGATCGACGGCATCTACGAGCACTACCTTGGGCCGCTGCTCGAGAAGACCGAGACCAAGATCGACGACGTCCTCGTCCCCGTCCTCATCCGCTTCGTCAAGGTCATCGTCGCCATCTTCGTCGGCCTCCTCGCCCTCGAACGCTTCAACTTCCGCGTCGCCCCCGTCATCACCTTCCTGCTCAACTTCGGTCTCATGCTCGTCGCCACCGCCGCGGTCAGCACCATCTGGCTGCTGCGCTCCGTCGTCGGCGGCCTCGTCATCCTCTTCAACCGCCCCTTCTCCGAGGGCGACGAGATCTCCTTCAACAAGATCGAGGGCAAGGTCGAGAAGATCGAGATCCACCGCACCCTCATCGTTGCCAAGGACGGCTCCCGCACCGCTGTGCCGAACCACGAGTTCGTCATCCACCCCGTCCAGCTCGTCAACGTCGCTCCCCCCGCCACCAAGCCCGCCGACTGACCCCTCCATCCGGTCACCCGAACCACCCGACCGCACGCGTGGTAGCCTCTCCGAATGGTGCTGCCCCGATGCCTCGTTGCCGCGGCGCTCGTCTCCCTCTCGCTGCCCTCCTGCCACATCGTCGCGTCTCCAGCTCCGCCTTCGATCGCGCAGCACGGCGAGACAATCGTGGTGGTTCGCGCCGACGGAACGCCGGAGCCGACCCTCCCGTTCGATCGCCGCGCCGCCAAGCTCGAGCAGGCTACGCGCCAGCTCGATGAGCTGGTCGGTCACCCGGTCTCCTTCCGGATCGAAGCCTCCCTCATCCCCGCCGAGCGCTCCGGATTCGAGGAGCGCTTGACCCGATCGATCGAGTCCGTCGCGCAGCAGCTCGCTTCCCTCAAGCGCCAGCGTCCCGCCGCCTTCACGTGGGCCGCGGCCACGCTCCGGTGGATCGAGTGCCGTTACGACGCGAGCGCGCGTCACCCCGCTCAGCAGCTCCTGGCGGACCAGGGCGTGCTTCGCCTCACCCTCCCGCCGGAGACCTGGGACCTCGTCGAGGGCGGCGCGGTCTTCCGTGCCCTCGACAAGGGCTTCGACGCCCACCTCGAGCAGCGTTGGTCCGCGACACGACCCGACGCGGTCCAGCCGTCGGAGCGCGCGCTGTACTTCGAATACCTCACGAGCGTCTCCCCCGCGTGGCGCTCGGGCTCCCGGCTCGAGAGCGCCCAGGACTTCGCGCGAGACGGTCGAGGCGAGGTCCTTCGAAAGGTGATCCGCCTGCACGAGATGATGGAGGAAGGACCGGAGCGCGCCGCGGTCGGTGACTGGATCCTGAAGGCCGCCAGCCACTTCACCACGGCCTATCTCCACCAGCCTGCCCTCGTCCAAGCCGCCGCTCCGGATTCGGCGTTCCATCGCGCGGAGACCGCCTGGGTGCAGTGGCTCCATCGCAACCTCCCCCGCCTCGACCCCGCGCAGCGATTGTCCCTCGCCCGCGCGTTGTTCCTCCGCCGGTTCAATCCGGAGCAGCGCACCCGCAAGTTCGTCCCCTTTGCCTTCCCCGGCTTCGATACCCTCGGCTTCGCCTTGGGAGTCGCGCACGAGTGGGCGCGCAACGGGTACCCCTCGGTGGACAGCGACCCGTCTCCGAAGACGGAGCTGTACGAGTTCGTGGTGTGCCCGTACGAGCGCGACGAGCGCGGCGGTTTCTCCCGTGGAAGGCGCTGCAACCACGATCTGTATGCCCTCGCTCTCGACACCCCCGAAGGCGGCGATCGGCTCGTGCGGTTCGTGCTCGAGCGGCGCGATTCCCGGCTGACCGATGCGGCCTTCGTGAGCGTGCTTCGGGTGGGCGACGCTCACGACGTGATGCGTCTGTGGCGAGGCGTCGAAGCCCACGAGGACACCTGGCTTCGTGGCTCGATGATCCTCGCCGAGCATGGAGAGCACAAGGCGCCGGCCCTCATGATCGACGAAGCCGCCCGGCTCTGGAAGCAGTACCCCGCGCGCCGCGGAACGCTGCTCTACCTGCTCGCGAACCTCGATCCCTACGCCAACGGCAACGTCCCCTGGGAACGCTTCGCCCAGGTCTTCGGCGCTCCCGTCTCCCGCACTGAGTTCTCCTCGTTCCTCGACCAGTCCCATAGAGCCCCGTCGATGATGCACATCGTGTGGAGTGCTCTCGGTTCCGACTGGGATCGCTCCGAGGTCATCGTCCCGCGCCTCGAACGCTGGATGGACCACCCTCGCATCCGCGACGCCGGGGGGCAGGAGCCCAACGCGTCGGTGCGAGGTCTGGTGACACGCCTGTGCGACGACGGCCGCTCCACCGAGGTGTCACGGGTGAACAGGTTCCTGCGCGAGCGCGTGCAGCGCCGCCCCTCCGAGGAGCGCGGATACCACCAGCTCATCGACGAGACCGCAAAGCCGCGGTGCAGGCTCGCCGGGAAGGAACGCTAGCCCTCGAGAGAGGTGTCGCGCTCGCCCGACCCCGATGCGTCGAGCCCGGCCCCGCCCCTCGACTCCCACTGCGGCTCTCCGCCGCAGCATCTCCCCACCCGCTCCGCCATCCGCCGTCCGAAGCAGGAGCCGTCCGCGATCGAGAACGCCGCGCGAACCGAACGGCAATCCGCCGCCGCCCGCTCGAGCTCCGCGGTCAACCCTTCGGCCGCTCGCGCGATCCCTTCCGGTGTGACCTCGGTCTGGAGCAGCTCGGGAAACGCCCGGCGTCCGAGCACGATGTTGGGCAGGCCGATGTGATCGGACTTCACGACCGCACGCGCTGCCAAGGCCGTGAGCGCGTCGAACCGGTACGCGATCACGGGTGGAGTGCCGCTCATCGCGGCCTCCAGGCACGCGGTCCCCGACGCCACGAGGGCGAGGTCGTAGGAATCGAGGCTCGGCGCAGCGCCCTCGACGGGGTGTCCTTCTTCGACCTCGATCGCGTGTTCCTGCGCTTCGCGGAGCAACGGCTCGCGCGACGACGCCGGCAGGGCAGGGGAGACCACCGTTCGAGCTTCCCATCCAGTCGTTCGTTGCACGAACAGTTGCGCCGCACGCAGCAGCGGTCTCGCGAGACGTCGTGTCTCCGCAGGGCGGCTCCCGCACAAGACGACGAGTCGTCCAGGAGATCGCGGCTCGCGCCATCCGCAGGACTCGAGACACGGGTGCCCGACGAAGCGCGCGTCGTACCCTGCACTTCGCCACAGCGCCTCCTCGAACGGGAGCAACACGCCGAGGGCGTCGGCGCTCTCCCGCAGGCTTCGAAGCCTCGAGCTGCGCCATGCCCAGACCTGCGGTGCCCCGCACCAGACCACGCGCGTCCCGCGCCTGCGAAGCCATGCGCCCAGCCGTTGGTGGAACTCCGTGAATCCCGCGAGCAGCGCCACCTCGGGCCTGCGCCTCGCCGCCTCTCGTGTCACTGCGCCCCACGCCCGCGCCAGCCGCGCTGCCGCCCCCGCGACGTCGAGCACGCCCATCACTCCGAGCCTGTCCGAGCGAACTACCAGATCGGCTCCCGCCGCTGCGCTCGCGTCGGCTCCCATGCCGAACGCCTCTCGCCTCAAGTGCGGCAGGACGCGCGCGATCAGCCTGTCCCCCGACGGCTCACCGCTCGACACCAGAAGGTTCGTCACGCGGTCTCCGCCACGGTCTGCAGCAGCTCCGCGAGGGCTTCGCCATAACGCGCGGCGCGGGCTTCGCCCAACCCGTCGATCGCTTCGATCGCCGCCGCATCGACCCCCTCGCGGGCGGCGATCTCACGCAAGCAGTGTCCGGGCAAGACCACCTGGGGATCCACGCCGCGACGCTCGGCCTCCCGCTCGCGCCACCCGTTCAAGCGCCTCTCCCGGTGCTTTCGGGCCTCGATCGCCTGCCTATCCAAGCGGGGATCCTCGGGCAGCTCCTCGGGCGGCACCGGAGGCACCTCCAACCCCGGATGAATCACCGCCAGCAGCGCGCGCGCGACCTCGTCGGTGCTCCGCTTGCCAGGCGACAACGCGTGAAACGCGCTCACGCTCTCGGGACGCCTGCGCGCGGCGTACACCAGCACCTCGTCCTTCGCGATCCGGAACGGTGGGACGTCGTCGCGCTCCGCAAGGCGCTCCCGCTGCTGCGTCAGCACGCGCAGCAACGCAAGGGTCCGCGGATCGAGCCGATCCCAACCGCGAACACGTCGAAAAGGTGGGATCTCAGGCTCCGGACGCTGCGCTCCTCGCAGCCGATACGCCGTCTCGCTCGCAACCTCGTCCTCGATCCCCCGCTCCTTCACCTCCGCCCGCAGCACGTCGTCGAGCGCAAGCAGGTGCTCCACGTCCGCACCGAGATACCTCACCGCTTCGATCGCGAGCGGACGCCTCCCCCAATCGGACAGTTGCAGCTCCTTGTCGAGCTGCACGCCGAGCTCCGAAGCCAGCAGCGATCGCAGCCCGGTCGCGCGCCGTCCGAGGTATCCCGCCGCGATCGATGTGTCACGAACGCCGCGCAACGTCACGCCCTCGTGCGCCAGCAGCCGGGCGTCGAACGCCAGGTCGTGCACGACCTTCGTGGGCGACGTCGCCTCGAGCAGCGGCGCCAGGCGGCGCGAATCCACCGCGAGCGTGTCGATCAAGGCGAGCTCCGTACGGCCCGCGGCGTCCCTCCACGCGAGCTGCAGCGTGCACACCCGCGCTCGGTACGCGAACATCCCGTTGCTCTCGATGTCCATGGCGACCCGATCGGCCCCCATGGCCTTCCGAACCGTCCGATCGATCTGGTCCTCGTCGCCGAGCAGCAGCGGCTCAGTCTCCGTCATCCCCGCCACGAACCACGATCACCGCCCCTGGTCAAGAGGTCGAGCCGCCAACAACGGCGCTCCCGAGGGCTTGACGAATCGTCTCTCTCCCCCAAGCCCAAATCTGGATGCTCACGTACATGATGCTGCTCGAGGAGCTGGGGGCGAGCCGATCCGGGGTCAGCTCCAGGCGTATCGCCAACCGCTACGGGGCGGCCATCGAGGACGTCGTCGAGGCGATCGACCACCTGCACACCCGAGGCATCGTCCTCGCCGGGAACCTCCCACCCCCCTGCCGCTGCGCGTCCTCCGAGCGCATCGTCTGGGTGTTGCGCTTCGCCAGCACCGAGCGCGCCATCGACGAAGCCCTGACCATCGGCATCGACCTCGACACGCTCGTTGGTTGACCGTCGTGTCGTCCCGGCCTCCCCTCTCGCATGCCCCTTGCCTTCAATCGTGCCACGGCGTCCAATCACCGACGTGTACCGCCTCGCTGCGTCCCTCCTGTGCGCTGTCTTGCTGCTCATCGCCCTGCCCGCGCGAGCCCAGTCGGTCCAGCTCGAAAACGCCGACTCCCAGGTCTTCGTGCAGGCCAACGGCGCCGTCGATGTCATCTACACCCTCGACATCGTCGACCCGACCGGGCGCTCCGAAATCAAGAAGATCGGCCAGTTCTACGAGCCCGTCGCCTTCAACCGCGCGCTGATCAAGCGCGACGGGCGCGAGCAGACCGTGACCCTCGCACCCCTGGGTGACGGCTTCTACCGCGCCGTCTTCTCTTCTCCGATGCCCGCCGGGAAGTACGCCCTCGAGCTGCACTTCCGCTCCGACAAGCGCTTCGCCGAGCCGACCTCACGCGACGGCAAAGACCTGCTCGCCGTCTGGTTCAACCCCGTCCGCTGGTCAATGTCGGTCGGCCGCTCCGTCGTCAAGCTCGTCCTGCCCGTCGATCTCCCCGCCTCGGTCAAGAAGCACGAGGACATCCTCCCCGCAATGGTCGATGACCTGGGCGTTCTCACGGACTCACAGATCCTCGGCGACCAATCCAAGTGGGCCTTCGTCTACACCGACTACCTCGGCTCCCGACGCCTCACGCTCTACGCCGAACGTGTCGCGCTCCCTTCGCAGGACACCCACATGGTCCGGATCTACCTGCCGCGATCCGCCATGCCATCGCTCGCCGCATCGTCCGTCACGCGTCCCCTGCCGACCGTGAATCACACACAGCCCCCCGTCCTTCCCTCCTCGTCGTCCCCTGTCGAACCTGCGCCGAAAGCGCCGCTCACCCTCGTCGACGTCGTGGCGCGCGTAGGCCTCTACGGCTTCTTCGCGTTCCTGCTGAACAGCCTCATCCTGCTGCTCGACCTGCTGGTGTTCGGCATGCCGCTCAAGATCGCAGACACGATCGCGAAGACCAGTCTGTTCGACGAGGTGTTCGCGCGCGGCGAGAAGATCCGCCTGGTCCATCCCACCAAGGGCTGGCTCTTCGGCTGGACCGGTGTGCTCGTCCCCCTGCGCGTGCTCTGGATTCTCCTCGGAGGTCTCTTCGCCGGCATCGTCGCAGTGCTTCGCCTGCACCCCGCCCTCGCCCTGTACCTGCGCAAGAAAGCCCCTCCGCAATACGAGGCCCCGGAGATCACCGTCGCGACCTTTCGCAAGGACGGCTTCGTCCCCCAGCTCGACGCCGAAGAGGCCGCCGTCCTGCTCGACCGCCCCATCAAGGCGATCAACCTGCTCGTGATGGGGATGCAGTCCAAGGGCATCCTCCGCATCCTGAGCCGCAATCCCTTGCAGGTCGTCGTGGCGGACAAGTCGCTCGCAACCACCGACCCGGAGCTCGCCTTGCTCGAGGCGCTGTCGTCGCGCGGTACCCTCACCCGCGAGGGCATGCGATCCGTCCTCTCCGCGATCCACGCCTCCATGCAGCCCAAGATCTGGCGCGCCGACACCGAGGCGACCGCGAAGGCCTTGCGCGACGACGCCCAGGCGCGGTGGGACTGGCTCCGCACGCAGCCTCACGACCGCCGCGCGGACTTCTTCAACCAGTCCTACGCCTCGCTGTACCTGCACGACTCGTTCTTCCACAACCTGAGCAGCAGCTTCGAACCCATCCCGGCCACCGCTCCCATCGACTCCCCCCTCACCACCCTCGGCGCCGCCCGCGAGGTGCCCACCGAAACCGGCGCGATCGAACGCGTCCAGGACTTCGCCGAAGGCGTCGTCGAGTCGATCGAGGGAAGCGCTCGCTCCGCGGTCGACCGCGTGGAGCAGCTCTTCAACTTCGACGGGGACGCCGCGGGGCACGCCCAGGGCGGGGTCGCCGGTGCGGCCGCAAGCGCTGCTTCCGCGTTCCAGTCCCTCGCCGTCGGGTACGACGCATGCCACTCCGCGTGCCATTCGGCGTGTCACTCGGCTTGCCACTCCGCGTGCCACTCGGCGTGTCACTCGGCCTGCCACGACGCGTGCGCGTGCCACTCGGCCTGCCACGACGCCTGCGTTTCCTCTTGCGCGGGGGACTTCTGATGAACGAGCCCGTCCAGGATCCCTGCGAGCGCATCGACTCCATCGTGGCCGCCACCCGCGCCGCCGTCCACGTGCGGCGCGTGGACAACCTGCTCATGATCCGGCCCGAGAAGACCCTCGGCGTCAACGCGACCGCCATCGACATTCTCGAGGCGCTCTACGCCCGCGGAGCGCCCCCGGCGCGCGAGGCCCTCGTGCCGCTCGCCAGGCGCTACGAGGTCCCGATCGATCGGATCACGAACGATGCACGCAACCTGGTCGAGGCGATCCGGGCCATGATGCGCGACGACTTCCGCCCCCGCGAAGGCGTGCGCCGCGCGTCGTTCGATCGCGGCCGGATCAAGTTCCCCGTCCTCGCCGAAATCGCCCTCACCTGGGCCTGCCAGAATCGCTGCGCCTTCTGCTATGCCGCCAGCCCCATCCGCCGCGACGAGTCCGACGTCATGACCACCGATCAGGTGCGCACCGTCATGGACCGCGTCGCCCACGAGGCCCACGTCCCCTCCCTCAGCTTCACCGGCGGCGAAGCCACGCTCCGACGCGATCTGCCCGAGCTCGTCCGCCACGGAGCCGACCTTGGGCTGCGCGTGAACCTCATCTCCAACGGCCTGCGCGCCGCGAGCCGCGACTATGCCGCGACCCTCGTCGATGCTGGCCTCGCTTCCGCCCAGATCTCCATCGAGGCCCACGAGCCCGAGCTGCACGACCGCCTGGTCGGACGCCCCGGCGCCTTCGTCGATACCATCGCCGGCATCCGCAACCTGCGCGCCCTCGGGATCCACGTCCACACCAACACCACCCTGTCCCACGGCAACCTCGCCCACGCGCGCGACATCGTTCGCTTCGTAGCCCGCGACCTCGGCCTGCCCACCATGTCCATGAACATGCTGATCCGCACTGGCATGGGCCTCGCCCCGGACATGCGCCCCGTCACCTACGCCGAGATCGCCGAGACCCTCCCCGCACTGCTCCAGGAAGCACGCGACCAGAAGCTCAAGCTCGTCTGGTACTCCCCCGTGCCCTATTGCATCGTCAACCCCGTGCTGCTCGGACAGGGTGCCA
Organism: uncultured Polyangiaceae bacterium; assembly: GCA_964393505.1. GTDB lineage: Bacteria > Myxococcota_A > Polyangia > Polyangiales > Polyangiaceae > JACRCQ01. The sequence goes on from CAYMUE010000047.1 coordinate 32,072, forward strand.
AGTCCTGCGCATGCGTCAGCGGGATCCTCTCCATCGACCCCGTCGGACGCGTGCTCCCCTGCTCCTCCTTCCAGCAAGGCATCGGCTCGCTGCTGCATCAGCACTACGACGAGATCTACGCGTCCCGCGCCGCACGGTACTGGCGCGACCGCGAGTACCTGCCGACCCCGTGTCGCGCGTGCGAAGACGCCGACCTGTGCGGCGGAGCCTGCCCGCTGTACTGGGATGCGGCGGGCAGCTTCGAGGAGATCCCGCACGCGGGCTCCTCGGATGCCGACGCCCATCGGGCCTGGGCCGCCCGGCGCCGCGACGGCGCAAGCTGGGGAGTCCCCGGCCCGCGCTCGCTGCCCGTGCTGCAAGCCGGGGAGGGGAGGTAGCCATGGGCACCCTCCATTCGTTCTCGCGTCATCTCCGCCAGCGCAAGCAGCTCGTCGAGGGCGTCGAGAGGCAACTGCTCGACCTCCAACGCCAATACGAAGCCTTCTTCCAGGAGATCTCCTCCGTCCGAGAGCACGAGCTCGGACAGCTCGCCACCGA
>CAYMUE010000047.1:32708-36870 GCA_964393505.1 uncultured Polyangiaceae bacterium
CTCCAGGCCGACCGCCCCGATCTCGAGGGAAGCATCGTCGAGATCGCCGAGGTCAACCACCACTACAAGCGCTTCTCCGACGGCATGCGCGGCTGCCAGGAGCTCATCGCCCTGCTCGTCGGCGTCCGCAGCGGATTCGATGCCTTCCTCAAGAGCGTCGCGTCGATGATCCAGTCGCAAGAGCAGTACTCGCTGAGCGAGCTCTCGCTCGACGTCCCGCGGGAGTGCCTCGAGTTCGAGCGGCGCTTCGAAGCGCTCCCCGGGCTCGTGCAGAGCAAGGCGAGCCACCCTCTCGAGTTCGCCCGCTTCGCACACGGCGCCGTCGACGCCCTCGACGAGCAGAACCTGAGAAGCTACTTCGAGCGCCTGGGCCAGGAGCTCTCCACCTCCGCCAAGGCGCAGTGGGGATGAGCCCGTCTCCCTCCCCGGAAGGACTCCGATGATCGCCCTTTCCATTCTCCTCGGTCTCGCTTCCGTCGGCTCGTTCCTCTTGGGCTTGCTCTTCCTCGTCGGCTCCGCAGGCCAACCCCACCGCCTCGCCGTCGGCGCGGTCGGCCTCGCCCTCGCCGGCGTCTTCGCGGGAATCGCGCTCAAGCTCTGGAAGTCCTCTCACATGTCGTCACCCGAACGAATCCGTCAGGACCTCGTCGCCCTCGCCTCCGGGAAGGGCGGCCAGCTCTCCGAGGCCGACGTCGCCGCTTCCTTCGGCACCCGGGCCGGCGCCGCAATGCGTGCCCTCGACGACGCCCTCGCCGCCGGTCACGCCCAGCGCATGCCCGTCGCTGGCGTCACTCGCTACGTCTTCCCCGAGCTGCAGCCCGCTCTGTGGGTCCGCCGCTGCCAGCACTGCGCCTGGGAAGCCCCCCTGTCATCTTCGGTTTCCTCCTGCGAGCGCTGCGGCGCACCTGTGACCCTGCAACGTGTCGCGGGCGACGACTCGGTCGGGCTGGATCACGAGTGATCCGGCCCTCCCGTCCCGTGCCCATCATCGCCTGGCCCGTCCCTCCCCCGCGAATGCTATCTTCTCGCCCCCATGCTTCGTTGGCTGCGTCGCCCAGCCCAGTCCCCGCCCTTCCTCGCCGTCCCCGGCCCGTGCGACCTCGCCTGCGCCTGGTGCAACTACGAACGCACCTCCGCCGTCTCCTTCGGCTCCGCCTCCGGCCCCCTCTCCCGCGAGCTGCAGAACCTGTTCGCCCAAGGGCACCGCGCCGTCGGCTTCGGCATCTGCCACACCGAGCCCACCTCCTCGCCAGAGTTCATCGAGATCGTCGAGATCGCCCGCAAAACCGGCTTCTCACGCATCGTGCTCTCCACGAGCGGCGTGCGCCTCGCCCGCGCGCACTACGTCCGCGACCTCGCCCGTGCCGGCGTCTCCGATGTCATCCTGAGCCTGCCCGGCCCCGATAGCCCCGTGTCCGATGCCCTCCTGGCTCAACCAGGCGCCGCCCGCGCCAAGCTCGACGCCGTCTCCAACTGCCTCTCCGCGGGACTGCGCACCGACGTCGTCCTGATGTTCCTCCGCCCCGCTTTGCACGCGCTCCCCGAAACAGCCCGCATCGTCGCTCGCCTCCCTCGGTGGCGCTCCCGACGCCTGCTGCTGCTCTCGGGATGTCTGATGGATCCGGTGCCCGCCATGCCCGATCGGCGCTACGCAATGCTGTGGCCACGCTACGGCGAGGTCGCCTGGGCTTTGCGACGCATCCGCGATCAGCTCCCCTCCTTCGAGCTGCACTCCAGCGAGCTGCCGCCGTGTGTCCGCTCGCGCATCCCCGGAGTCCATCCCGTGGAACCGAGGCAATCGGCATCCTCACCCCGTTTCACTCACCCGGCTGCGTTGTGCGAAGGATGCCGCAGCGCACCCCGTTGCCGCGGAGTCTACGAGCCCTACTGGCGAACCCACGGCGCGCCCCTCCTCCCGGAATCGGGCGAGGCGCACCCGGCGTCGACCGATCTGCAGTCGCTGCGCGAGGCGATCGAGCTCCGCTCCCTCGACGGCGTCCCAACCGCCCCTGACGACCCCGCATGGCAGACGCAGGCACGCGCTCGCCTCGCCCCCTTCATCAGCGGCTCGGCTTCCATCGAAGGCTACCGTCTCTGCCACGGCCATCAAGAAGGCGCCGCGCTGATCACCGCCTGGGAGGCGGACGCCGACCGCATGCGGATCGCGATCGAGCCGAGCCAGCTCGCAGCCCGTTGCTTCGTGCGAGGCGCTCGCTTCGCCTTGTCCTACCGCTCCGACACGCCTCTCGACTCGCCCGCTCGAGAGCGCCTGATGCGGGGCGTGCTCGCTGCGCTCGAGGGCTGATTCCGCGGTCGCGCTCAGGCCAGTCGCCGGCTGCGCCACGCCGCCCATATCCCGATCATGGAGAGCAGCGCGAGCGGGCCCGTGCCCCGCGGCCTCGCGGGCGCCACCGAGCTGTTGCAGCAGCCGCCGTCGTCCGCGGGCGGATCCCCGCATGTCGTCCCGAAGCCGTGCCGCGGCGTGGAATCGCACGCCCCCACCTTGCGATCCGGCGGGTACAACGCGCACATCCCCGCAGCGTCGTCTGCCTCCAGCGTCCGGAGCGCCGTCGATTTCTTCGCGTACGTCGGGTACATCGTCGAGGTCTTGTTCGCCGATGACGCGTGCGCCAGCCCGAAGTAGTGCCCCGCCTCGTGCGTGATGATCGACTGCAGATCGTACTCCACGTTGACGTCCCCCACCGTGATCGTCGCTTCCGCGGAGTTCACCTCGAGATCCGCGTCGTAGATCTCACCGGTCTGCGTGTTGAACGTCACCGTCGTGAGCGCCAGCGTCTCCTTGCTCCCCGCGTACGGCCAGCTCTTCGACTGGAAGAACACCACGTTCGAGTTGCCGTTGCGCTGGTTGTAGCAGGTGACCGGGCTCGCCACCGCGCCGAGGTCGCTCACCTGGATCGACGGTCGCTGTCCCGAGCCGCAATCGAGTGAGGTCCAGGCGCCGAAGGACACGGCAGCCGCCTCCGTGAACGCCTCGAATGAGATGTTCGGCGAGGACTCCGCGCCCAGGTTGTACGAGACGCACGCAACCGGCCACGACAGCGTCAGCCCCCGCGTCGCACACCCGTCCGCATCCTCCGCACAGTCCTCCACGTTCGGATCGCAGGTCGTCGTCAGGCAGTACGCCGATGCCGCCGGCGCCGCTGCAATCACCGCCGCAACGACCGGAACGCAGAGCCAGGTTCGAAGGGTTCGCATGACGAATGATCCGTCAGCGGTCCCTGACCGCGTGGGCTGCCTCGATCGCTCGCAGCGCGTCGTCCAGCACGCGCCCCGCGAGCACGGATTTCGCCGACTCCCGCAGGCGATTGGGCACCAGCATCGCCCGCCCCTTCGGCGCCTGCACCCGCTCCACACCGTCCTTCCCCCGCTCGACCAGCCAGGCCCCCTGACTCATCCCCGCCACGTGCGTCACCCCGTCTGGTCGCGCGACCAGGAACAGGATCATCCGCTTGCCTCGCGGCAATACCGCTTCCCCTTCCACTCGCTGCCCGATGTCCCCCACGCGCCCCCCGAGCGTCCTCACCCAAGCCTCCCCCGTCGTCGGCATCGCGCCCGCTACCACCCGTTCGGTGCTCAGACGATGCCACGTCACGATCCGCTCGCGGCCGTCCTCTTTCACCCACTCCGAACGCGTTTCCACAGGCGTCGCCACCACGATCGCGCTGGCCGCCTTGACCAGGTGCGACAGCCCCATCTCTACGGCCACTCCTGCCTGGGCTTCTTGAGCGCCTCCGAAGAGCGCAACGCACACCGCCGCGATGGCCATCCACCAGCGCGTCCCCGTCACCAACGCCTCGATCCGCCCGCGAGTTCCAGCCGTCAGCATCCCCCTTCGTGTAGCACAGAACCGCTCCCCTCGGTGCCTCCCCCATCCCCAGCTTCCCCCTCGCTCCTCTTGTCCAACGCGTCCCGTCTCCGCTACGGTCCCACGTCACCCGACACCCGTCCCCGCCGGGCCGAAAGGATCCCCCATGGCACGCGTCGTCGTCCTCGGAGCAGGCATGATGGGCACAGCGCTCTGCACACCCATCGCAGACGCCGGCCACGACGTCCATCTGGTCGGAACGCACCTCGATGACGCCTGGATCGATGCCATGAAGCGCGACCGGGTCCACCCGCGCCTCGGCGTGCCCCTCCCCGA
>CAYMUE010000047.1:36970-39494 GCA_964393505.1 uncultured Polyangiaceae bacterium
CCCCGGCGCCATCGGGGGCCCCTGCATCGCCGGCGAGATCGCGCGACGCGTTCCCACCGCGGTCGTCTTCACCGGACGCAACCCCGATCACCTGCGCGCGCTCGCTGCAGCGTTCTCGACGCCCTACTACCACGTGCGCACCAGCACCGATCTGGTCGGAGTCGAGGTCTGCGCCGCCCTCAAGAACGCCTACGCTGTCGCCATCGGCATCGGCGCCGGCATGCACGAGCGCTCGGGAGGCAAGCCCGCGCCCGTCGCGTTCCACAACTTCGAAGCCGCGATCTTCGCGCAGTCCTGCATCGAAATGGATCTCGTCGTCCGCGCCCTCGGCGGCCAGGCCTCCCAGGTCCCGGGCCTGCCCGGTGCCGGCGACTTGTTCGTGACCTGCAGCGGAGGACGCTCCAGCCGCCTGGGCCGCCTCCTCGGTCTCGGCCACCCGTTCCAGGAGGCCAGGCAGCTCATGGCCTCCGATACCCTCGAGAGCGCCGACCTCGTCCGCGTGCTCGGTGGCGCCCTCGACCGGCTCTCCGACGTCGGCCTCCTGCCCCCTGGCGGTCTGCCCCTGATGCGACACCTGTACGAAGTCATCGTCCTCGAACGTTCTCTCGACATGCCGTTCCACCTCTTCTTCCAGGACCACCGGCCGTGAGCCCTGTCGACGACCTCGTCGTCGGCCTCGACTGCTCCACCCACGGCGCCAAGGCGATCGCCTGGGACCCGTCCGGTTCCCCCGTTGCCGAAGGTCGTTCGTCCTACGAACTGTCGTCTCCCCACCCCGGCTGGTACGAGCAGGACCCCCGCGCCTGGTCCCGCGCCGCCGTCGATGCCCTCGCCCAGATAGGCCGGAGCGTCGGGCACCGCGTCCGCGCCGTCGCGCTCACCAACCAGCGCGAAACCATCGCCGCCCTCGACGACGACGCTCAACCCCTCCGCCCCGCCATCGTCTGGATGGATGAGCGCGCTCGCTCCGAGGTCGGGCTCCTGCTCGCCGACGTCGGCCCCGAACGATTCCACCGCACCACAGGCAAGCCCCTCGACCTCACCCCGTCCATCTCGAAGATCCTCTGGGTGCGACGCCACGAGCCCGAGGTCTTCTCCCGCGCCGCCCGCTGGGTCGATGTACAGGCCTGCGTCGCCCGGGCGCTCACCGGGCTCGACGTCACCTCGGTCGGCGCCGCGGACCCCACGGGGTTGATCGACATCACCCGCGGCGACTGGTCCGATGACCTCCTCGCTGCGTGCGGGCTCGGCCGCGACCGCGTTCCCCGCCTGGTTCCATCCGGCGGGATCGCCGGCCCGCTGCTTCATGAGGTGACGTCCGCGACCGGCCTGGGGCAGGGGATTCCGGTCGTGCTCACCGCGGGAGACGGGCAGACGGCCGCAGTGGGGGCGGGGATCGACGCCCTGCGCTCCGCGTACCTGAACCTTGGCACGGCCATCGTCTCCGGCACCATCGGCTCCACCCCGCTGTTCGATCGCGCGTTCCGGACCATGTCCGGCGCAGTCCCCGGCACGTTCCTCTTCGAGAGCGATCTGAAGGGCGGCACCTTCACCGTCGATTGGCTCTGCTCCCGCGTCCTTCAGGGCGCCAGCTCCCCGGCGTCGTTGGAGCGGGATGCCGCGCTCCTCGCCCCCGGCTCCGACGGGCTGCTGCTGCTGCCCTACTTCGCGGGCGTGATGAACCCCTACTGGGACGACGATGCCCGGGGCGCTCTCGTCGGATTGCGCGGCAACCACGGGCCTGCTCACATCTTCCGGGCCATCCTCGAAGGGATCGCCATGGAGCTGCGCCTCCACCTCTCCGGGATCGAGCGCGCCACTGCGTCCCCGATCGAGCGCGTCCACGCCGTCGGCGGCGGCGCTTCCTCTGCGCTCTGGTGCCAGATCCTCGCCGACGTCCTCCGCCGGCCGATCTTCCGATCGCGGTCCACCGAGGCCTCGAGCCTCGGCGCGGCCGTCCTCGGGATGGTGGCGGTCGGATTGCTTCGTGACACGAACGATGCAGTTCGGGCCATGACCAGGCTCGAACCCGCCGCCGAGCCCGGAGCCCACGCGCCGCGCTATGCCGCGCTCTGCGAAGTCTTCGCAAAGCTCTACCCGAGCCTTCGTCAGACCTTCTCGGACCTCGCGTCCATCGCCGGGAGCGCCGCGCCGTGACCCCGTCGCCTCCCCCCAATCGTGGCCCCGGCGAGCCCCCCTTCCCGCTGCCGGAGGCCCCCACCGTCTCCGTCCTGCAGCGCGCATCGTCCTCCCTCGCAGGCGAGATCCGTGAGTACCTCGATCGTCACACAACCGACCACGACGAGGCGATCCGTGCGGGCGGCGTTTCCGCGGGGATCGTCGCCGCGCGCCGGCTGGTCGCGATCTACGACGGGCTCCTGTCCACGCTGTTCCTGTGCACCCGCTCTCTGCTCGGCCCTCTCGACGGCATCCCCGGCGTTGCGCTCGCCGTCGTGGGCTCCTACGGGCGAGGGGCCATGGCTCCGCGCAGCGACATCGACTTGAGGATCCTGTACCGGGACGA
>CAYMUE010000048.1:0-11076 GCA_964393505.1 uncultured Polyangiaceae bacterium
TCCGACGCCTTGAGACAGTTGGGCTGCTTCGCGAGCGTCGGGTCGTTTGCGTCAGGCGGGAACGAGATCAGGCACCCATAGCAAACCTCGATCGGGAAACGATACTCCCCTGTCTCGACATCCTTGCCCCCAAGCGTCCTGCCAAACACCTTCACCACGGTCACGATGCGCCCCACCGTCGAAGAACGCGTCCCAGACGCTCCCCCGAGCTTGTCGAGAATCACCTTCGCCGAGTTCGAGTCCACCAGGGTGCTCAGGAACATCCCAAAGCTCGGCTCCGACCCCGTCCCAGGATCGATGAAGCCGGTTCCCGGGACTGTGAAGCTCCCGATCTCCTCCCCGGTCGTCAGCTCCACCCGCACCTCGGCCTCCGTCAACCGAACCCGGTTCGTCTCCGCCGCCGGACGATCGGCGTTCGCACGGGCCACCAACTGATTGCCCACCAACAGCCCTCCCCGATACTCCGTGGTCAGGGCAAGGTCCAGAACCCCTATTCCAACCGCCGCCCCGCTCGGATCCGCCACATAGCCGCACTCCGTCTCCGGAGCCTGCACCTGACGGATGAAAATCGTCTGCTCGTTGTCGGCACACGCGGAGGCCAGAAGACCGCCAACCCCTGCCATCAGACCCAAAACCGTAGCTCTCTTCATCCAGGTAGCCATGCTCGACCCCATCCGGGAACGCGGTTGTCCGCAACAACGATGATGGTACCTTGCTTCCCGATCCGACGCCAACTTTGCGCCGCTACCCCATGACTACACCCCCTCCCAACCACGAAAACACCCGCGCCTTCCACAAGTACGAAGGCACGGCCAATGACTTCATCCTCCTCGAGTGGGGCGCGGGCGAGCGCCCGCCCGACGAAGCGATCCGTGCGCTGTGCGACCGACGACGCGGCATCGGCGGCGACGGGCTGCTGCTCCTCTCCCCGCCCGCGCCCTCGTCCCCTGCCCGGATGATCCTCTTCAACCCCGATGGATCCCGCCCCGAGATGTGCGGCAACGGCATCCGCTGCGCCGCCCTCCACGCCCTGCGCTGGACATCGCCCCCAGCGGCCAACCATCCCGCCACCATCACGATCGCGACCGACGCCGGCAATCGAACCTGTACGGTAGTCCCCCGCGGCTCCCGAGATGCCACCGTCGCCGTCGACATGGGCACCATCCCTCCCCCAACTCGCGTTTCCCTCGCCTCCCCCGTCGCCGACCTCCTCGTCACCTCCGCCGGAAACCCCCATGCCGTCTCCTTCGACGAGGTCTCCGACGACGTGTTCCTCTCCCTCGGCCCCAAACTCTCGACCCACCCCCGCTTCCCAGAAGGAGTCAATGTCGAGTTCGCTGCCCCCGTTGCTCCCGACAGGCTCCGCGTCCGCGTCTGGGAACGCGGCGCCGGACCGACCCTCGCCTGCGGGACCGGCGCCTGCGCAGCCGTAGCCGCGGCCATCCATTCCGGACGAATCCCCCACACCGCCGAAGTCACCGTCGAACTCCCCGGCGGAAACCTCTCGGTATCCTGGGACCCCACCACCGGACGAACCCGCATGACGGGGCCCGCTCGACGCGTCTTCGACGGAACCGTCCCCTGGCCCTGGGGCCTCAGCTCCCCCGCTTGAGCTCCGTCAGCACCAGCTTCGCAATCGCCTTCAACGTCTCGAACACTCCCACGCCGGTTCGGGCACACGCCTCGAACTCCGGGACACGCGTCGAGTTCACCAGCTCACGCAGCTCCTCGACCGACGCAACGTTCGGCAGATCGCGTTTGTTGTACTGGATGACGTAGGGAAGACGATCGAGAGAGTAGCCCTGCTCCTGGAGGTTGGTGCGCAGGTTCTCCACGCTCTCCAGGTTCGCTTCCATTCGTTCAATCTGTGAATCCGCAACGAACACCACACCGTCAACACCCTTGAGGATGAGCTTTCGAGAGGCGTCGTAGAACACCTGCCCCGGAACCGTGTACAGGTGGAACCGCGTCTTGAACCCGCGGATCTCTCCCAGCGACAGCGGCAGAAAGTCGAAGAACAGCGTGCGCTCCGTCTCCGTGGCGAGCGAGATCATCTTCCCCTTCGCGTCGGGGTTGGTGCGCTCGTAGATGTACTGCAAGTTCGTCGTCTTCCCGCACAGCCCGGGGCCGTAGTAGACGATCTTGCAGTTGATCTCACGCGCCATGTAGTTGATGAAGCTCATCGCGCGCGTCCTCAGTCGTTGAACAAGTTGTCGATGTCCTCGTCGGTGATCTCAGCGAACGGCGACTCGCCCGGCTCCTGAACCTTCTTCAGCAGGGCTTCGAAGATCCGGTTCAGCTCCTCGCTCGCGCGCTTCACACGAAGGCGAACGAGGCCGAGGCTCGACTTGGCGTCGAAGATCACCACGAGGATGACGCGATTGCCCACGAGCTGGATGTGGATGTTGGCCTTCTCGCCCTCGTGGAACTGGGTGGCGAACTCGTTCTCCTTGAGCAGCTTCGCCATGCCGCCGGTCGCTGCGATGTTCCCGGCGGTCAGCGAAGCGAGCGAGGTCGTGTCGAGGTTCTCGACATCACCGCTCGCAGCGATGAGCTGCCCGTTCTTGTCGACGATGAAGACGACACGCGCGTTCGCGTCCTGCACGAGGCGATCGACCACCATCTGGATGCGGTTGAACTCTTCCTCGTACATCACCATCTGGGGATTGACCATCCGTGCCTCCACCAGCGCTCACGAACCTCGAAGGCGATCCCTGGAGCCCATGAGAGGCCCGGTCTCGGTTCGGTCTGGATACGGGTGTCGTTGCGACATCACTGGGTTTCGGTTCTATACGATGGCGGGTCGCGACAGCAAGACAGTCCGGATCAAAGGGCGAGCGACCCGCAAGAACTAGGGGGAGCCGTACATCGACTCCGCGATTTGGAAGGCCGCAGCCTCCAAGCGCTGATACGCATCCCGCAGGGCAACCAGGTCACCCCCGGACTCGAGAAGCTCCCGGAGCTCCCGGGCTTGCAGCCGAACGCCCTCGAGGACGCCCGAATCGAGCAGGTCAGCATACCCCTCAATCGCCTGCTCCGTCGTGTACAGGAGCGTCTCCGCCTGATTTCGAAGCTCCGCCAGCTCCTTGCGGAGACCGTCCGTGTCCCGATAGCGCTCCCCTTCGGCGATGATTCGCCCGATTTCGTCCTGGCTCAGGCCGCTGGTCGGGGTCACGCGAACGGACTGGGAGCGATTGGTCGCCATGTCCGCGGCCTCGACGTGGAGGATGCCGTTGGTGTCAATCCTGAAGGTGACCTTGATCTTGGGAACCCCGCGCGGCGCCGGGGGGATGCCTGTGAGCTCGAAGCGAGCCAGGCTCCGGTTGTCCGCAGCCATTTCCCGCTCCCCCTGCAACACGTGGATCGGGACGAAGTTCTGGTTGTCGACGCTGGTGGTGAAGACCTCGGACGCCTCGCTCGGGATCGTCCGGTTGCGCTCGATGAGGCGGAAGAACACCCCGCCTCCGGTCTCAACGCCGATCGACAGCGGGGTCACGTCGAGGAGCAACACCTCATCGACCTGGCCCGCCAGCGCGGCTCCTTGCACGGCAGCGCCCACGGCCACGACTTCGTCCGGGTTGACCGAGCGGCAGGGGTCCTTGCCAAAGAACTCACGCACCGCCTTCTGCACGAGGGGCATGCGGGTCATGCCGCCGACGAGGATGACGGATTGGACATCGGAAGGAGCGAGCTTGCCGTCCTGCAACGTGCGCCTGCAAACGTCGATGGTGCGATCGACCAGGTCGGCGGTGAGCAGCTCGAGCTCGGAACGCTTCATGGCACGCTGCAGATGCAGCGGACCGGAAGACCCGGTAGCGATGAACGGGATGTTGATCTCCGTCTCGATGGAGCTGCTGAGCTCGTGCTTGGCCTTCTCGGCAGCTTCTTTGAGCCGCTGGAGCGCCATGCGGTCCTTGCGCAGATCGACCCCGAACTCCGCAAGGAACTCCTCCGCCAGCGAGTCGATGATCCGCTGGTCGAAGTCCTCGCCGCCCAGGTGGGTGTCGCCGCCGGTTGATCGGACGCTGAACACGCCCGCCGCGATGCTGAGCACCGAGATGTCGAAGGTGCCGCCCCCCAGGTCGAACACGGCGATGGTTTCGTCTTCCTGGCGGTCCAAGCCATAGGCGAGGGCGGCGGCGGTCGGCTCGTTGATGATGCGCTTGACCTCGAGACCCGCGATCCTTCCAGCGTCCTTGGTGGCCTGGCGCTGCGCGTCGTCGAAGTACGCGGGGACCGTGATGACCGCTTCGGCGACCGCCTCCCCAAGGAAGGTTTCAGCTACTTCGCGCATCTTCGCGACCACCATCGCCGACAGCTCGGGCGGCGAGAGATCGCGATCGCGGATCCGAACCCATGCGTCGCTGTTGGGAGCCTCGATGATCTTGAAGGGCGCCAGGGCCGCCTGACGCTTCACTTCCTCGTCGGCGAACTTGCGTCCCATCAGACGCTTGACCGCGTAGACGGTGTTCTCGGGGTTGGCGACGGCCTGTCGCTTGGCGACATGACCGACGAGGCGTTCGCCGCTGGCAGCGAAACCGATGACCGAGGGCGTGGTGCGCGCGCCTTCGCTGTTGGGGATCACCCTGGGCTGCGGGGAGGCGACCGCAGTGGTTTCAATGATCGCGACACAGCTATTGGTGGTGCCGAGGTCGATCCCGATGATCTTGCCCATGGGTCAGCGGAGGATAGCAGGGGTCGGACAAATGGGGGGAGACATGTGCTGCACGGGACGGGATTGAGGGGGTCAGGCGGAACCGCTCGGATCGGTTGGATCGGTCGGTTCGACCGGTGCTGGGATCTCCGCGGGAGGAGTTGGTGGGGCCTTGGCGACGACCACCATGGCAGCCCGAACGAGCCGATCGTCGCAGACGTATCCTGCGAGCACCTCGGCCACGACCGTTCCGGGAGGCTGATCCGCGCTGACGAGTTGCTGAATCGCCTCGTGGTAGTTCGGGTCGAACGGTGTCCCGACGCTCTCCACGCGCTTGATGCCGACCTTGGAGAGCGTGTCCACGAACTGCCTGAGCACCATCTTCACGCCGTCGGCCACGGAGCGAGCGTCCACGGCCTGCTCGGCGTGGGAGACCGCGCGCTCCAGGTTATCGAACACCGGCAGCAGCTCGCGCACCAAGTCATCGCGGGATCGACGAGCGGCGTCGTCGATCTCGCGCCGCGTGCGCTTGCGGAAGTTGTCGAAGTCCGCCGCCACCCGCAACAGCTGGCCGCGAACGCGCTCGTTCTCCTGGCGGAGCGCGTCGAGCGGGTCGACCTCGGTCTCCTTGTCAGCCTCCACCGCCTCCGCGACGGGCTCTGGCTCCGGGACCGGAGAGGGGGCGCTGTCGCCGGGTCCGGACTTGGGATCGGGCTCGATCTCCGGGGGATCGATCGACTGGGCGTTCTCGACGGTGTTGTTCGGATCTTTGTCAGGGGAGTCCATGCCGGGGGCCAATCTAGCCACAAGGGTTGTCCTGCGCAATCGCGCAGAGGAGATGCGGAGGAAGAACAGCCGTCACGGGGAGGGCGCACTCGCGCACGGCCCGAAGCGCAGCGCGCGACGCACGCCTCCCGAGAAGAGTCGCGCATCTGTGGCCGGGGCAGGATTGGCCTGGAACCAGGCGTCCACGCGCAGCGGCATCGCATGGAAGGGGCTGTCCGCGGAGAGCCGAACAACCGACGGGATCGGAGCCGCAGTGGCGCCATAAGCACGTTGCTCGATCCACAGGCAATGCGAAGCGGAACGCGGCGCGTAGAGGGCGGGCGCATCAGAAGGCAGCCAGGCGCGAGACCGATCGAGGACCTCTCCGTCTTTGCTTCGTGTTACGAACGCTCTCCAGCCGATGGGGACGCGCAGCTTCGCCCCGACGTTCGCCGCTTCCGTCCAGACCGGGGGAAGCTCCGCTGCGACACGGCCATCAATCGCCACCTCGACCGACGTCTCCCCCAGATTGACGATCCGGAGGTGGGGATGGGCGTGGAACCAGAGCAGAGGAGCGAGGGCAAGCGAGCAACCCACGCCACACAGGCCGAGGGCGATCGCATCGCGCTCGACGACGATGGCGGATCGATCCGAGCAACCTTGGGCAACGAACTGCGCGCGCAGGAAATCGGAAGGGGATTCGAGCACAGCGCCGTCGCTCGAGCGAGCGACCCACCGGGCCACAGCGGCGTGCCAGCCCGTGGCGCCGAGGGGGGCTCGGCGACGCACGAGGCGCAGGAGAAGCGCGAGGGCGGAGGCGGCCGCAGCGCAGAGCACCGCCCAGGGCCAGGAAGCCCAAGGGGACGCGACGAACAGGGCGACCAGAGCGGACAGGGAGAAGACCACCGCTCCGAGGGCGGTGAGGAGCTCGAATCGGGAGTGGGCGACGGCGCTGGAGGCGCAGGCGGGGCAGGTGGGGATCTCAAGAGCGGGGAGGGGGCCGAAGGCGACTCGCAGAGCGCGGGAAGGGGGGCGCGAGGAAGCGCAGGGAGCGCCGCAGGCGCAGCACGCGGGCTCGAGGGCGAGCGCCGTCCCGAAGGGGACGACGAGGCGGGAGCCCTGAGCCCTGTGGACGATGCGCAGGCGTCGCCGCATTTCTGCACGCAGCTCACGCAGCTTCCCGGCGAAACGGGAGAGGATCCTTGCGAACCTACTGCTCTGCCAACGGCCCATGCGGCGAGACCTGACGTCGAAGTCCTTCCGTGCTACCGCGAGGCGGATGGATTCGTCCAGCGAAGGCAGCTTCCGACGCGAGGTCGCGGAGCCATTGCTCAACGAGCCGCAGACGGAAGCGGTACTGCACGCGCAGGGGCCGCTGCTGGTGCTGGCGGGCGCGGGCAGCGGCAAGACGCGGGTGATCACGTATCGCGTGGCGAACCTGTTGGCGGAGCACGGGGTGCCTCCCTACCGGCTTCTCGCCGTGACCTTCACGAACAAGGCCGCGGCCGAGATGCGTCAGCGCCTGGACCGCCTGGTCGGTCCGGAGGTGGTGCGGGATCTGTGGGTAGGGACATTCCACGCGACGTGCGCCCGCCTGCTGCGTCGCTACCACGCTGCCGTGGGGCTCTCGCGGGACTTTGTGATCTACGACGATTCGGACCAGAAGGCGGTGGTGACGAGGATCCTGCGTGCGAGCGGGATCGACGAGAAGCAGTATCCGCCGAAGGCCTTCTTGCACGCGATCCACCAGGCGAAGCAGGAGGTGCTGCTCCCCGAGGATCTGCCGTCGCGCACGCCGTTCGAGAAGCTCACCAGGCGGGTCTACGAGACGTTCCAGGAGAAGCTGCGCGCGGCAAACGCGGTGGACTTCGACGATCTGATCCTGCACGTGATGCGGATCGGCGAGAGCCGTACGCGCGAAGAGGGAGAGGAGCTTCGGCGCAAGTTCCGGCACGTCCTGGTGGACGAGTTCCAGGACGTGAACGCCGCGCAGTACCGGCTGGTGCGGGCGCTGGTGGAGGGGCACCACAACCTGTGCGTGGTGGGGGACGACGATCAGAGCATTTACCGTTGGCGGGGAGCGGACGTGCGGATCATCCGCGGGTTCCGGAAGGACTTCGCAGAAGCGCAGGTGGTGAAGCTGGAGGAGAACTACCGATCGACGGGCAACATCGTGCGCGGCGCGCTCGGAGTGATCCGCAGGAGTGGAGAGCGGGAGCCAAAGGAGCTGTTCACGCAGAACCCGAACGGGGCGCCGGTGTTGGTGGTGGCGACTCGTGACGAGCGGGACGAGGCGGCGTGCGTGGTGGAGCAGATCCGGGAGGCGCTGCGTCGAGGGGTCGAGCCGAAGGACGTCGCTGTGTTCTACCGGATCCACGCGCAGTCCCGCGTGCTCGAGGAGGCGATGCGGGCAGAGGGCCTGCCGTACCAGATCGTGGGCGGCACGCGGTTCTTCGATCGCGCCGAGGTGAAGGATGTGCTCGCGTATCTGCGCGTGCTGGCGAACCCGAGCAGCGACGTGGATCTGCTGCGGATCATCAACGTGCCGGCGCGGGGGGTCGGGGCTGCGACGGTGGATCGGATTGCGGAGGCGGCGTCGCGTGCGGGGATCTCGGTTCACGACGCGGTATTGGATCGGCTGGATGCGTGCGGGCTGGCGGGGGCGGCCAGGAAGAGGGTCGCGGGGTTCGCGGCGATGTTGAGGTCGCTTCGGGCGGAGCAGGACGCGGGACCTCGGGAGCTGGCCGAGAGGGTGCTGGAGGCGACGGGCTACGCGAAGGCGCTGAAGGACGAGAACACGGCGGAGGCGGACGCGCGCCTGGAGAATGTCTCGGAGCTGCTGTCCTCCTTGGAGGACTACGAAGACGAGGCGATCGCTGCGGGCGGTACGCCGACGTTGCAGGACTACCTGGAGCGAGTGTCGCTGGAGTCGGACGCAGACAAGCTGGGCAAGGAGGGGGCGCGCGTGCCGATGATGACGGTGCACGCGGCGAAGGGGCTGGAGTTCACGTTGGTGCTGCTGACTGGACTCGAAGAGGATCTGTTTCCGTACAGGAGTCCTTCGCGGGAGCGGGACGACGTGGAGGAGGAGCGTCGGCTGGCCTACGTGGCGGTCACGCGAGCGCGCGAGCAGCTGGTGATAACGCACGCGAGCACGAGGATGATCTTCGGGACGACGCGCTACTGCCAGCCGAGCCGGTTTCTGGGGGACATGCCAGAGGACGCAGTGGAGCACACGGTCTCGCGGACGCTGAGCGGCTCGATGGAGGGGCGGGTGCGTCCGGCGATGTTTGTTCGTGAGACGACACGTCAGGTTGCGCGAGACGCGCCGCGGGAAGCGGGGGAACGCTACGTGGAGATGGATCCCGACGAGTCGTGGTTGTCGACGGGCAGGAGTGTGGAGCACACGCGATTCGGAGTGGGAAAGGTAGTGAGGCTCGAGAGCACGGCCACCCCGCCCGTCGTGATCGTGCGCTTTGCCGGTTGGGGCGAGAAGAGGATCGTCGCTTCGTTTCTCAAGCCTGCATGATGCCGACGGGTGGCGGCTCGGGCGCTCAGGGCTGGGATGGCACGGCGGGGCTTCGCGAGAAGGTGAGGGAACCGTCGATACTGTCGACGGTCACGGCATCTCCCGGGGCGAGCTCGCCAGCGATGATGCGGTGTGCGATGGCGTCCTCGAGGTGCTTCTGGATGGCGCGCTTGAGGGGGCGTGCGCCATAGCGGGGATCCCAGCCGAGCTCGGCGAGGCGTGCCTTGGCCGCGTCCGTGAGCTGCAGGGTGAGCCCTCGCTGATCAAGGCGTTGCAGGAGGCGCTTGAGCTGGATGTCCACGATGGCGCTGATCTGCTCCTTGCCGAGGCGGTGGAATACGACGGTCTCGTCGATACGGTTGAGGAACTCAGGGCGGAAGGCGCGCTGAGCCTCTTCGAGCGCTGCACGGCGCGCGAGCTCGTGAGCAGAGGCCTCGTCGAGGGACTCCCGGGCCTCGATCTCCGCGATCGCGTGGGAGCCCATGTTGGAGGTGAGGATGATGACGACGTTCTTGAAGTCTACGGTGCGCCCCTGGCCGTCGGTGAGTCGTCCGTCGTCGAGCACCTGCAGCAGGACGTTCCAGACGTCGGGGTGGGCCTTCTCGACCTCGTCGAACAGGACCACGGAGTAGGGTCGGCGTCGGACCGGCTCGGTGAGCTGTCCACCTTCGTCGTAGCCCACGTAGCCGGGAGGAGCGCCGATGAGCCTGGAGACGGTGTGCTTCTCCATGTACTCGCTCATGTCGAGGCGGATCATGGCCCGCTCGTCGTCGAACAGGAACTCGGCGAGGGCACGAGCGAGCTCGGTCTTGCCGACGCCGGTGGGGCCGAGGAACAGGAAGGATCCGACGGGGCGACGGTCGTCGCTGAGGCCGGCGCGGGAGCGGCGGACGGCGTTGGAGACGGCGACGAGGGCTTCGTCCTGGCCGACGACGCGGGACTTGAGATTGTCCTCCATGCGCAGGAGCTTCTGCATTTCGCTCTCGAGCATTTTGGCGAGGGGCACGCCGGTCCACTTGGAGACGACAGCGGCGATGTCCTGGTCGGTGACTTCTTCGCGGAGGTAGGAGGTTTTGGACTGGACGAGGGCGAGCTCGGCGCGCAGGTCGGAGAGGGTCCTTTCGACGGAGGGGATACGACCGTATTGGATCTCGGCGGCGAGGTTGAGGTCGCCTTTGCGGCGCGCGGCGTCCATCTCGGCGCGGAGCTCTTCGAGCTTGGGCTGGGTGTCGCGGATGCGAGCGATGAGCTCCTTTTCGTGGAGCCACTGGGCGCGCATGGCATCGGAGCGACTCTTGAGCTCTGCGACCTCGTGGGCCACGACCTCTGCGCGGGCGAGGGAGGCCGGGTCGCGCTCCTTCTTGAGAGCCTGCTGCTCGATCTGGAGCTGCACGAGCTTGCGCTCGACCTGATCGATCTCGGTCGGCATCGAGTCGATCTCCATCTTGATCTTGGAGGCGGCCTCGTCGACAAGGTCGATAGCCTTGTCGGGCAGGAAGCGGTCGGTGATGTAGCGGTTGGAGAGGGTGCACGCGGCGACGAGGGCGGCGTCCTGGATCCGGATTCCGTGGTGGATCTCGTAGCGCTCTTTGAGGCCGCGGAGGATCGCGAGGGTGTCTTCCACGGAGGGTTGGGGGACGATGACGGGCTGGAACCTGCGCTCGAGGGCAGCGTCCTTCTCGATGCGCTTGCGGTACTCGTCGAGAGTTGTGGCGCCGATGCAGCGCAGCTCACCGCGCGCGAGCATGGGCTTGAGCAGGTTGGCAGCGTCCATGGCTCCTTCGGCAGCGCCCGCACCGACCAGCGTATGGATCTCGTCGATGAAGAGGATGATCTTTCCTTCGGCGGACTCAATCTCCTTGAGCACGGCCTTGAGTCGGTCCTCGAACTCACCGCGGTACTTGGAGCCGGCGACGAGGGCGCCGAGGTCGAGAGCGCACAGCAGCTTGTCCTTGAGGGACTCGGGGACGTCGCCCTTGGCGATGCGTTGAGCGATACCCTCAACGATGGCGGTCTTGCCGACGCCGGGCTCGCCGATCAGCACGGGGTTGTTCTTGGTGCGTCGGGACAGGACCTGCATGACCCTGCGGATCTCCTCGTCGCGGCCGATGACGGGGTCGAGCTTGCT
>CAYMUE010000048.1:11176-13240 GCA_964393505.1 uncultured Polyangiaceae bacterium
CCTGCATGACCCTGCGGATCTCCTCGTCGCGGCCGATGACGGGGTCGAGCTTGCTTCGTCGCGCCTGCTCGGTCAGGTCGCGGGTGTACTTCTCGAGCGCCTGGAACTTGCGTTCTGGCTCCTGGTCGGTGACGCGGTGCGAGCCGCGGACGGAGGCCATGGCCTCGAGGAGTTTGTCGTAGCCGAGGTAGAAGCGAGCGAAGATCGGCTTGAGCTCGGAGTCGGACTTCGCAGCGGCAAGCAGGAGGTGTTCGACGGAGAGGTAGTCGTCCTTGAGGGCGCGCGCTTCGTCTTCGGCTTTCTGGATCAGGGCGAGTCCGCGTCGGGAGAGCTGGGGTTCGGCACCGCCCGTGACCCTGGGGAGGGACTCGAGGCGCTTGCGGAGCTCGGCACTGAGCTCGTTGGGGCGCGCCCCGGCCTTCTGGATGAGGGGTTGAGCGATGCCTTCGTCCTGCTCGAGAGCAGCGATGATGATGTGTTCGGGCAGGAGCTCGGGGTTACCGCGGCGGGAGGCGAGATCGAGGGCATAGCGGATCGCCTCCTGGGCCTTGGTGGTCATTCTGTCCATTCGCATGAGAGATCCTCCTGCGTGCCGGAACCTCGAAGAGGAATTTCGCCGATGGGAGCGACGATTGGCCGACATCGGACGGGAGAGGGTTCAGGTACGGGGCGAAGGTAAGTCGCGAGGCGGCTCCGGCAAGTCTCGGGCCAGGGCTTGAAGGACGGGTGGAGCAGGGCGGCGCGGGAGAGGCGCTGCGGGGGAGAGAGACGGTCAGATGTCGAGGTTGCGCACGCTCAAGGCGTTGTCCTCGATGAACTGGCGGCGGGGCTCGACTTGATCGCCCATCAGGAGGGTGAAGATGCTGTCGGCGTTGACGTCGTCATCGACGCGCACCTGCAAGAGGGTGCGGGCATCGGGATTCATTGTGGTTTCCCAGAGCTCTTCGGCGTTCATTTCGCCGAGGCCCTTGTAGCGGCTGATGGTGACGCCCTTGTGGCCGCGTTTGGCGAGGAAGGCCATGAGGGCCTCGGGGTCTTCGAGCTTGAGCTGCTCATCCTTGGCCTCGGCCACGTAGGGGGCAGGGCCGATGGAGGCGAGGTCATCGTGGATGTTGAGCAGCTCCTTGTACTCGGCGGATTCGGCGAGCTCCCAATCGAAGACACCGTCGGAGGCTCCGGAGCCGCGACGCGGGATGAAGACCAGACGAGCAGCGCCGTGCTCGCCGTCCCACTCCACGCGGACCTGGATGGGGAGGAGGTCCTTGTGACGCTTCTCGATGGAGGCCTGGATCTCGGCGGATGCGGCCTCGACCTTGCGGCGTTCGCGCAGGTCGTCGCGGGTGAGGGCGGAGGTGCGGAGCACGGCGGCGATGAAACGCTCGTCGCAGCGACGGTTGATCTTCTCGAGGATGGCAGGCCACTTCTGGAGGCGTTGGGCGAGCCGGAAGAGGACGGAGCCGGAGACAGGGAGATTGCTCGAGGAGCGGATGGTGAGGTTGTCCACGGCGTTTTCGCCGAGGAAGTTGTCGAGCGCGGTCTCGTCCTTGAGGTAGAGGTCCTTCTTGCCCTTGCGGACGCGGAAGAGGGGAGGCTGGGCGATGTAGAGGTAGCCGCCCTTGATGACCTCGGGCATCTGCCGATAGAAGAACGTGAGCAGGAGCGTGCGGATGTGCGCTCCGTCGACGTCGGCGTCGCTCATCAGGATGATGCGGTGGTAGCGGAGCTTGCTGACCTCGAAGCCTCCGGCCTCGTCGATGCCGCACCCGAGGGCGGTGATCAGCGTGCCGATGACGGCGGAGGAGAGCATGCGGTCGGTGCGGACGCGCTCGACGTTGAGGATCTTGCCACGGAGGGGGAGGATGGCCTGGAAGTGGCGATCGCGTCCTTGTTTGGCGGAGCCGCCGGCGCTGTCTCCCTCGACGATGTAGAGCTCGCACTTGGCGGGGTCTTTTTCCTGGCAGTCGGCGAGCTTGCCGGAGAGGGTGGTGATGTCGGCGGCGCCTTTGCGCACGACTTCGCGGGCCTTGCGTGCGGCCTCGCGGGCCTTGGCGGCCATCAGGGACT
>CAYMUE010000048.1:13340-39156 GCA_964393505.1 uncultured Polyangiaceae bacterium
ACGACTTCGCGGGCCTTGCGTGCGGCCTCGCGGGCCTTGGCGGCCATCAGGGACTTGTCGATGATGGTTTTGGCGACGGCGGGGTTTTCTTCGAAGAACTGGCCGAGCTTGTCGACGATGATGCTCTCGACGATTCCCTTGATTTCGGAGGAGACGAGCTTGGACTTGGTCTGGGAGTCGAAGGCGGGGTCTGGGTGTTTGACGCTGATGACGGCGACGAGGCCTTCGCGGCAGTCTTCGCCGCTGAGGGAGCCCTTGTTCTCCTTGATGAGATTCTGGGCGAGGGCGTACTGGTTGAAGATGCGCGTGAGGCCTGCGCGGAGGCCGGTCAGGTGCGTGCCGCCGTCCTTGTTGTGGACGTTGTTGGTGTAGGGGAACACCTGCTCGACGTAGCTGCCATTCCACTGCATGGCGACATCGACGGTGATCGGGATGGGCGAGTTCTCGTGGGGGACGGAGACGGAGAACGAGATCACGTGTTCGTGAATGGGCTCCTTGTTCTTGTTGAGGAGCTCGATGAACTCGCGGATGCCACCGCGGTACTCGTAGACTTCGCGGCGAGGGCCGGTGGGCTCGCGCTCGTCGGTCAGGACGATCACCAGTCCGGCGTTGAGGAACGACAGCTCGCGCAGGCGACTTGCGAGGATGTCGAAGGAGAACTCGGTGAAGGTGAAGATCTCGGGGTCGGGGCGGAAGGTGACCTTGGTGCCGTGGTGATCGGTCTCGCCGATGGCGACGAGGGGGGCGACGGGGACGCCGCGACGATACTCCTGGAACCAGACCCTGCCTTCGCGGCGGATCTCCATCTTGAAGTGTTCGGAGACGGCGTTGACGGCGGAGACACCGACGCCGTGGAGGCCAGCGGAGACGCTGTAGCTGGAGTGGTCGAACTTGCCGCCGGCGTGCAAGACGGTCATGACGACTTCGGCGGCGCTGACGCCTTTCTCGTGCATGCCGACGGGGATGCCGCGGCCGTCGTCATCGACGGTCACCGAGCCATCGAAGTGCAGCGTGATCGAGATGGTGGTGCAGTGGCCAGCGAGGTGCTCGTCGACGCTGTTGTCGACCGCTTCCCAGACGAGGTGGTGCAGGCCGGATCCATCGTGAACGTCGCCGATGTACATGCCGGGGCGCTTGCGAACGGCCTCGAGTCCCTCCAGGACGGTGATGTTGCTGGAGCCGTATTCGTCGGCCGGAGGGGGCACGGAGGGCGTGCGTGTGGAATTCGTGTCGCTCATCTTCGTCCTTGGCAGTGAGCTCGTCGGCGTGGGAAAGGCTGGTCACGCGGGAGGCGATCGAACGCCTGGGTCGTGCGACTCCGGGAGCCGCAATTGCGTGTCCGACGAGCGCCCGAACCGTAGCTCAGAAGGGGGTCCTCGACAAGGCCCCCGACGCACAAAACCCTAGGAAATCAGCTTCAACTGGCACCGCTTCCGGGGTCGATCCGAACCGTCCCGCCCACGACTTCGAACAACCGTGTGCGGGGTGCTTCCGACCGCAGTCGCGACACCATCTCCGGTCGCGTCGTGGTTACGAACACCTGGTTGGATCGCTGCGCAAGGAACCCGAACAACGCGTCGGTTCGCTCCGCGTCGAGCTCGCTCGAGACGTCGTCGAGCAGCAGCACGGGATCGATTCCCGTGGCCCGCGCAACGCATCCGGTCTCCGCGATCTTCAGGGCGAGCGTGAGCAACCGGTGCTGACCTTGCGAGCCCACGACCCGCGCCGGACGATCGTCGAGCATGAGGACGAGATCGTCGAGATGGGGTCCGAAACCGGGAGAGGAGCGGCGGCTGTCGCGCATCCTGCCGGTGCGAAGGCGTTCCAGCATCTCGTCTTCCTGATCGCTACCTCCCGGGGCGTAGGTTGCGGAGACGCCGAAGGCCGGGGGGGCGAGCGGTTCGAGGGCCAGGAGGAAGGCCTGGATCAGCGCCGTGGCGGCGTTGCGACGCGCGATCGCGAGGCGGCTTCCGTGGCGCGCGAGGAGCTCCTCGTAGGGATCGAGTGCGCGGCTGGAAGGACCTTCGATGGCCATCAGGCGGTTGCGTGACTTGAGGGCTCGCTGGTAGGCAACCAGGTGCTCGTAGGAGCGCGGATCGACGAACAGTCCGACGCGATCCAGGAGTGTTCTGCGCCCGGCCGCCGGCCCGGCGGTGAGGCTGACCTCGCCGGGATGGAAGACGACGACAGGGGATCGCACGGCGTAGGCGGCAACGCCCGGCGGTCTGGTTCCGTCGAGCTTCAGGACGCGCTCGTTGCCGGACACGGCGAAGAACTGCTCGCGCGGCTGGCCGTCTTCCAGGAGCCGGGCTCGCACCGAACCCGCAGACGCACCGTGGGCGATGCACTCACGCAGTTTGTGGGTGCGAAACGAGCGGGAGGTTGCAACCAGGTAGATCGCCTCGAGCAGGGAGGTCTTGCCCTGTCCGTTGGCGCCGGCGACGATGTTGATCCCTGCGCAGGGTTCGAGGTCCACCTCGCGCAAGACGCGGAGGTTTCGGACGGAGACCTGATCGAAACAGAGGGGTCTCAAATGCGCATGGGCATGACGACGCCCACGAAGCTTCGATTGGCCGGTTCGGAAGCCGGCTTGATCACCGCGGGATCGAGCTCACCGGACAGGAGAATCTGGACCTCCTCGTCAGCCAGCACGGAGAGCACGTCGAGCACGTAGCGGGCGTTGAAGCCGATGACGACGGTTTCGCCCGAATAGTCGATGGGGATTTCGTCGAAGCCGTCACCGCTCTCCGGGGACTCGCTCATGATGCGCATCGTGCCGCCCTCGAGGGTGAGCTTAACGCCGCCGGTGCGGTCGCTGGCGGCCAGGGAGACGGCCTTGAGGGCTTCGACCAGGGCCAGACGGGGTGCGCGGATGGCGCGCTCGGCGGAGGCCGGGATGACCTGCTGGTAGGCCGGGAACTGGGCATCGACGAGCTTCACGCAGAAGCGGGTATCGGCGAGGGTGAAGAACGCGTTGGGGCCCGACTGCGCGATGGTCACCATCGGAGGCTGACCCTCGCGATTCGGCTCCGCACGCGCCTCGTCGGTGAGACGGCGCAGCTCTGCGATGGCCTTCAGCGGGATCAACATCGTGGCGCTTGCCTGCCGTCCGGGGACCGACGCCTCACACTTCGTGAGGCGATGACCGTCGGTCGTGACCATGCGAACGTGGTCCCCGTCCCACTCGAACAGCGCACTGTTCAGGTGCGGCCGCGTCTCATCGGTGGAGATGGAAAACTGCGTGGAGTTGATCAGCGCGGAGAGAACCTCGACTTCGAGCTCGAGCACGGGCGCGTCGGCTGAAGGCTCGGGGAGTGCCGGGAAGGAGTCTCCGGGGAGTCCGTGGAGGCGATAGCGACGCGGGCTGGTTCCGGACTTGATCTCGGTAGCGCCGGTGGCGGCGACGGAGACGGAGACCGGGCCTTCGGGCATCATCTTGACCCGGTCAAACAGGTCTCGGGCGGGGACGGCGGTGCTTCCACCCTGACGGACCTCGGCGGCAGCGGTGCCGGCGACGGCGAGGTACAGGTCGGTGGCAGCGATCCGAACGGCGTTCGGCCCATCGACGTTAATGAGCACGTTGGCCAGGATGGGCATCGTGCTTTTCTTGTCGACCACGCCCTGGCAACGGCCCACGAGACGGAGCAGGTCCTTCTTGGCGATGGTGATGTTCATGGGCAACGCGATTCCCTCGTGATTCGGCTAGGCGCGCAGAGTCAGGTCCTCTTCCTTCTCACAAACAGATCCTGGTGTCGATAGGTCCTGTGGATGTTGGGGACAGAGGCGAAAGCACGCTGAAACAGCGAGGAAGGTGACAGCTCGGGGTGGGGAGAAGCGGCAGGCGATGTATGGGGGGAGGCTGTGGGAAGCGAGGGTACCTTTCGATACCTCACCGACTCCCCCTCGGCTGTCCACAACCCCATCCACAGGTTGTCCCGGTCAGCACCAGATCATCCGGGATCGCTCCCAGCGGCGTCGCTCGATGCAACCATCCGGGCCAGGGATTCCAGGAGACTTTGGCGTGCCCGATCGTAGGTCTTCGGGCCGATCTCGCCCGTCCGCCAGGCCCGCTCAAGGGCCTCGAGCCGCTCGAGCAAGGCCGCTCGCGCGCGGAGCGCGTCGGTGCGCCCGTCCGCCGGTCTCTTCGAGGCCGAACCAGGCCACAAACCGTAGTACAGCCCGATGAGCACCGCGCCGAGGGCGAACGACAGGGCTATCCAGCGGGCAGGCCCCGGGGTGGGGAGGCCCTGAACGGAGACTGTTGCCAGATCGAGCTGGTCACCCCCTGGGGAGACGTACCGATCGGTGACGAGAAACCGTTGGCCTTCGTCATCGCGAACGAGGTGCGCTTCGGGAAATCCGGTGACGCTCATGCTTGTGCTGGTCGAGGCCGAGGACAGGACGCGCACGTGGGCCACCCGAGGAGGCAGGAAGGCGGTGAACCGAACGGTATCGGAGCCCGAGAGCGGGATCTGGTAGCGGAACGACAGCTCCGAGACACCTGGGGGCACGGACCCGGCGATGCGATACTCCCGCCCCGGCACGAAGCCGATGCGGAGATCGCCCTGGTGCTCGTTGACCGCGAACGCGCGGTGCGCCCGATCGACGGGAACGATGACATCCTGCGCGCTCCAAGTCTGCGAGCCAACGTTGACGAAGCGCAACAACTGCTCGACGTACAGCGCCTCGTCGCGAGGTTCGATGGCGATGAAGGCATCGACACCGACCGGTGGGGAATCGATGTCGGGGGTGGTGGTCGAAGGCTCAGGTGGCGGGGCGGAGGGTGCACCTGAGAGGGGCGGATGATCGGGCGGCATCGGAGGGGGCACGGGAGCGGTGGCCTGTGCCGAGACGGATCGCGCGGCGATCCACGTGCAGAGGATCGCGCCCGCGATCCCGCAGCGCAAGGCAGGCGAAGCGCTCACGGAGCACCATCCGCGCTGGGGTTTGGAGTCGAGACGATGCGCTCGCCGCACTTCTTGCAGAACACGGCATCGGAATCGTTGGCGGTGGAGCACGACGGGCACCTCACCCCTGCATCGACCGAGGAGGACGCTTCGGGCTTCGGTTCGGCGCCGCCAATCCGATCTGGGCCCGATCGAGGCCCGAGGCCTTTGGAGCGAAGGTAGTCGTCGGCGATCTTCTCCGCCCGGGCGAGGGCGGGTTGGATCTCACGATCGAGCGACTGCAGAACGGCCTTGGCGCGCGTGCGGTATCGGTCGCGCAGCTCGAAGTAATCCTCGTCGGTGATCTTGCCGACGGATCGTTCGAACTCGAGGTCCTTCAGCGCGCGGAGCAGCGCCTGCTTCTGTTCGAGCTCAGCGCCCGGCGCAGCGAGGATCGTCACCTCCTCGGAGGCAGCGGGTACGTCGCCAGCCACGATCTGGAGGCTCGTCCAGAGCGTCGAGATGGCGATGAGCAGAGCTGTCGCCGCGAGCACGAGGATCGCGGAACCGAGGCTGCCGATCAGTCCCGTGAGGAGCGCAGCGCCCAGTCCTGCGAGTGGCCAGAGCTTGCCCGTTGCGCGAAGCAGCCCATCCCAATCGAATCCGGTGGGGGGCGTCGATCTGCGCTCCGGAGAGGTGCCCGGAATCCCGCCCGGCTTGCCGTCGCCGGCGGCATTCGGGGTCTCGGGGTCGGTTGGAGTCAACGATCGATCGGACATGGGCGAGGGTTCCGTGCCAGGGCAGCGACAGGTCTCAAGGTGTTGTTGGAGCGTACACGGCGGGTGGGTGGTTGGTGGCGGCGCGATGAGCGTCGGCCTCGTGGCAGCCTGGCGAACGCGCTGCGGAAGAGGATCGCGAGTCAAAGGGAAGGCGTGGAGAGAGGGCGCGTGCGGGCAAAGCGGCGAGGAGCACGGCGAGAGCGAGGCCGACAACGGACGAGGTCGCGAGGCGGACGCGTGCCCAGGGGGTCAGGCTGGAGACGGGGACGTCGGGCCACAAGGAGATGGCTGCTCCGAGGATGAGGAAGAACAAGCCGGCCCAGATCCAGGAGACGAGCGGGTTGATGTGGATCTGGAACGAAGCGATCTTGTCGTCGCCGAAGCCACCGAGGACGACGTAGAGGTCGTCGCGGATCGAGTGCAGGACCGAGACCTCAGAGGTGGGTTGATCGGGGTTCTTCTTGTAGAAGAACCGGGCGGGGGAGAGCTTGCCGAGCTGTCTGTCGGAACCGGCGTTCAGGACAGTGACGTCGGCGAAGGCCATGCGCTTGTTGGGGTCGATGGTTTCGCGGGGGCCGTCGTAGCGCAGGACGTAGCGGTCGAGGGTGAACGACTCGCCCGGGCGAAGGGAGGTTTCCCTGCTGACTCCCCAGGCCTGACCGAGGAATCCGAGGAACATGAGGGTGACGCCGAAGTGCACGACGTAGCCGCCGTAGCGTCGGCGGGCGCGGTCCACGAGCGTGAGGAGCGCGGTGAGCACGGACTCGCGGTGGGCGTGCATGCGAGAGGCGGCGCCCCGGTAGAACTCCTGGACGATGACGGCGACGTTGAAGGCGGCGAGGGACGAGGTGACGAGGGGAGTGGAGCTTCCGAGCATCTGCAGGGCGAGGCCGAGGGGGCCGGGGACGATGGGATCGCCGGGAACGAAGGGAGGGAAGCCGAAGGCGGCGCCGAAGGCGAGGTGGAGCAGAGCGAGGGCGAGGGCTGCGGTGCAGGGAGCGACGAAAGCGGATCGCAGGGATTTGGGGCTTGTTTTGCGCCAACCGAACAGGGGGGCGAGGCCCATGAGGAGGAAGATGGCGAGGCCGATGGGGGCCATCCAGCGGTTGTAGAAGGGAGGGCCGACGGAGACGGTTTGAGCGAAGAGGGCCTTGGACACGAGGGGGAAGGTGGTGGCGACGAGGACGAAGGTGGTGGCGCCGAGCAGGGCCCAGTTGTTGGCGACGAAGGCTGCTTCGCGGGAGGCGACGGATTCGATGCGGGCATCGGAGCGGAGGGCGGGAAGACGCCACAGGACGAGACCGACGCTGGAGGCGGCGATGAGACCGAGGAACCAGAGGAAGTAGACGCCGGTGTTGGACTGGGCGAAGGCGTGGACGGAGGCGATGGCGCCGGAACGGGTGAGGAAGGTGCCGAAGATCGTGAGGAAGAAGGTGAGCGCGATGAGGAAGAGGTTCCAGATCTTCAACATCGCCCTGCGCTCCTGGATCATGGTGGAGTGCACGTAGGCGGTGGCGGTGAGCCACGGCAGGAACGAGGCATTTTCCACGGGATCCCAGGCCCAATAGCCGCCCCAGCCGAGCTCGACGTAGGCCCAGAGCATGCCGAGGCCGTTGCCGATCGAGAGGAAGAGCCAGGCGAAGAGCATCCACTTGCGGACGGCGACGATCCACTCGCTGTCGAGGCGTCCGGAGAGGAGGGCGGCGACTGCGAAGGCGAAGGGGACGGTGCAGCCGACGAAGCCGACGTAGAGACTGGGCGGGTGCACGGCCATGTAGAAGTTCTGCAGCAGGGGATTGAGGCCGTGACCGTCGAGCGGAGCGCCGGACAGGGAGGTGGCGAAGGGGTTGGAGGAGAAGAGCATGAGGAGGGCGAAGAACATCACCACGACCATGAGGGTGGCGATGATGTAGGGCTGCAGGGCGAGGTAGCGGCCCTTCAGCCAGCGCAAGCAGGCGGCGATGTAGACGCCGAGGAGGAAGACCCACCAGAGGACGGAGCCGTCCTGGCCGCCCCACAGGGCGCTGAGCAGGTAGGGGGCGGGCATGGATCGGTCGCTGTACTGGGCGACGTAGCGGATGCGGAAGTCGTGAGAGACGAAGGCGTAGGCGAGCACGAGGACGGCGACGGTGGACAGGGCGACGGTGGCGTAGGCGGCGAGGCGCGCTGCGGCGAGCCAGCGGGGCTGGCGGCGGGCGGCGAGGAGGGCGACGGCGAAGGCATAGGAAGCGGCGATGAGGAGGGCGAGGACGAGGGCCGAGCCGAGGTCGGGGATCGAGTGCCACATCGGGGAAGAGCCTTCGTGGGAGCGCTGGGGTCGGAGCCGAGGGGCCGGGGGTTGGAGTGGGTGTCTGGCGTGGCATCCGGAAGCGCGGGGAGCGGCGTTGCGTGCGGGTCCCAGCGCGTGCTAGGTGGTGGCGCACGATGCGATCCATGGTCACGGCCCACGGTTTCGTCCGGGCGCTCAGAGCCAGCCTCTGCGTGTCGCTGATATTGGCGGCATCGGTCGTCGGGTGCAAGGACAAGGCCCTCGAGGGCAAGGGGCGCGCGGACGCGGGAGAGATCCCCGGAGGATTGACACCGCAGCAGGCGGCGCTGGTGGTGGCAAAGGCGGGGGATCACGAGATCACGCTGGGGGAGTTCGCGGCGACGATCGAGCGGATGGATCAGTTCGATCGGCTTCGGTACCAGACGCCGGAGCGCAGGCGAGAGCTGCTCGACCAGATGATCACGGTGGAGCTGTTGGCGGAGGAGGCGCGCAAGCGCGGGCTGGACAAGGATCCGGAGACCGCGGAAGCGCTGCGGCAGGTGCTTCGGGACGCGATGCTGAAGCGAACGCGTACGAAGCTTCGGGGGCCCGGGGACATCCCGGAGCCGGAGGTGCGGGCCTACTACGAGAGCCACAAGAAGGAGTTCGAGGAGCCCGAACGTCGACGTGTGGCCCACATCGTGGTGAAGGACAAGGCGAAGGCGGAGAGGCTGCTGGCCGATGCGAAGAAGGCGAACCCCTCGCAGTGGGGTGAGCTGATGCTGGACCATTCGGTCGAGTCGCCCGGGCGCCCGTACAAGGGAGCCCTTGAGCTGCTCGGGGATCTGGGGCTCGTCGGACCGTCGGGAGACTCCCGGGGCGACAACGCCAAGGTGCCCGAGGAGGTGCGCAAGGCGGTCTTCGAGATCAAGGCGGTGGGCGAGGTGCTCGACCGCGTGGTGGCGACATCGGACGGGCAGTTCCACATCGTGAAGATGATGGGCAAGACGGACGCCCACGCGAGGACGTTTGCGGAAGCGGAGCGCACGATCCGGATCTCGATAGTGCAGAGAGAGATTCAGGACGCCGAGAGGGCGATGGAGACGGAGCTTCGCAAGCAGTTCCCGGTGCAGGTGGACGAGGGGGCGTTGGCGAAGGTGAAGGTTCCGGATCTGCAGCCAGCGGCAGCGCCCGGCGGCAGCGCGGATCCGATGGACGAGATGGATCACGAGCACGACCACGGGCGTCCCGGGCCCGGGCTGATGCCGGGTCCCGGAGCTGCGCCCGGCCCAGGGCGCATGCCGGTTCATGATCACAGCCACGACGGTCACGGACACTGACGACGGGTCGTCAACCCTGGCCGGCGCCGGCTGGCAGGCCGAACTGCGCGCGGCGGAGAGCACTGTGCGCGCGATGGATGCGGCGCTGCGACTGACCGAAGCCGAGCGTCGAGGGATCGAGCACGCCGGGGCCTCGGGGTTGCGGCCGAAGGTGACCGCGCACTTCCTCGGGCTGTGCGATCCGCTCGATCCCGCGTGTCCGATTCGTCGGCAGGTGGTGCCGCACGAGCTGGAGGCGCGGGAGGTGCCTGGCGATCTGGAGGATCCGCTGGGGGAGCAGGAGCACGAAGTGGCGCCGCATCTGGTGCGGAGGTATCCGGATCGAGCGCTGCTGATCGCGACGCTGCAGTGCGCGGTGCACTGCAGGTTCTGCACGCGATCCCGGCTGGTGCGCACGGGGCAGGGGGTCACGCCGATGGCGGAGCTCGAGCCCGCGTTTGCCTGGTTGCGCGCGCATCCGGAGGTGCAGGAGGTGCTCATCAGCGGGGGCGATCCGCTGACGATGTCGACCTCTCGGCTGGTGGAGCTGGTGGATCGGCTCCGGGCAATCGGGACGCTGCGCAGGCTTCGGATCGGAACGCGCACGCCGTCGGCGTTGCCGTCGAGGATCGACGACGAGCTGGTGCAGGCGCTCCGGGGGCGACCAGCGATCTGGTTCATGGTGCACTTCAACCATCCGAAGGAGCTGACGCCGCAGGCGCGCGAGGCGTTGGGGCGGCTTGCGGACGGAGGATTCCCGCTGATGAACCAGACGGTGATGCTTCGGGGGATCAACGACGATCCGGACGTGTTGGCGGAGCTGTTTCGAGGGCTGGTCGATGAGCGGGTGCGGCCGTACTACCTGCTGCATTGCGACGTAGCGAAGGGGACATCGCACTTGAGGACGACGCTGGACAGGAGCGTAGCGGTGTATGGGGAGCTTATGGGGAAGGTATCGGGGATAGCGGTTCCGAAGCTGATCGTGGACACGCCGCGGGGCCGGGGGAAGGTGCCGGTGGGGCCGGAGACGATCTTGGAGAGCGAGCCGGGCAGGACGGTGCTGCGGACCTGGCGGGGCGAGCGGGTGGAGCTGACGGACCCGCCGTCGGAGTGAGGGGCGAAATGGCGGGACGACACGCGGGGACGGGGGGAGGGGAGCCGACGCTGTTCGAGGCGGCGATGCGTCGCGACCCGAAGCAACGGGAAGCGACGCCGTTGGCGGACCGGGTGCGACCCGCGGACCTGCACGAGATGGTGGGACAGGCTCACCTGATCGGGCCGGGCAAGGCGTTGGCCAGGGCGATCGCAGCGGACCGGCTTCCGTCGATGATCTTGTGGGGGCCGCCGGGGACGGGGAAGACGACGCTGGCGCGGATCGTAGCGGTTCGGACGCGGGCGACGTTCGTGCCGTACAGCGCGGTGCTGGGGACGGTGTCGGAGCTGCGGATCCTGCTGAAGGAGGCGAAGCAGGCGAGGGCGTTGGAGGGGCGGCGGACGCTGCTGTTCATCGACGAGATCCACCGGTTCAACAAGGGGCAACAGGATGCGTTCCTGCCCTATGTGGAAGACGGGACGGTGACGCTGATCGGTGCGACGACAGAGAACCCGTCATTTTCGGTGAACGCGGCGCTGCTGTCGCGCTGCAAGGTGTTCCGGCTGCAGTCGCTCGGGGTGGACGCGGTGGCCTCGATGCTGGAGCGGGCGCTGGGGGACGGCGAGCGGGGCTTGGGCGCACTGGGGATGACGGCGTCGCCCGAGGCATTGCGGGCGATCGCCGAGCTGTCGGACGGCGACGCGCGTCGTGCGCTCAACAGCCTGGAGATGGTGGCCGAGTACGTGCGATCGCAGCAGGGGACGGAGCTGACGCTGGAGGCGGTGCGGCAGACGCACGAGCACCGTCCGCTGCTGTACGACAAGTCCGGGGAGGAGCACTACAACGTCGTCAGCGCGTTCATCAAGTCGATGCGGGGATCGGATCCGGACGCGGCGATTTACTGGTGCGTGCGGATGCTGGAGGCCGGGGACGATCCGTTGTTCGTGTTGCGAAGGATGTTGATCTTCGCGAGCGAGGACATCGGCAACGCGGATCCGCGGGCGCTGCAGGTGGCGGTGGCTGCGGACGAGGCGTTCCGCAGGATGGGGATGCCGGAGGGGTACTATCCGATCGCGCAGGCGGTGCTGTATCTGGCGAGCGCGCCGAAGTCGAACTCGGTGGGGACGGCGTGGATGGGGGCGAAGGCGGAGGTGCAGAGGAGCGGGGCGTTGCCGGTGCCGCTGAAGCTGCGGAACGCATCGACGCGTCTGATGAAGGACGAGGGGTACGGCAAGGGCTACGAGTACGCGCACGCGCATCCGGAGCATCACGTGGCTGGGGAGACGTATCTTCCCGACGAGCTGGCGGGGACGCAGTTCTACGAGCCCGGGGAGCAGGGGCTCGAGAAGGCCATTGGAGAGAGGTTGCGCTGGCTGCGGAGCCGGGGACGCGGCGAGCCTACATGACGCAGTAGGCACCATCGGAGTCGAAGCCGGCGACCATCTCGTCGTAGCGGGCCTCGAGCTCGGCCAGCAGTCTCTCGTACTGGTCCGGGGAGAGGGTGCCAGCGTCGCGCTGGAAGTGAAGAGCCTCCAGCTCGCGATCGAACCAGGCGTCGGCGTCGAAGTTGTACGTCATGGGAACCGGCCGGGTGGTTGCCGGAGCCCGACGTATCAGAGCTCCGGGGTCGCGTCGAGCTGGTCGAGGACCAGAAGAAAATCATCGCCGTCCGGACGGTTTGCAGGTGTTGCGGGGCAATTGGCGTCTAGCGTAGCTTACTGTGAGGCAGCGGCGGCGAGCCCGTGGAGTTGGACTGCGACTTTGGAGACGGACATGACGGTGCAGGAGCTTGTTGCGTGTGCGGTGCTGGCGATGGTTCTGGCGGGGTGCGGGGACGATGCCGGGAGCGGGGAACTGCAGGGGGCGGACGCGGGGGCGCCGGAGGCATCGGATTCGGGGCAGGAGGCGGGAGTGATCGACGCTGGCGACGGGGCGTCGTTGGAGGGCACCGTGGGGGACGCAGGGACGGACGGGCCGAAGGGGGACGGAGCGGCGGCGGACGGCGCCGGAGGCGAGTATCTGCCCGGTGACGAGCTGGAGGCGTGGGAAGGGGGGCCGTCGTACTATGCGAAGTGGCCGAAGGGGCCGACGACGGATCCCACGGTATTCCCGATCGCGGTGTGGCTGCAGCAGCCGAAGAACCTGGAGGCGTTTCGGGGGGTGGGGATCAACCTGTTCATCGGGTTGTGGGAGGGGCCGACGGAGGAGCAGCTTGCGACGCTGGCGGTGGGGGGCATGCCAGTGTTTTGCGATCAGAATGCGGTGGGGTTGAGCAGTGCGAATGGGGGAGTGATTCGCAGCTGGGCGCACCAGGACGAGCCGGACAACGCGCAGGACGGTACGCAGGATCCGGTCCCGACGGGGGAGATCCTGGCGGGATATCAGGCGATGGTGGCGCAGGACTCGACGCGGCCGGTGTACTTGAATCTTGGGCAGGGGGTGGCGACGGACCTGTGGTTCGGGCGGGGGAATCGGACGGGACACCCGGAGGACTACGCGGAGTACGCGAAGGGGGCGGACATCGTGAGCTTCGATGTCTATCCCATGAACGTATTCCCGTACACAGGAGACCCCAATGCGACGTGGTTCAAGGACTATTACGACGCGGTGGCGCAGAACATCTGGTACGTGGCGGAGGGGGTGAAGAGGCTGCGGGAGTGGACGGGCAAGCAGAAGCCGGTCTGGACGTGGCTGGAGACGACGAATATCGAGGGGAACGGCCAGTACGCGTTGACGCCTGCGCATGTCAGAGCGGAGGTTTGGATGGCGCTGGTGCACGGGGCGCGGGGGATCGGGTACTTCTCGCACCGGTTCGCGCCGTTTTCGGAGACGGGACTTCTGGACGACGCGGCGATGGCGGCGGGGGTGAAGGCGATCAACGCGCAGGTAACGGAGCTGGCGCCGGTGCTCAACACGCAGACGGTATCGAATGGAGTCACGACGAGCACGAGCAAGGCGTCGGCGCCGGTGGCAGCGATGGTGAAGCGAGCGGGTGGAAACACGTACGTATTCGCGGTGGGGATGCGGCCGGAAGACACGACGGCGACGTTCACGCTGCGGGGGTTTGCTGGGCAGGCGTCGGTGGAAGTCCTGGGGGAGAGTCGGACAGTGACGGCGAAGGCCGGCGTATTCGAGGATGGGTTTGCGGGCCATGCGGTGCACTTGTACCGAGTGGCGACGCCGTAGCGCTGGAGGGGGGCTTGTCGAGGTCGTGTGCGGCGTATCGACGTCGATGCGCTGCGGGACCGACTTGTGTGAGCGAGACAGGCGGCAGTCCCCCTGGCATTCCTTGCCAACATTCTCGGGAGCGCGCGGTGATCCGCGAACGAGGTCGCTCGACCGCCCTTCATCGTTGCGGGGGATTGGCCGCTGGCCTAGGAAGCGGATCATGGCGACGCGGATCGAGGTTGGGAATCGCCGAGGGGTGCCGGATCCGAGGGGACAGGCCACACTGGCGAAGATCAAGTCGTTTCTGGGGCTGGGGGTGTCGTCGGTGCGGAGCATCGATGCGTACCTTGTCGACGCCGAGCTGACGCGAGAGGAGACGGAGCGTGTGCGCGAGCGTTTCGCGGACGCGGTGACGCAGGAGAGCGCGGAGGGGAGGCTCGAGCCGGGGAAGTGCGATCAGGTGATCGCCGTCGGGTTGAAGCCCGGGGTGACGGATGCGGTGGGCAGGAGCGCGCGGTTTGCGATCGAGGACATTCTGGGGCGCAAGCTGCCCGAGGGGGCGAGCGTGTACAGCTCGGTGGTGTACTTCGTGACGGGGGCGACGCGCGAGGAAGCCGAAGCGATTGCGGTGGAGGTCCTGTCGAACCCGCTGATCGAGACGCACAGGGTGTGGGCGTTCGAGGAGTATCTGGGCAGCGCGCCGGAGCGGGAGCCGCCGGTGGTGCGGGGCGGGCACGCGCCGCGGGTGGAGCGGATAGCGTTGCCGGAGAGCGACGCGGGGCTCGAGCGATTGTCTCGGGAGCGGGTATTGTCGTTGTCGACGGAGGAGATGCGGAGTCTGCGGGCGTGGTACGGGCGTCCGGAGGTGCGGGCGAAGCGAGCGGAGCAGGGATTGGGGCAGGAGCCTACGGACGTGGAGCTCGAGTGTCTTGCGCAGACCTGGAGCGAGCACTGCAAGCACAAGATCTTCAATGCGGAGATCACATACGAGGAGCCGGGGCGGTCTCCTTTGGTGGTGAGGTCCGCGTTCCGGGAGCACATCAGGGACGCGACCGAGGCGATTCGTGAGGAGCAGATTCGCAAGGAGGGCGGGAGCTGGCTGGTGTCGGTATTCCACGACAACGCCGGGGTGGTGGCGCTGCACGACCGGTGGCGATTGGTCTACAAGGTCGAGACGCACAACTCGCCGTCGGCGCTGGATCCCTATGGCGGAGCGATGACGGGGATCGTGGGCGTGAACCGGGACCCGTTCGGTACGGGGATGGGGGCGGAGCTGCTGGCGAACGTGTGGGGGTATTGTCTGGCGGACCCGCGGAGGACGAAGCCGGTGCCGCGGGGGCTGATGCATCCGAGGCGGATTCGCGACGGAGTGCACCAGGGGGTCATTGACGGCGGCAATCAGTCGGGAATTCCGTATGGGAGGGGTTGGGAGGTATTCGACGATCGATACCTGGGCAAGCCGCTGGTGTATTGCGGAACGGTGGGGAGGATGCCGGTCGAGGTGGCGGGGAGGCCTGCGCACGAGAAGCGGGTGCGGCCAGGAGATCGCATCGTGATGTGCGGAGGGAGGATCGGCAAGGACGGTATCCACGGGGCAACGTTCTCGTCTGCGCAGTTGGACGAGAGCTCACCGGTGCAAGCGGTGCAGATCGGGGATCCGATCACGCAGAAGCGGATGTTCGACTTCCTGATCGAGGCGCGGGATCGGGGGTTATACGAGGCGATTACGGACAATGGGGCAGGGGGATTGAGCTCCTCAGTGGGGGAGCTGTGCACCTGCAGCGGGGGAGCGCGGCTGGAGCTGTCGCGGGCGCCGCTGAAGTACAGCGGGCTCGATCCGTGGGAGATCCTGATCAGCGAGGCGCAGGAGCGGATGACGCTGGCGGTGGCGCCGGAGCGGCTGGGGGAGTTTCTGGAGCTGGCGCGGCGTCGGGAGGTGGAGGCGACGGATCTCGGGGAGTACACGGACACGGGTGTGTTCGAGGTGAGCTGGGAGGGGGAGCCGATCGCGTGGCTTCCGCTGAAGTTCCTGCACGACGGGCTGCCGAGGATGCGATTGCGGGCCCGGTGGAGTCCGCCTCCGGCTGTGGGCGTCGATGCGTGCCCCGGGGACTCGAGCTTCGAGGATGCGCTCCTCGGAATGATTCGCTCTCCGAACATTGCCTCCGGCGAGGCGAAAGCGCGGCACTACGACCACGAGGTGAAGGGGCTCACGGTGGTCAAGCCCTTCGTGGGGGAGAAGGAGGACGTGCCGTCAGATGCGGCGGTGTTCCTGATCGAGCACGGCGGCACAGAAGGTTTTGTACTCTCGGAGGGGGTCAACCCGTTCTACTCGGAGCTGGACACGCGGTGGATGACGGCGAGCGTGATCGACGAGGCGGTGCGCCGGGCGGTGGGGACGGGGGCTCGACTGGATCGGATGGCGGGGCTCGACAACTACTGCTGGCCGGATCCCATCGTGAGCGAGACGAACCTCGACGGGGAGCACAAGCTGGCGCAGCTCGTGCGTTCGACGCAGGCGTTGTCGGAGTTCTGCCGGGCCTATGGAGTGCCGTGCATTTCGGGCAAGGACTCGATGAAGAACGACTCGACGATGGGGGGGGTGCGGATTTCGATTCCTCCGACGCTGCTGTTCAGCGTAATCGCGAGGATCGACGATGTGCGTCGGGCGGTGACGATGGACGTGAAGACGTCGGGGGCGAGGGTCTACCTGCTTGGCGTCACGCGTGACGAGCTCGGCGGATCCGAATACCTCCGATGGCGCGCCATCCGCGGAGCCGGCGAGGTGCCGCGCGTGGAGCCGTCGGAGACGATACCGCTCTATCGGAAGGTGCAGGAGGCGATTGAGCGGGAGTGGCTGGAGTCGTGTCATTCCCCGGCGATGGGAGGGATTGCCGTGGCGCTCGCGAAGGCGTCGATGGGCGGGGAGCTGGGCGTGTCGATCGATCTCGATCGTGACCGCGAGCTGCGGGGATTGGCGACGGAAGCCGCGCTGTTCAGCGAATCGAACGGGAGGTTCGTGGTGACGGTTTCGCCGGGGTGCGCGCAGGCATTCGAGGCGCACATGGCGGGGGTGGCGTGGGCGTGCGTGGGGGAGGTGACGACCGAGCGGCGGGTGCGGATCCGGCATGGCGGGGCGACGCGGATCGACATCGGGGTAGACGAGCTGAAGGCGGCCTGGAAGGGGACGTTTGATGGCATCTGAGGCGGCGGTGCGGGTGCTTGTGCTGACCGGGCTGGGGCTGAACTGCGAGGCGGAGACGGCGCAGGCGTTCCGGATGGCCGGAGCGGAGCCGGACCAAGTCCCGCTGGCGGACCTGCTGGCAGGGGGGAGAGAGCTGCGGCGCTACGACATCGTGGCGATGATCGGGGGGTTCTCTTTCGGCGATCACCTGGGCGCGGGGGTGGTGTATGCGAATCGACTTCGTTGCAGGCTGGGCGATCAGCTCGAGAGCTTCGTTGTGGGTGGCGGGCTAGTGATCGGGATCTGCAACGGGTTCCAGGCGATGGCGAGGCTCGGGCTGGTGCCTGGGCTGGACGGCGACTACCGTCGGCAGCGGGTGACGCTGGCGGCGAACGAGCGCGTCGGCTATCGGGACGCGTGGGTGAAGCTGCGCGTGGAGCCTGCGACGCGGTGTGTGTGGACGCGGGGGATTACGGAGATCGAGTTGCCGGCG
The DNA here is from genome assembly GCA_964393505.1 of uncultured Polyangiaceae bacterium. Lineage (GTDB taxonomy): Bacteria > Myxococcota_A > Polyangia > Polyangiales > Polyangiaceae > JACRCQ01. The sequence continues at coordinate 30,511 of CAYMUE010000048.1, forward strand.
CGTCATGGCGAGGGGAGGTTCCTGGCGGAGAGCGAGGCGGTGCGGGAGCGGATCGAGGGAGAGGGGCTGGTGGCGCTGCGCTACGTGGACGAAGGGGGGAATCCGACGGAGGCATGGCCGGGCAACCCGAACGGCTCGCGGGGGGGGATAGCGGGGATTTGCGATCCGACCGGGAGGGTCTTCGGGTTGATGCCGCACCCGGATGCGTACTTGTATGGGTTTCACCATCCGCAGTGGGCACGCAAGAAGCTGAGGGGAGAGTTGAGGGAGGAGGGAGAGGGGATCCGAATCTTCCGCAACGGCGTGGAGGAAGTGCGGAGGATGCGGGGAGAGGGGTGAGGAGCGGTGCCGGGCGACTCGAGTCTCCCGAGCGTGCGCGCCGGGGACGGCACGCGAGGGGGGAGTGATTGACCGAGGCGCTCCGCGGCTCCACCGATCGGGCATGAACCGACCTCGCATCCTCGGACTTCGGCACATCGCGCTCGTGTGCAGGGATCTGGCGCGCATGGAGGCGTTCTACCGGGGACTGCTCGGGTTCCGCGTGGCGTGGCGTCCCGACGACAGGAATGTGTACCTCACGCTCGGCAACGACGATCTCGCGCTGCACGTGGGTGAGGTGAGCGGGAAGGGGGCATTGGATCACCTCGGAATGTTCGTGCCGTCGCGCGACGACGTGGACGCGTGGCACGCGTACATGGTGGAGCAGGGGGTGACGATCCAAAGCGCGCCGCGGGATCACCGGGACGGGACGCGCAGCGTGTACGTGTTGGATCCGGAGGGGAACGCCGTGCAGATCCTGCACGTGCCGCAGTAGGTTCGGCGAGGCTCAGGCGGCGGAGATGCGCTCGAGCAGGTCGGACATCTCCGAGCGCGCGTGATCGTCGCCCTTGGACCGGGCCGCGTCGATGCCGGCCTGTAGCCACGCGCTCGCCTCGTCGAGGCGCCCCGCAGCCGACAGCATTGAGCCCGCCTGCAGGTACATGGGGACGTAGCCGGAATCGGATTCCCGCAGTTGCTCGAACGCGCGCAGCGCGTCGTCGATGCGGTCGGCCGATCGGTATTCGAGGGCGAGGGCATACCGGGTGAAGGAGTCGGCCTTGCCGGAGGCGATGAGCATCTCGAGCATCTCGAGGCGTTTCGACATGGGGAGGCTCCTGTTGCGAAGGGAGGGCAAAAGCTGGGGCCGGCGGGCGGATCAGTCGCGGACCACGAGACCGATATAGGGGAGATTGCGGTAGCGCTGGGCCCAATCGAGGCCATAGCCGACGACGAACTTGTCCTCGATGGTGAAGCCGAGGAAGTCGACGTTGACCTCGACGCGAGCGCGGGCGGGCTTGTGCAGCAGCGAGCAGACGCGGAGGCTACGGGGGCGTCGGGTCTTGAGAAGGTCGAGGAGGTGGGCGATGGTGAGGCCGGTATCTACGATGTCTTCGACGATGAGGACGTCTTCGCCCTCGATGGGCTGGGAGAGGTCCTGGGTGATCTGGACGACGCCGGAGGATTCGGTGCCTTCGCCGTAGGAGCGGGTGCCGAGGAAGTCGACGCGCAAGGGCAGGTCGATGGCGCGGATGAGGTCGGCGGTGAAGACGAAGGAGCCTTTGAGGACGCAGACGAGGACGATGGGCGATCCCTTGTAGAACGCGGCGATTTGCTTGCCGAGCTCGTTGACGCGGGTGGAGAGTTGCTCTGCGGTGAGCATCGGGACGATCTTTTCGGCCATGGGAGGCTCGTAGGCGGAACCGCGAAGGGGCGTCAACTCGGGGCCACGAGAAAGGGCCGGTGAGGCGGATCCGGGCCCCCCGGGTCACGCGGAGGGGAAGGGCGGGGCGGCGGTGGAGCGGGAGAGGCGAAGGCGATCGAGCGCGAAGGTGAGCACGGCGGCGGCGCGTCCGAAGGCGATGGAGGCGAAGCCGTGGGCGAAGGCGGTCTCGAGAGGAGGGGTCTGCTGCGTGTAGTAGGTCCAACACTCCCGCGTGGTGCCCCAGTACTCGAGCAGCCATCCCAGGGCCGTCCCCGCGAGGAACAGGAGCAGATCGCGTCGAGGAGCACGGGTCGTGAGCGCGACACCCGCCATGATGGCGATGACGACGCGAGAGGAGGAGATGGAGATGGCCGGGAGCATGAAGCGGATCATGGCGGCGATGAAGGCGACGAGGGCGAAGGCGCAGGCGATGCGCCAGGGCCAGGGCGAGGAGGGCGCGGCGGTTCGCGTGGAGGGGCGTGTGAGGCGGGAGACGAGGCGATCGGCGAGGAGGGTGAGCCGATCGGTGGCGAGAGCGGCGACGGGCCAGGCGGGGATGATCCACAGCGGTGGACGCTCGTAGGTGAAGTAGGTCCACAGCTCGGTGGAGGTGCCCCACCACTCGATGAGGAAGCCTCCGCACAGGGCGCTGAAGGCGAGGATGAGATCGCGTCGAGGGCGCACGCGCCAGGCGAGCAGCAGGGTCATGGCGACCCACAGGCCGGCCAGCAACGGATCGAATGGCTGATGGATGTCGATGAGGTCGCGCCAGATGAAGGCCACGGTCGAGCCCATGGCGAGCACGCACAGGACCGCCACGAAGGCGGAGCGTGGGAGGCGTCGGAGGTCGGCGAGACCGTAGACGCGATCGTCGTCGTCGGGGGACAGGGCGGGCATGGGCAGGTTTGTGGCAGGAAGACGACGGGAAGAGAAGGGGAAACCAGGGTGGTCCGGTTGGCCACGGCGGGTGGCGATGGGGACACGGAGGGCGAGGGCAGCGGGAGGGAGGCCGGTCGTGATCGAGGCGGGAACGGGGGTCTGCGTGGTGCGGCACGCGACCCATCGAAGGACGCGGGAACCATGGCACGTCGCTGGCAGTCGAGTCTGGCAGGAGGATGCGATGTCGATTCGACGGACCCTCGGGACGGTGATCGGTACGGCGCTGGTGACGTGCGTGGTGGTGTTGGCCGGGGCGTGGCCGAGGTACCTGCAAGCGGACGACGCGGAGGCGCAGGCAGCGCAGGAGGAGGACATCGGGGCGGACACGACGAAGTTGGGGGAGATGCTGGCGCACTCGCGGCTGGTGGAGGACACGGCGGTGAAGGGCAAGTGGTACCTGGAGGTGCGAGTGGAGAACGCGCGAGGCGAGGCAGGCGGGACAGTGGACATCGAGGAGTCGGTGCAGAAGGCAACGTACACGGCGTCGATGGGGCGTAGCGGGCCGGTTCCGACGGTGGCGTGGAAGACGCATCAGAAGGTGGAGGTGGGGGCGAAGGAGACGAAGACGGTGCGAAAGGAGCTGCCGGGGTGGTTGGGTTGGCAGATCTCGGCATCGTTGAAGCCGGCGAAGCTCGACAAGAACGGCAATCCTGTGGTGCAATCATCGACGAGCTTTACGACGACGGTGAGCAAGCGAGGCTAGCGAGGCGAAATGCGAAGTTGGCGGCGATGGGGGCCCATCGTGCTGGGGGTGTCGATGGGTCTGGTCGCCGCCTTCGCGATACTGGCGTCGGTGGGGAAGCGGACGGTGGAGCCTCCGGAGGGGGTGTTGCCGGCGCCGTTGTTGGCGGAGATCGACGGGGCGCTTCGCGAGGTAGTGCTGCACTACGTGCCGCGTTTCGAGGAGAAGGTAGAGCCGACGTACGCGGACTTCCTGCGAGCGGTGGATCCGCGGGTGCGGGTGGTGTTCGTGGTGCCGCAGGGGTTGACGTCACAGGAGCGAGGCAAGCTCGACGCGCTGCTCGCGCGGATTGAGCCGTCCGGGGGACTGGCGAAGCGATCGAGCGTGGTGGAGAGCCCGGGGCCGATCACGACCTGGTCGAAGGACCGGGCGTTGGTGACGGCGACACCGGGGCCGGGGAAACCGGCGCTGCTGATCGCGCCGTCGGAGCCGAACAAGCAGTGGGTGGAGCGGCACAACGACTGGCTGACGGTGCAGTCGATCGCGCGATGGTCTTCGGGGCGATACAAGGCGGAGATCGCTCCGTTGGACTTCGACGCGGGGGACTTCATGGTGGACGGTAGGCGAGTGATAGTGGACACGAACCTGCTGGAGAAGAATCGACATCGCGGGATTCGGGACGTGGGGGAGCTGCACAAGCGGATGGTGGCGTGGCTGCGGACGGAGGTGTTGGTGTTGGGGCGGGAGCCGGGGGACACGCCGCGTCATCACATCGCGATGTACATGACTCCGCTGCAGGATCGGATTGTGTTGATGGGGGATCCGGCTGCAGCAAAGGCGATAGTGGGGGATCCGTACGAGCCGGGGGATCCTTCCGGGGACACGGGGGAGCCGTTGAAGGCGGACTTTTCGGCGGAGATGGTAGGGAGATTCGAGCTGGCGGCTCGGGAGTTGGCATCGGCGGGGTACCGTGTGGAGCGGATACCGAACGTGCCATTCGATCACAAGACGTACATCTCGTACACGAACGGGGTCTTCGAGACGCGCGGGGGGAAGCGGATCGCGTACATGCCGGTGTACGGAGTAGAGGCGTTGGATCGAGCGGCGCAGGGGGTGTACGAGCGTCTCGGGTGGGAGGTGAAGACGGTGCGTGTGAGGGCGTTGTATCCATTCCACGGCACGATCGGGTGCGTGGTGAACGTGCTGGCGAGGGAGCGGGAATGACGAGGTCGCGAGGGGACAGGGGATACTTGGTACTGGACATCGAGACGATCATCGATCCCGAGCTGCCGATCAGCACGAAGGTGGAGCAGCAGCCGCCGGCGCTGCCGCCGCCGCCGTATCACCAGGTGGTGGTGATCGGGGTGTTGTGGATGGATGCTACCTACCGTGTGTTGAAGATCGGCGCGATTGGTGGAGCGAAGGGCGAGGCGCAGATCCTGCGGGACTTCGTGCGTTTCGTGGAAGACAAGAAGCCGGATCTGGTGACCTACAACGGGCGAGGCTTCGATCTCCCGGTGATCGCGTCGCGGTGCCTGAAGCACGGGATACCGTTCCGGCACTACTTCCAGGCGCAGGACATGAGATATCGATTCTCGGCCTCGGGGCACTTCGATCTCATGGACTACATGACGGACTTTGGGGCCTCACGGGCGGTGGCGCTCGACACGATGGCGAAGCTGATCGGGCTGCCCGGGAAGGTGGGAGTGGACGGCAAGGACGTGGGGCCGATGGTGCACGCGGGGCGGCTGTCGGAGGTGGAGGCCTATTGTCTTTGCGACGTGGCGCAGACGACGGGGGTGTTCCTGCGGGTTCAGCTCGTGCGGGGGATGATCGAGCTGGGTGCGTATCGGACAGCGATGGAGTCGTTGATCGAACTGATGGGATCGGACGAGCGGCTGGCGCCGGTGTATGCGGGGATCGGGCGGGAGAAGCTGCTGCTGGTCGAGTGACGGAGCGTGGCGACGGCAGGGGCTTTCAGTGGTTCTCCTGATTGCCCCACACGGTGAGGGCGGAGACGGTGTCGGGGTCGAGGGTCGCGGGCTCGCGCAGGGAACCGATCTTGTCGATGTCGGTGGCACGATACCAGGCGAAGGTCTGGCGCCACAGGGCATGGGCGAGCACGGCGAGGGAGGGGGGCGTGGTTCCGGGGCAGTTGGCGCCCAGGGCGAGATCGCACAGCACCGGGGGTTTGGGGGATTCGCCGCGCAGGACGACGTTGCCGAAGCGGACAGCGTATTCGCGGCCGATGGTGGCGTATTGAGGTCGGAGGACGTGGCGTTCGGGGTGCGCGGCGATGTCGTACAGGTCGGTGCCGGCGAGCCGCGGGGGCGTTTGGAGTCCGAGCGCTCCGAGGAGCGTGGGGACCAGATCGAGGGCGCTGGTCGGGGATTGCACGGCCTTGCCGCCATAGCGCCCCCCGGGGAAGTGCACGATCAGGGGCAGATCGAGCAGGTCCTCGTCGAGGCGCTCGGCATCGGCGAAGGGGACGCGCGCCGGACCCCCGAGGGCGAGGTCGCTGGTGACGATGAGCAGGGTCGAGTCCCAGACGCCGGCCTTGCGAAGCGAGGAGACGAGGGCGCCGAGGGCCTGGTCTTCGGACACCAGGGCGAGGGCGAAGAGGGCCTCGAGGCGTTCGCGATCGGCAGGTGTCATCCGCCACTTGGGGCGCTTTCCGCGCGCGCGTGCGAGCACCTGGCCGGCGCGGCGCGCTTCCACGGGCCCCGAGTAGTCCGCGGGCGGCAGGTCCCTCGCCTCGTCGGCGCTGGTGGTCCACGGCGGGTGCCCTCCGCGCGTGTGGAGCACCGCGAGCATGTGCTGCTGTCCGGACTCCTGCAGACGGGCTTCGAGCCACCGCGTTCCATCCGTCATGGGGCCCCGGCCCTCGTGCCCGGAGACCGGCGAGAACACCTCGAATCGATCCCAACCGCGACCGAAGCCGAAGGCCTCGAAGCTCATGGGGTTTGCGGTGAACATCGCGCTGGACACGCGGCCCTCGCTGGCCAGCCCGGCCACGGTGGTGATCGCGGCTGGGAGTCGCGACGCGGGATCGATCAGCCCGTGGTTCTCGGGTGGGAGACCTGAGAGGCTCGAAGCCATGGCCGCGGACGAGACGGTTGTCACGGCGCGGTGCTGGCGGAACACGACACTCGACTGCGCGAGACTGGTGAGCGCTGCGAGGGCAGGGACTTCGGCGTAGGGCGGCAGGTGGGCCTTGTCGGCCTTCGACATCACCACCAGGATCGCGGCCTTCGCCGGGGTGCGCGGCGGAGGGAGCGCGGGACGCATGGCGAGCGTGGGCTCGCCGAACAACACGCGGGCCCCGGAGCTGGATCGAGTCGCGACGAGCTCAAGGAGCACCAGCTTGCCGGCATAGGAATCCAGGGAGACGGAGGCATGCGAGGACAAGTCCTTCTCGCCTCCGATCTCGGCGGCATGGACGACGACGGGGGACTGACCCGGCTCGGTGACACGGACCTCCGCCTTCCCCGAGCCCGGACCGAGGTATCCGATGTCGGACTGGAAGGTCATCCCCTCACGCGCCGCGACTGCACAACGAACCATGCCGGGCGCACGCAGCGCGACCGATCGTCGGGGACGCCCCGCCACCACCGAGTCCACCACTATGTCGCGCTCGCTCGGCGGCGCAAACGTCGTGGGATCCTCATCGGGCTCTCCGACCCGCAGCCAGTCGATCTCCGCGAACGCCTGGCGTCCGTGGGCCGAGCCGTGAAACTGAATCGTCAACGTGTGAGCCCCAGGCTCGAGCGGCTCCGCACTCGCCTTGGTGCTCGACACCTCCGCCGTCGTGCGATTGAGCGAGAGCGTCCCGTAGACGCGGCCGTCGATGCGGACCGTGGCGCGCCTGGCTGCCAGGCCCAGCATTCGCCCTGCGACGAACACCGGGCTGGGGTGATCTGTGTGGAAGGTCTGGGAGAACGTGCGGCTCCACACCTGGGCCCATGACGCTCCGCCGCGCTCCACAGCCGTCGCGTCCGAGCCGGTTGTCGTCAACGAGTAGCTCGAGCGCCCCTGCTCGAAAGCGGAGCCGAGGTCGAGAAACACGCCGCGGTGGAAGACGTCGCAACGTGGCAGTTGCGTGAGCATGTCCGACACCTGCTCGGCAGACGGAGGCTGCGCCGGCGGCTCCAGCGTCGTCGTCGTAGGAGGCGCGGGTTGCGCTGGATCCGGGGACTTCTTGCAGCACCCGACCCCCGTGAGCGCCAGGACGATGGCGCCCACGTGCGTGACCCAGGCTGCTCGGATCATGGTGGCTCCAACGTCACGCGCGTGCGGCGATCGCCTTTGACCTCGACGCGGAGCGTGACCGCGTCGCCCTTCCAACGGATCACGAGGCTTCGATCGCCTGTCGCTGCCGCGATCTGGACATGGTGGCCAGCTCCGACTTCCCTTCCCTCGAGAAGGATCACGGCTTCCGGGCGATGCGTTCGCACCTCGACGAGCCCCGAATCCGGCGGAAGACGCGAACCTTGGGGCAACGCGAGATCCTCGACTTTCGCGCGCGGGTCGATGGGATCGGCGGAGGCCGCACTGGCGGGCAGGGCGGTGGGTTCCTGGGAGACAGCGGGGAGCGGCTCGTGCCGGGCCGGAGAGAACGCTGGCGGCGCACTCGTCGACGGGGGAGGCAACGAGAGGCCCACGCGCCTGGATTCCTCCGCATGTCGCGCGAAGTTCCACCAGACGAGGCCCGCGACGACCGCGACGATGACGGCGAGCAGCGCGAGGCGTCCGCGCCGGGCTGTCTGGGGCGGTGGGGGGCGATAGGAGATCGGCCTGGCTGGAGCGCGGGTTTCGCTGCGGTGGACGCGCGGCGACTGCGGCTCCGCGTGTGGGCTTTCGGGTTCCGGAAGCAGAGCCGGCTCGGGCATCGGTTCGGCAGCCGACTCGCTCCCTTCGGGCAATGGCGGGGCAACCGGTTCCGCCACCGGCGGGAAGGTCGGCACCGGCGCCGGCACGATCGCGTCCGGTGGGAGCGACGGTTCGGGCGCCGCGTCGAACCGACGGGACCGGGGTTTGAGGTCCCTGGCGTCGAGCATCGGAGGCGGCGTGGGCGACGGGATTCGCCGCTCCTTGGGGTCGAGCACCTCACGGATCACGGCTTCGGTCAACGAGGTGGGGGCTTGCCCGTCGTCGTCCTCGTCAGCCTGGGGCGCGGAAGGCGCGAGCCGAGGGGCTTCTGCGACGGGTTCCGGCGCAGGAGGTGGAGGGAGGTCGGAGAGTACGAGGCCTGCGAAGGGGTTGGCCTCGGGCTCGGGCGCAGGCT
>CAYMUE010000049.1:0-6336 GCA_964393505.1 uncultured Polyangiaceae bacterium
GCTTGTTATCTCCGACGGTGCGTCGCCCCTTGCGCTAGGGTGAAGGAGCGGCCCGCACCATCGTCCTGGAGGAGCCATGCTCGCTGTCCGCAAGCACACCGTCCGTTCCCTGGGTTGGGGTTCCGTCGTCATGATCGCGCTGGCTCCGGGCCTCGCGGCGGCGAATCCGTTGCCGGTCGAGGAGGAGAAGCAGGACAACCTGACGACGACCTGCGGCAGTTGCGGGTCGACGTCGACAGGCATGGCGTTGTCGTATCTTGGCGAGGCGAACACGCCGGACGAGGTGGAGCACTACCTGTATGCGAAGCTTCCGTGCGGACCGGGAGACGACTTGCTTGCGAACGCGGCGGACGACTACTGCGCGGACAAGCTCGGCGTGACGGACTGCGCGAAGGACTTCAACTGGAGCAGCTACGATCCCTGGGAGCTTGGGGTGGCGCAGCTCGAGGCCGGGCGCCCCTTCGTGGCGCACACCAACCAGTACGGTGGCCACTACGTGCTCGTGGTGGGGATGACCACCGAGTCGGGGACGAGCTACGTGTACTTCAACGACCCGGCGAAGGGGGCGCGGCTGAAGTGGACCTGGTCCGAGTTCAAGGCGATCTGGTCCCCGAAGAGCTACAGGGGCGTGCGCTTCCTGATCGACAAGCCCTCGGTGGATGCCGGGGTATCCTCGGATGCGGCGGCGTCGCCGGATTCGGCGGGAGCGTGCGAGCCGACCAAGCTGCAGGCCAAGGGGTTCTGGGCGTTGGGTGCGACGGTGCGCGACGAAGGTCCGGCGAACGTGGTTGCGACGCTGACCAAGCGAGGTGCGACGGACCTGTTCTTGATCATCAAGGGGGCGGACGGCGGGGTGCGGTTCGACACGCTCGACGAGACGATTGCGGCGCGCGACGCGGCGAAGTCGTCGCTGCGCGTGCACGCGTGGGTGACCTGTTTCAGCGACGCCAAGCAGGGCGGGTGGATTGCGCCGTCGAACGCGAGCTATCGGAAGTACCTGATCGACGACGTGCTCGGGCCGGCGCTCAGCGAGCATGCGATCGACGGGCTTTCGCTCGACTACGTTCGGTATCCCGGCACGGCCGATGGTGACACGGCGTCGGTGACGTCGTTCGTGCAACAGGTGCGTGCGGAGCTGGAGGCGCGGCGTCCTGGAGTGATCCTGTCGGCGGCGGTGATGCCGGAGGGGGCTGGGAATGCGCAGGCGTACGGGCAGGACTATGCGGCGTTGGCGGGGCCGCTCGATGTGCTGTTGCCGATGACGTACACGTACAACTACCCGGGCGGAGCGGAGTGGGTGAAGAGCGCGACTTCGTACGTGGTGGGCAAGGCAGGGGCGGAGGCAGCGGTGTGGAGCACGCTGCAGACGTTGAACGACGAAGGCGGGAGCATGCCCGGGGCGAGGCTACAGGGGGAGATCGACGCAGCGCTCGCGGGAGGCGCAGCGGGGGTTGCGATGTTCCGCTATCCGGTGACAGCGGAGCAGTGGGGGGTGCTCGAAGCGAACCCGATCGTGCAGTGCGCGGAGGTGGAGCCGGAGGACGGGGGGACGGAGGCGGGGAGCGTGGCGGACGCGCAAGGTGAGCCGGGCGATGCGGGGCTTGGGGAGGCATCCGTTGGCGACTCGGGGGCGGAGTCCGGGGCGTTTTCGGGGGCGAGCGACGACGCGTCGGGGTGCACGTGCAGCCAGGGGGCAAGGGCGGGCGCGATGGATGGGCTGGGAGCGTGGGCGTTGGCGACGGTGCTGGCGTGGGGCGCGCGCCGGCGTCGCAATCGTGCACTTTTCCGCGCTGGGTGAGCGCATCGCGTTGCGATGACGGCTATTGACAGGGGGTGGTCGGGTAGTACAGTGGCCTGCTTCCGGCCCATCTGCGGCGATCGCGGTGCAAGTCGGTATCCCATCACGGCGAAGCCAGCCGAGGTGCAAAGTGAGACTACTGCGTTCTGCGTGGACCTGGCTCTTGAGCTTGGGCGTGCTGCTCACTGCGAGCGGCACGACCGAAGCCGAGCCGGGCAGCCTGGTGTTCATCAACGGCACGCCGAGTGTCGTGTTCTTCAACGACGGTGACAGCTTCCGTGTGATCGAGGGCTCGTTGGAGGGGACGAAGGCTCGGTTGGGCGGGTTCAACACGCTCGAGAGTCACGGCCCGGTGCACTCGTGGGGCGACTGGAGCGCGAAGGAGCTGTACGCGATCGCGAAGTACGCGACGCTCAATGCTCGTCGCGGGATCTGGCACTGCGAGTCGAAGGACATGAAGCGCGACGGCTACGGGCGCATCCTGTTCGACTGTCCGGATCTGCGGAAGTCGCAGGTACGCAACGGCTACGCGATGGTGATGACGGTGGGGGACGACGTGCCCTCCAAGGAGCTGCTCGATCTGCAGTGGGAGGCCATCGTTGCGCGTCGGGGGATCTGGGCGCACGGGGTGCCGACCTTCGTGATGACCTCGGTGCACTCGGCGAACGAGGGCTACGCGGGGCGCACGTACAATCGTCTGGTGTCGCCTGCCGACGGTCGCTCGGACAAGTGGTATCACGACCTGGTCTTCGGCGAGTGCGAGAAGGCGTGCTACAAGGCGCGCGAGCTCACGCAGCAGGAAGCGTTCAACGTGGTGCGCGAGCTGCGAGCGGACCCGCAGGTGGCGGAGGTGATCCGCGGCGTGCCCGACATCATCTTGGCCGTCGCGATCAACGAGTACATCACCTTCGACAAGCCTCGTCAGATCACAGCGACTCCCGCGGGCGTGAAGGTGCTCGGTGACAAGCTGGCGTCGATGAAGGCCGCCGGCCGCTTCAACTCGGCCACGGAGAAGCCGTCGTCGTGCATGGTCGCCGTGCCTTTCGAGCGGTGGTACCGGACCCCCAAGCCGGTCTGCCTCAAGTGGTAACCCCTGGAGCTGGTGGCGAAGCGATGTTGTACCGAAGCAACCGAAGAACCGACCTGCTGCGGGCCGCGACCGCGCTGCCCCTGCTGGCCCTGCTGCTCGCCGGCTGTGACTGGGAGCGTCCGCTGACGGCGACCCTGGGCTACGAGACCAACGACTACGCGTGCAGCGACACGGTCGACAACGACAAGGACGGTCTGATCGACTGCGAGGATCCGGACTGCATCTGGGAGTCCGGGATGTGCGGCGAGGTGATGCCGTTGGTCCCGCCCGATGTGGACGATGGCGAGACGACGGTCGAGAAGTGTCACGACGGCATCGACAACGACAGCAACGGCAAGTTCGACTGCGGAGACGACCGATGCCGGTCGATGATGGAGGCATGCTGCATCAAGGAGTACGACGACGCGACGTGCTCGGACGGTATCGACAACGACGGCAACGGCTTCGCGGACTGCGGAGACTACTCGTGTCGTCAGGGGATGTTCGTGACGGTGTGCTCGGCTTCGGGAGGGGGCGGGACGCCGGAGAACGACGCGACGACGTGTCGCGACGGGCAGGACAACGACAAGGACGGTCGGATGGACTGTCAGGACTCCGAGTGCAAGCTGCTGCCGGAGTGCAAGGGAGACGGGTCGGCGGAAGAGGGCGTGGACAAGTGCCGGGACACCATCGACAACGACGGCAACGGGTTCACGGACTGCGGCGACTTCTCCTGCTCGAAGTCGAGCGATCAGGCGGTGCTCGACTACTGCGCATCCATCGCCGAGAACACGATGGAGCGGTGCAAGGACGGCATCGACAACGACGGCAACGGGTACATGGACTGTGGGGACTTCTCGTGCTCGAAGTCGCCCGACCCCGCCGTGATCGCGTACTGCGCCTCCATCGGAGAGAACACGCTGGCGAAGTGCAGGGACGGTGAGGACAACGACGGCAACGGGTTCACGGACTGCGGGGACTACTCCTGCTCGAAGTCCACGGATCCGGAGGTGCTCTCCTACTGCGCCGAGGTGGGGGAGACCGACCTCGCGAAGTGCTCCGACGGCAAGGACAACGACGGCAACGGGTTCGGGGACTGCGGGGACTACTCCTGCTCGAAGTCCCAGGATCAGAAGGTCATCGACTACTGCGCCGACAAGCTCGAGATCACGTGGGACAAGTGCCACGACGGCCGGGACAACGACGGCAACGGCTACATCGACTGCGGGGATCGCAACTGCGAGAAGGTCACGAACCCCGACACGTCGGTGGGTGGAACGGCGTGCCAGGAGAGCGCTGCCGCCGATGCGGCGACGATGGACAAGCAGTGCTCGGACGGCAAGGACAACGACGGCGACAGCTTCTTCGACTGCGAGGACTGGGACTGCTCCCACAACCCGCAAGTAACCGTGTGCCCCAAGGACTCTCTCGTTTGCGAGTGATCGCAGCGGCCGAGATCATGACCATATCGAAGGCAAGACTCATGAAACTGAATCGCTCGACTGTACGTGCGACCCTGATGCTCGCGTCTCTGCCCGCGCTGCTCGCGTTCGGGCGTGAAGCCTTGGCCGATGACGCGCCGGCCGCACCCTCTCCCACGGGGAGCGCCTCGCAGGCCGAACCTGCTCCTCCTCCCCCGGCGGCTCCTGCTGCTCGCCCGGAGAAGGAGACCAACTGCAAGGACCGCATCGACGAAGACGGCGACACCGTGGTCGATTGCGCGGACTCGGATTGCTACAACGCGCCGGAGTGCAGGCCGAGCGGGCTCGCGGAGAAGTCGAACAGCCTCTGCTCGGACTTCGTGGACAACGACGGCGACGGGTCGATCGACTGCGAGGACAACGACTGCCACGGGCCCGGGATCTCGGTGTGCAAGGGGTCGTACAAGGGCACGACGGCGGGGATGACCGGGGCGAACAACGACATGCCGATGGACCTGCCGGAGCTTGGCCAGGGCATGTCGGTCGAGGAGTTGATCGGCAAGGGGTCGGACAAGGACGGCGAGCGCAACGATACGCTGTGCTCCGACGGCATCGACAACGACAACGACGGGCGCACGGACTGTGCGGACTTCGGCTGCCGGTTCGATCCCAGCGTGTCGGTGTGCACTGGCAACCCCGGCGTGCGGTTCAGCATCGTGTCGCAGATCACGCAGAGCCACATGTTCCAGAAGGCGCCGACCTCGACGGCACCCGATGACGACACGCGGTTCAGCGCGTTGCAGCTGCGCGCCCTCGGTCCGGTCAAGGGGCTGAACAACTCGTTCTTCCTGCTGAGCATGCGCGCCGAGAAGACGCCGCGTCTGACCTTCGCGATGTTCCAGGTGCGCATCAGCGACAAGGGCCACTACCTGAACATCAACAGCGGCGGCGGCGGTCTCACGGCCGAAGGCATCCGCTCCATCTCCAAGGCTCCCCTCGTCGAGCCCGCCTACTACATGCTCTCCTCGTTCGAGGGCGGCAACGGCGCCGCTGCAGAAATCGGCGGCCCCATCGACTCGATGGGACGCCTGCAGTTCCGCACCTTCGTCGCAGGTGGCGCGGGCCGCTGGTCCGGCAACGTCGGCGGTCGCTACTTCGTCGACAACAACACCAACTACACCTACGGCGGCGGCGCCCAGGTCACCTTCAACATCGTCGGCAACTGGAGCCGCTACGACACGCCCATCCTCTACGTGCCGGTTCCGCTGACCGTCGCCCTCAACCTCGGCGGCAAGTTCGACGTGCGCCAGGTCGAGCGCTACCCCGCCGGCAACGTGCAGAGCTTCATCCGCTGGAAGCGCCTGTCGCTGTCGGGCGAGTTCTACGGCAAGCGCGAGCTGGAGTTCAAGACCAACCAGATGGCGTGGAACGTGACCGCCGGCGTGCTGCTGTGGCCGAAGCACTTCTTCCTTGCCGCGGACTACGGCCAGTATCGCGCCGACGAGATGGGGAACCCGCCGGCAGACATGTCGAGCGACATCGCCAAGCAGCGCGACGAGCAGATGGCGCGCGCCGCACTGCATTGGTTCTTCTACCAGAACGTCGGCGTCATGACCGCCATGTACAAGTACCGCGACGTCAAGGCGACCCGCGATCTGAAGGACGGCTACAAGGAAGAAGAAGCCCGCCTGGTCGCCCAGTTCTGGTTCTGATCCACTCCGAAGGGCGGCGTCCTGCTTGCCCTTCCCGCCCTCCTCTCCACGATGCTATTCTGACACTCCGTCCGCTCCGGCGACTCGATCCGAAGGGGACACGCGTGTCCGGCTCTCTTCGCAACCTGCGCCCGGCGTTCCGGGGAACACGATGCGTGAACTGCTCCACACTCCCTGGACCTGGCAGGCCGCAGCGCTCCTTCTGATCGCAGCGAGCTGCTCGTTGCCCGAGGTCACGTTCGACCAGCCGGCGCAAGGCGGTGGTGCTGGACAACCTGCGGGGGGAGCAGCCGGGGAGTCATCGGGGGGAGCGGCCGGGGAGTCATCGGGGGGAGC
>CAYMUE010000049.1:6436-38510 GCA_964393505.1 uncultured Polyangiaceae bacterium
GCCGGGGAGTCATCGGGGGGAGCGGCCGGGCAGATGCAGGACGGTGCGGCGTGCGTCTCATCCTCGTCGTATCGCGATGCGGTGATGTCCGACGGTCCGATCGGGTACTGGCGGTTGGGAGAGGACTTTCGGGACTCGAGTGGTCATGGGCATGACTTGGCGGTGGAGGGTGCGGTTGCGGAGGGGGCACCGGGGGCGCTTGTGTGCGACGCCGACACCGCGGTGCGATTCACGCGCAACGGCTGGCTGACGCGTTCGAAGACTCCGTCGCTCCAACCCACGAACGCCTTCTCGTTCGAGCTCTGGATGCAGCAGAACGGCTCCCCCGTGGTGTACGAGAAGCCGATCTGGTACGGCAACGCCAACGGTGCCCCCTACGGCTCGTGGGGATTCGAGCGTTGGAATACGCAATCCGCTTCGACCTTCAGCTTCTTCGTGAACCTGAATGGTACGGCTCCGCACGTTCACAGCTCGGCGTTCACGGAGCAGAACCGTTGGTACCACGTGGTTGGGACATATGACGGCGCGAAGATGCGGTTGTACGTGGATGGCCAGCTCGACGGAGAGTTGGGCGCCCCGGAGGTGAACGGGGGGACGATCGACTACCCCGACTCTTACGGATTGGCGATCGGAGCCTGCTACGGGGGATGCTCGCTGATGAGTGGGGTTGTGGACGAAGTGGCGGTCTACGACAAGGCGCTGTCTGCGGAGCGAGTTGCCGCGCATTACGAGGCAGCGTCGCACTGAAGGGCACGTTCGGCTGGCGGCGACTCGACGGTCGTGGGCTCGGCGGGGAGGGGGCAGGGCGGTGGAGGCTCATCAATCTCCATCTCGTCCTGCATTGTTCACACTTTGCGCAAAGGATGCGCACTGTGTACACAACCTGCAGACACGGTGTTCGGAGGAAAAAAGATTAGCGCATCGGTCTTCGACAAAATAGTGCGGGAAATATAGTGCTGTACGACTGTCATCGTCGCGCAGAACGAGGAAATAGCGACGTCGTGTTTTGCTGGAGCCTGGAGAAGCAGATTTGCGGAGCGAATGAGCTCCGGGTTGAGCCGGGCGCCCTCGTCGGCGTGCGAGGCACGACTTCTGCGAAGGGGGCGCAAAGCACATGGTTCGCCCTCCGCCTCTTGCGCAAGAACGAACGACCCAGGGCGATCCAGAGGGGAGCGGGCAGGGCTTCGGCGCCGCGGCCTTGGGGGTAGCGCGCCGGTGTGTCGCGATGCTGTCGGCGGGGGCGATGTCGGGCGCGTTGCTTGGGGCGCTCACCGGCTGCGTGTTGGCGCCTGGGGGAGCTGTAGCGGCGTGGCAAAGCGCGGCACTCGGGGCAATGATCGGGCTGGGGTGGGGGGGGGTGTTGGCTCCGGCCGCGGCGGCGCTCACCGAGTCTCAGCAAGCGCGAGTGTGCGCGTGGTCAGCAGCGAAACGGGAGACCCTCGTGGCGCTGGCGGTGATCGTTCCGCTGGCGCTGGCCTGCACGTTCACCGCAGCTCTCTGTGCGTTGCCCGCGCTGTTGCGTCGAATCGATGTTCCTGAGGTGGCGGCCCTTGTGGCCACCGTGGTGGTGCTCGGCGCCGCGGCGGTCAGCTCCCTGCTGGCCGTGGGTTGCGCGTGGGCATGGAGCGTCTGGGCGGCTCGCCGGCACGAACATCCTCGGCGTCTGCGAGTTCTCTTAAGTATCCTGGTTGCGCTGGTTGGCGCTCTGGCAACAGTGGGCTGCGACGAATCGCTGCAGCGGATATCCGGTCACGTCAGGCTCTTCCCCGCGGTTGGAGTGCTGACGACGGCCTCGCGGACGTGGGACGTGGGAGGGGCCCTCGTTGTCATCCTGACTCCGGTATTGGCGCTGGTTTTCGCACCGTTCGGTGCCAGGCGGCGAGCTCTCCGAGTCCTTGGGGTGGCGGCCGCGTTCGCGCTGCTTCTGGCCCTTTCTCAAGCTACCGACGTGACCCCGGTGCTGTTTTCACCCGGCCCGAGGGCGGTGACGATGGGGTTCGTCCAGCGAGCGGTGGACCGCGACGGAGACGGCTACCCGCGCTTGTTCGGCGGGCTGGATTGCGACGACGGGGATCCGCGGGTGCATCCGGGTGCAGTCGAGACGCCAGGCAATGGGCGGGACGAAGACTGCGAGGGAGGGGATCTGGATCCTTCGGTGCTCTCGCAACTGGACTTGCCGGATCCGATGACGCCCGAGGTGAGGGCGGCGCTGGAGGAGAGGATCCCGAGGAACCTCGACGTCGTGCTGCTCACCGTGGATGCCTTGCGTGCAGACCTGCACTACGCTGGAAACCCTCTGCCGGTGTCTCCCCATCTGGATCGTCTCGCGGCCCGGGCAGTGGTGTTCACGCGGGCGTATTCCACCGCAAGTGCCACCGTGCGCTCTCTGAGCGCCGTCATGGCCGGGCGCCACATGGAAGAGGTCGTGCGGACCCGTGGAGACTTCGAGCTGCGGATCGGCAAGGCGAATGTTCTGCTGGCCGAACGACTCCAGGCAGTCGGCTGGCTCACCGTGATGATACCCACGATCGACGAGTTGAAGCCCTGGAGAGGCCTGTCCCAGGGGTTCGACAGGGTAGTCTGGGACGTCCTGACGGGCAGGCCGTCCAAGTCGGCGATAGTGGATGAGCGCGCCGTCGACCTGTTACTGGGGCAGCTCAACTCGGTGGAGGGAACCAAGCCTTCCCGCTTCACGTGGGCGCACCTTTCGGACCCGCACCATCCGTACCACAGCCACACGGGTTCGGGAGACACAGGCTCGAGCGAGGGGGAGTTCGAGCGCTACTGGCAAGAAGTGGCGTGGACCGACAGGCAGATCGGCCGGGTGATCCATGCCGTCGAGGGGCTTCCGGAAGCGCGCCGAAACCGGACGGCCGTGATCGTGACCGCCGATCACGGAGAGGCATTTGGCGAGCATGGCCACTACCAACACTCGACCGACCTGTGGGAGGAGCATATTCGTGTGCCGCTCCTGATATGGGTCCCAGGCGTCGAGCACAGGAGAATCGACACACCACGGAGCCTCGTGGACATTACTCCAACGATTCTGGACCTCGTTCGAGCCTCCTATCCTCAGCACGGTTCGCCAGATGCGTTGTCAGGCAGCAGCCTCGTACCAGACCTGCTCGGGTTTCCGCCACAGGCGCGACTGGTGTACGCGGAGCTGCCGATCGAAAGCCACGCCCGGGCAGACTGCAGAGTGCTCGTGGATGGGACCTGGAAGCTTCGTCTTCATGGGCCAGAGGTGAGCCTGTTCGACTTGCAGACGGATCCTGCGGAGTACGTGAACCTGGCATCCAGGTTCCCAACGGAGCTCGCTCGATTGCGTGTTCTGCTGGCCGGATTCCGCGCTCGCTTGCGGTCGATCGACGCGGTTTCAGAAGCACCTGCGGACTGGTAGCGCGGTCCCGGAGCCACCCTGCCGGGGTGCAGCAATCGCCCACTCGAAGTGGGGGAGGGCCCCAGGCCCGTGAGGTGGTCGCGCCCGGAATCCGACAGCAGGCTGCTGACGAGTCGCTCCCTACCCCCTGCTGCGAGCCGAGACCGGCGGCACGGATCTGCGTGACAGCGGACCTCCGCGCATCGACGCGGGCCCCGAGAGGGAATCGCCGCGGCGGCGCTTGGGCAGGAATTTGCGGTCGAACAGCCGGACCCTGCGCAGGAACAGGTCCACGATGAACAGCCCCAGCGCGATGTAGATCGCCTTGGGCCACAGGTCTTGGTGGTAAACGATCTTCTCTCCCCCCGGCTCGAATACCTCGGACACCGGAGGATCGACCTTGCCGCCCGTCACCACCGCCGCGCGCTCGAGGGTCACCAGGTCCGGCTCGAAGCTGGCGTACTCCCGCGGATACGGATTGGAGATGTGGCCGTAGCTGACTGCCACGTTCTGCGGATCTCCCTTCTCGTCGGGCCGGCTGTGTGCTGCCCGCAGCAGGAACGACCCGAACTTGTCGAGCATGAACCGCGACTCGTAGCGTCCCGGCGCGGTTTGCTTCATCGGCAGCGTCTTCTTCTCGCCGCCCGGCTCCGGCCCAATCACGGTCAGCGAAGACTCCAGTCCATTCTCGAACCGATCGTCCACCCCGAAGGCGTCGACCACCGCGTGCACCTCGCCGCCGTCCACCGACACCTTCATGTCGAGCTCGCGGCGATGCTTCTTGCGCATGTGCTCGTGCGCGAGCTGTCCCCAGAACTGGCCATAGCCCTGCCAGCGGAGCCATTCGACCGCCCAGAGGTTCTTGACGTCGCTGGTCCAGGCGACGACCCAGCCGAGCCCCGCGCGCCAGCGGGCCAGGATCGGCTCGGCCTTGTCGCTCTGCAGGATGAGCTGCGCGGGCGCGGGCTTCATCTTTGTGGCGACGTAGCCGTGCAGCAGCGGTGCGTTGTTGATGTCGAGACCGCGCAGGAAGTCCGCAGGCGCGACCTGCGTCACCGGGAACCACTCCTCGACAGCCGCTTGTCGCGCGACCATCTCGGTCTCGCGCGTGAACACCTTGGGCAGCGCGTTGGGATCGATCACCTTGTGGTAACGGCCGCCGCCCACGTCGGCGATCATCCGCAGCAACTGGTCGTCGAGGTCCTCGCCGAGTCCGACCGTGGTCACGGTCATCATCTCGGCGGCCATCGCCTGCACGAGATCCCGGATGCCCTGGGTGGGCGCACGACCGTCGGTGAGCAGGATGACGTGCTTCTTGCGCGCCTGCGTGACCGACAGATCCTGGTAGGCCGCGTCGAGGGCGCTGAAGATCTCCGTGCCACCGCCGGGCTGGATGCGCGCGATGCTATTCTCGATGCGCGAGCGGTTGCGCGCCGCCTGCATTTTCACATACCGCGTCGGCTGCGAGTCGAACGCGATCACCTCGACCAGATCGTCGGGAGAGAGCACGTCTACCGTGGCCTTGGCCGCGGCCTTGGCCATCTCCATCGGCAGGCCGGTCATGGAACCGGAGCGGTCGATCACGAGGGCCATGGCGAGCGACGGGTTGTCGCGTCGCTTTTCGGTGTCCATGCGGACGGGCAGGAGGCGCTCGATGGTGGTGTGGTACCAGCCGCCGAGGCCGTAGCCGGCGCTGCCGCCGGCGAACAGGAAGCCGCCGCCCAGCACCTTCACGTAGCGTTCGATGAGGTCCTGCGACGCGAGCGAGACGCGCTCGGCAGCGACGTCGCTGAGCACGACGAAGTCGTAGCGCTCGAGCTCCTTGAGCGAGCCGGGGAAGGAGCCCGGCTGGCGCACGTCGACGTCGAACTGCTGGGCGGTGAGCGCGTTGGCGAAGTAGCTCGCGTGGGAGGTCCCCTCGACGTAGAGGATCGCGGGGCGACCGGGGACGTCGACGGTGGTGGCGTAGCGGTTGTTCTCGGGGAAGCGGTCCTCGGAGATCTGCTCGACCTCGAGGGCGTAGGTGACCTCACCCGGGACGCGGACGACGCTCTTGAAGACGACGTCGTTGACGCCGGGGTCGAGCTCAAGGTTCTTGACGCCTTCGAGGCCGTTGAGGGCTTCGCCCTGGAAGAGCCTGGCCTTAGCGGTGGACTTGCGCGACGCGTAAACCTCGGCGTGGACTTCGAAGGACTCGCCGACCTTGACGCGGTCGGGCATGGTGAGCTGTCGGACGGCGACCTCGCCGGGCGCAGGGCGACGGTAGGGGACGGTGAACAGCTTGACGCCGTAGTCCTTGGCGCGGTTGACCTCGGCCAGGAGGTTGCCGTCGGTCTGCACACCGTCGCTGACTACGACCGCGCGCTTGAGATATCCGGGCGGGTAGAGCCCGTAGGCGAGCTGCAGCGCCGCCTGCAGGTCGGAGCCCGCACCGAAGTGCGTCTTGGCGCCGGCCGCGTCGTGACGCTCGAGCTGCGGAGACTCCTTGGCCTTCACGTCGAGCGGGACGAGTCGTGGTCGCCGCGCGAAGGACACGACCTTGACCAGATCGTCGGGCCTGCGACCCTGCAGTTGGGTATCGACGGTCTTGCGGGCGTCCTGCAGGGATTCCTCGGACACGGAGTCGGAGACGTCGACGAGGACGACAGTGCAGATCTTGTCGGTGGAGGCGGTGCGAGCGATGCGGGAGAGGCCGAGGGCGAGCAAGGCGACGAAGCCGATGCGCATCAGGACGCTGAGGATCTTCTGCTGCCAGGGGAGGTCGGCGAGGCTGCGGCCCAGGACGAAGAGGAACAGGGGAGCGAGCAGCGCGATGCCGAGCATGCGCGGCGAGAGGATCTCGTAGGTGACGTCGTCGCGTTTCCACGAGAGCGAGGGCCCTGCGGCGTGCAGGACGTACTTGCGATAGAGTAGGAAGCCGCCGATGGTGAGGGCGAGGACGAGCAGTCCCCACAGCAGCTTGCGCACGCGGGGGCTCATACGGTGACCCTCCGGTGGTAGGTGATCCACTCGAGCGTGGTGAGCAGGACGGCGGCGGCGAGCAGGTAGATCCAGATTTCGCGTCGAACGCCGACCTTGAATCCCTCGACGGTGCCGGAGGAGGCGTCGCCGACGGTGAGCTGGTCGAGGGGAGCGATGGTGGACTCCTCGAGGTCGCTGAGGTTGGCGGCGAAGCCGGTGTCGATCTCGGAGCCTGCGGGGCCGGCCTTGAGGTTGTAGAACCCGGCGAGCTGGCCGACGAAGACGGCGTAGCCGTCGAGCACGGGCACGGTTCGCTTGGAGCCGCCCGGCAGGGTGAGCAGGGCCTCGCGCGCGTCGGCAGGCACGGGCACGCGCCAGACGTCGCCGGTGCGGAAGGAGGAGATGTACGAGGTGTCCTCCTCGACGAAGTCGTTGATGGTGTTGAGCAGCAGCAGGGGCCAGCTGATGCGCAGGGGGAGGTCGCTGTCGCGCAGGTCGAAGCCGAGGGCGACGAAGCGGTGTCCGTCGCGGCGTCCCATGAGCAGCAGAGGGGACTGGAATCCGCCGCCGACGATCTTGTCTTCCTTGGTGGGGGTCATCTTGACGGCCCGGGCGATGTTGACGTCGCCGAGGGCGGTCCAGCGCAGCAGGGGGCTCTTCTTGTCCCAGGTGTCGAAGCCGGGCTCGGGGATCTCGCCCTTGACCTCCACGGGCGAGTCCTTGCCCGAGGGATTGATGTAGAACACGTGCCCTGAGTTCTTGGCGACCGGCGGAGCCACGCCGTCGAAGATCGTGACGTCGAACTGCCCCTGCAATACCGGGTACTTCTCCGGCACCACCGAGGTCACGTCGAGATACTCGTCGAGCAGCAGCGCGGCCTCGAGGTACGTGTTGCCGCGCGTGACGCACAACACCTTGGCGCGGCGGCGTTCGGGCAGAAGGGCGTAGGCGTGATCGTCGATGGGCAGGTCGTCGCGCTCACCGCCGACGAGTGCGAGCCTGGCTTCGAGGGAGCGGCTTGCGCCGGACAGGTTGGGGTAGAACCTGGGGAGCTTCTCGTGGGCAGCGACCTTGAATTTGGTCAGGTCCACGAGGTTGTTGTCGCCGAACAGGGACAGCTCGACGTCGAGGGGATCGTCGGAGGTATTGGAGACCTCGATCATCACCTCGTAGCGGGACTTGTCGAGGGGATAGCGGCGCACGGAGAACTGGCTGATGGCGGCGTTGCGGCTGCGTGAGCCGACCTTGACGTAGGAGAGCTTGAGGTCCTGGAGCTTGACGGCACCCCAGGCATCGGCGGGGTTTCCGAGGCGACCGTCGCTGATGACGACGATTTCGGGCTTGGTCTGGTCGCGCAGCGAGTCGATGGCGAAGCGCAGGGCGCGAGGGAAGTCCGCGCGCGCGTCGGAGGCCTGGAGGGACGACGCTGCGCCTTCGAGGCTGGGCAGGTCGGAGGTCATGGTGGACAGCGGCGTGACGGTGGCGTCCATGGCGGCGACCAGCGCTCGGTCGCTGCCTCCCATGCCGCGGATGATCTTGCGGACCTCCTCGCGAGCGGCGTCCATGCGTGTCGGCATGCCGTCGGTGGCCTTCATCGAGGCGCTGGTATCGACGAGGATGACGAGGTTGCGTCCCTCGAGGACGGCGGCGGCGGTGCGAGGGTCGCCGAGGGCGAAGAGCAGCAGGGCGAGCAAGGCGAGCTGCAGCAGGAGGGAGAAGATGCGTTTGAGCTGGGAGAAGAGGCTGGTGGCCTCCTTGTCGCGCAGGATGCGCTCCCACAGCTTGCTGAAGGGGACGGCGACGGGGCGTCGCTTGAGCTTGAGGATGTAGCTGACGAGGACCAGGGCGCCGAGGCCTGCGGCGATCTGGATGAGGGTGGCGAGAGGGAGGCCGGTCAGGTGCATGTCAGCCGACCATCCCGCCGCGTCGCAGCACGCGCAGCACCATGTCGTCGAAGGGCACGTGGATGTCGGCGGGCACGTAGGCCACCTGCTTGGCGGTGCAGAACAGGCGCACGTCGTCGACGTACTTCTCGTAGGCCTCGCGGTACTTCTCGAGGACGCGGCTGGTCACGGTGACCTCGCGCTCCTCGCCGGTCTCGCAGTCGTAGACGCGGACGTCGCCGCGCACGGGCGGTTTGCCGTCCTGGGCGTCGAGCAGGTGCAGCACGAAGGGCTCGAACTTGTTGTACCGCAGGACGTTGATGCCGGCCTCGAAGCCTTCGGGGTCGTACAGGTCGGAGAGCAGGATCGCGAGGCCGCGCCGCTTGTGCTGCGAGACGAACGTCTTGAGGGCCAGGCCGAGATCGGTGGTGCCGTCGGGGTGCACGCTGCGCAGGAACTGGAACACCTTGAAGATGCGCTGCTTGCCGCGGGTGGCCGGCATGCGGTCCATGACGTGGTCGGTGGTGGTCACGAGGGTGACGCGGTCGAGGTTGGCGAGGCCGATGTAGGCGAGGGCGGCGGCCATGCGCTTGGCGTACAGGACCTTCTTGTTGCGCCCGAACCCCATGGAGCTCGACATGTCGAGGATGATGTAGATGCTCAGATCCTCTTCCTCTTCGTAGAGGCGGAGCAGCAGGCGCCCGAGGCGCTGGTAGATGTTCCAGTCGAGGTAGCGGAAGTCGTCGCCGGGGACGTAGTCGCGGTGGTCGGCGAACTCGATGCCGGAGCCGCTCTTCTTGGTGCGACGCTCTGCGCGGAGGCGTCCGCCGAACACGCGACGGCTCACCAGGGCGAGGTACTCGAGCTTGCGCTGGAACTCGTCGTCGAACAGGTCGTCCTCGCCGCGGATCGACGGCGGCGGGAGCGAGGAGCGGCGGATCAGATCCCGAAGGCCCAAGCGGGTTCTCCTGTCAGGCGTGGGTCTCGGGCAGGCGCTTGACAATCTGCTCGAGCACCTGGTCGGCGCGGATGCCTTCGGCCTCGCCTTCGAAGTTGAGCAGCACGCGGTGACGCATCGACGCGAGCATGACGGCTTTGACGTCGTCGATGGAGGCGGCGAAGCGCCCTTCGAACAGGGCGCGGATCTTGGCAGCCAGGAGCATGGCCTGGGCGCCGCGAGGGGAGCCTCCGTAGCGCACAAACCTGCGGACCATCTCGGGGGCTTCTTCGCCGGTGGGGTGGGTCGCCTGCAGGACGCGGACGGCGTAGTCCTGGACGTGGCGAGCGACGGGGACCTCACGGACGAGGGCCTGCATGGCGAGGATGGTGTCGGTATCGAGGACGGGCTCGACGACGGGGTCAGCGGCGCCGGTGGTGCGGTCGAGGATGGTGTGCAGCTCCTCGCGGCCCGGGGGGTTGACGTGGAGCTTGAAGAAGAAGCGGTCGAGCTGGGCCTCGGGAAGGGGGTAGGTGCCTTCCATCTCGAGGGGGTTCTGGGTGGCGAGGACGAAGAATGGCGGGTCGAGGTGGTAGGTGGTTTTGGCGACGGTGACGCGTCGTTCCTGCATGGCCTCGAGCAAGGCGCTCTGGGTTTTTGGGGTGGCGCGGTTGATTTCGTCGGCGAGGACGATGTTGGCGAAGATCGGTCCGCGACGGAACTCGAAGGCCCTGGCGCCGGTGGCGGTCTCGTCGATGATGGTGGTGCCGAGGATGTCGGCGGGCATCAGGTCAGGGGTGAACTGGATGCGCGAGAACTTGAGCGAGAGCGACTCGGCCAGGGTTCGCACGAGCATCGTCTTGCCGAGCCCCGGAACGCCCTCGAGCAGCGCGTGAGAGCCGGCCAGCATGCACGTCAGCACGCCGTCGATCACCTCGCGGTTGCCCACGATCACCTTGCCGACCTCCTCCCGGAGCCGACCGATCTTCTTCTGGAACTCCTCGACCCGCTCGCGCGTCTGCTGCGTGACCTCGTCACTCATCGATCTACCTCGGAATCATTCCTCGCCCCTCGGGCGGATCAGCTGGAAGTAGCGCTGCACGTAGAAGCGGTAGCCGGCGGGGATGTCTTCCTTCTCGATCGCCCGCTCGGCCACGGTGTTGTACTCGGTGAAGACCTTCTTGTAGCCGCGTCCGACGAAGCCGCGTTCGGCGGCGCCGTGGATGACCTCGGAGCGGTTGGGGCCCTGGCCGGTGTCCTGGGCTTCGGCGGTGACGCTGGCGGTGCCCATCTTGGGGTTGGTGGCCTTGCCGGCGAGGTTGGGGTCGTGTCCGGTGCCCCACTCCTTGCCGCCCTGGCCGTTGCCCTGGCCGCCGGGTTGATCGCCGCCGCCTTGGGAGCCCTGGCCTGCGCCCTGGCCTGCGCCCTGACCTGAGCCGGAGCCCTTGCTGACGACGAGCATCTTCTGACCGCCAGGGCCGATGACCCACTCTTCGCCGTTCTGGCCCCCCTTGCCGTTCTTGCCGCCCTGCTGGCCGTTCTCGTCGCCCTCGTCGTCGCCTTCCTGGTCCTGACCGCCCTGGCCCGACTTGCCGCTGCCACCGCGCTGGCCGCGTGCGGCTTGGGAGAACTTCTTGAGGCGAGCCATGCGCATCTTGCCGCCCTGTCCCTGTTGGCGGAGCAGCTCGCGCAGCTCCTGGATGCGCTTGCGCAGCTCTTCCTTCTCCTGATCGGTCATCTGCTCGCGCGCCATGCGGTTGAGGTCTTCGGCGCTGCGCTCGAGGTCCTGGGCGCTGAGGCCCATGTCCTTGAGCAGGTCCTCGGCGGCCTGGGCGAGCTCGCGGTCGAGGCGTTCGAGCTGACGCTCGGCGGAGCGTTGCTGTTGGAGGTCGCGGTCGAGCCGTTCGAGGGCGCGGTCCTTGTTGCGCAGCAGGCGTTCCTCCTGCTCGGCGAGGCCGCCGTCCTGCTGGGACTTCTTCTTGAGGAGCTCTTCGCGTTCCTTCTGGAGCTCTTCGCGACGCTGCTGGAGCGCCTGCATGCGGGACTGGTTGTTCTTGGCGGCTTTGTCGAGGGCGGCGCGGAGCTTGTCGAGGGCGGCTTTGTCGACGCCCTTCTTGTCCTTGAGCTTCTTGGCGAGGTCGCGGATTTCCTGCTCGGCCTTGGGGAGGTCGTTCTTGGCGAGGGCCTCTGCGGCGGCCTTGGACAGGTCGCTGTTGCGCAGCTCCTGGGCGATCTGGCTCAGCCCTTCTTCGAGGGCCTTCTTGTCCATCTCGGTGCCCTTGAGCAGGTCCTTCTCGAGGGCCTCCATCCGGCGAAAGGCTTCGGTCCGATCGAGCCGCTTGTTGGCGAGGTCGTCGACGAGCTGGTTGAACTTGTCGATGGCCGTGCGCATTTCGGGGTCCTGGCGCTTGTCGGCGAGCTCCTTGGCGACGTCGCGGAAGAACTCGATGTCGTCGGCGGTGAGGGTGGCGGCGTCGAGGGTCGGGGCCTTAGCGATGACGTGATAGGTGCGGACTTCGAAGGAGGAGACGACGATCAGGGCGAGGAGCAGGGCGAGGCTGGTGACGAGGGCGCCGACGGGGGGCGTCGTGAAGGGGGCGGCCTTGCGCGGGCGGAGCCCGGCGCCGCAAGCCACGCCGTCGTCGATGGCCATCTGCATCAAGGGGGTGCGAGCCGCCGCGGGCAGGCTCGAGAAGTACAGGGCGTTGGCGAGTCGGTCGTGGAGGCCGTGGAAGCGATCCAGGGCGATAGCGCCGGACAGCGGGGGGCGTCGACGCAGCAGTTGCCAGGCGGCAGCGGCGAGGACCACGAGGGTGGACAGGGCGATGGCGATGAGCAAGGGGCGGGCGCCGCGCCAGTCGAGGCGTCGGACCTTGATGGTCGCCAGGCAGACCAGGGCGGTGACGAGGGGGACGGGCAGGGTGACGGCGACGGCGATGAGGGCGTCGGCGAAGCGCTGGCGCAGGCCGGTCCAGCGGGCTGTACGTGCGATGCGTTGGAGACCTTCGTTCCTCGAGCTGGCGTTCACGGGTCGATCCTCGTCAGCGGCGGGTCGTTGTCGGGATCCTGGGTGGCAGCGACCGCAGGGCGGAGCGTAGCGCGGGCCGGCGACGAATGCTCCCGAGGAGCGCGTCGCTCGGAGTGCACTGGAGCGAATGTGGGCCCAAGGCGCGACAGCATTGCCTGTTGCGGCATCGGGCTACGATAGCGGACCGTGACAGGGGAGGACATGGACGATTCGATGACTCCGAGGGGGGAGGGCACGCGAGGGGGCCCAGAGCGACGCGGTCACGCGCGCGCTGGCGGGTGGTGTCTGGAGCATGAACGCAGCCCATTCGTCCTGCCTTACGCCTCGGGTCGAGGTCCCATTCCCGGGTGGTGCGGACCGGAGACCTCGCATCCCGACGAGCAGACCGGCGGACGGCTCGGGAAGTTCCCGTCGCCCCACCTGCCGACCCTCGGTCGAAAATTCGTTGGGCCCGTCCCGTCGCGTTCTCTTGACCGGAGGTGCGTTCGCGTACTCCAATCGCACCTCGAGCCTCCGTGCTCGCGCGCGGACGGTCGATCGATCGATGGATCGAGTCACACGTTCAACAAGGAGCATCAAGTGGACAAGAGCAACCGGACGACACCCGTTGTCTTGGTGGCCGACGACGAACCGAGCATGCTTGCGCTGGTTTCGCGTCATGTGAAGAACCTGGGCTACGAAGTGCTGGAGGCGTCGGAAGGCGAGTCGGCGTGGAATCAGGCCACGCACAAGCTCCCCGATCTGGTCGTGCTCGACGTCATGATGCCCGGAATGAGCGGCTGGGAGGTCTGTCGGCGCATCCGCGAGCACGTGGGGCTCGCCCACACGGGCGTCATCATGCTGACCGGAATTGGACAGAGCCTCAATGAGCTGACGTCGCCGCTGTACGGCGCCGACGCCTACATCGACAAGCCCTTCGAGTTCAAGGAGCTCGACGGGAAGATTCGCTCCGTACTATCCGCACGTGGACACAACGTCCTCGAACAGCCTGCCTTCGAGCAGGGCATCGACGAGGACGATTCCGACGACGGGCTCGCAGGCGATGACGCCGTGGGTGCGTCGGCCCAGGCCGCGGAGGCCGGGGAGGTTGACGAGGACTTCGAGGATGATTCGGTCGAGGAGGAGCATCCCGAAGAGCCCGGCTCGGATGCGCAGGCGGAGGTCGCATCGCGCGACTACCGCGCCGAGGCACGGGCTCTCGCCTCACAAGCCTTCCCGCACGACGACGAGGAGGACGCGTTCTTCTCGGCCGTCACGCTCCGTCCGCCGCCGCCGCCGCCCGCTCCGGCCGCCCAGCGCGGGACCATCGAGAATGCAGCAGACAATCACTCGCCAGAGGAGGAACACGAGATGGATAACGAACTGCCCAAGACCGAAGAGACCGTGGCGAAGAAGCCCGCGCGCAAGCCGGCCAAGAAGGTCGCCAAGAAGCCCGCGAAGAAGGTCCCCGCGAAGAAGGCTGCCAAGAAGGTCGCCAAGAAGCCCGCGAAGAAGGCCCCCGCGAAGAAGGCCGCCAAGAAGCCGGCCAAGAAGGTCGCCAAGAAGGTCGCCAAGAAGCCCGCGAAGAAGGCCGCCAAGAAGCCGGTCGCCAAGAAGCCGGCCAAGAAGGCCGCCAAGAAGCCGGCCAAGAAGGTCGCCAAGAAGGCCGCCAAGAAGCCGGCCAAGAAGGTCGCCAAGAAGGTTGCCAGGAAGCCCGCGAAGAAGGCTGCAAAGAAGTAGCCCCGTTCGCGCTTCCCCCGTCGATCGGCTGCGCTCCGATCGGCTCCTCGACCCAGCCCAGCGCTTCCCCCCATCCTCTCACGATGCTTCGTTCTGCGAAGTATCTCCCCTCACCATCGCCCGCTCCACCTCACTCACCATCCGCGCGAAGCCGAACCCGCTCCGCGCACGCTCCCGCGCCGATTCCGCCAACCGTTCGTAGTCCGAACCGAAAGCCGCCCGCAGCAGCGCGTTGCGCAGCCCCCCAACGTCGCACGGCTCGAACCCGTACCCCGTCTCGCCGTGCTCGAGCCACTCCGGAATCCCCCCGTGCATCGCCCCCACTACCACCCTCGCCCGGCGCATCGCCTCGATACCGACCATGCCGAAGGGTTCGGGCCAGCGCGATGGCACCGCCACGACGCGCGCGGCGTCGTAGGCTTCGACGAGCTGCTCCGGGCGCAAAGGGCCGAGAAAGCGAACGCGATCGGAAACCCCCAGTCTCCTGACCAGACCCTTCACCGACGGCAGCGCGTTGCCGAGTCCCCCGATCGTGAGCTCCAGCCCGGTCGACCGCGCGATCGCCCGCACCAACAGGTCCACCCCCTTGCCCCGGATCACCTGGCCGAAGTACGCGACCCGCCCCACCCGCGGCGCGGGCCTCGTTGGCACGTCCCACTCCCGCGGCACCGGGTGGATGATTCGCACGCGACCGGGCTCCACCCCGGCTTGCTCGATCGTGTGCTTCATGTAGCGGCTCGCCACCACGATCGTCGCGCGCTCCGCCAGACGTCGTGTCGAGCGAGCCAGCTCGAACGGATCTCCCAGGCGCAAGCCGGCCGGGCGATCGGGATCTCGCACCACCACGCACCCGTGCGCGACGCATCCGGCCCCGGGGGGGCGATGACACGGGGTGTGCGTCACGGGCAGATAGCGATGACGACGCACGCAGGTCGCATCGTGATCGTGGATCATGACGAACACGCGCTTGCCCGAGGGCACGCTCATCAGCTCGCGCTCGCCGACCTTGTGGCCGTAGACCACGTCCGCATCGCGCAGCAGCGCCGCCGCGCGAGCGAGGCTCACCACCTCGTCGAAACCGCTCGCGAACCGCCCGGCATCGCGCCCCTCGCCGCCGACATGCACGTAGCCCACGCGGTGTCCCCGGGTGCGCAGGCCGTTGGCGAGGTCGAAGACGTGAGACTCCACCCCTCCGAGAAACCCCAGCCTTGGACCGAGCAACACGAGCATGCGAGCGCCCCTGTGCGGCTTCGATGCCCGCAGGTGCCCACCGCGTGGCTGGGGCGCGAGGTTTGCGATCCAAGCCCGGCCGCCAGCCCCGGTACCCGGGAATTCCCCTTCCCAACGCGACCGCCGTGCAGCGCCGCGAGTCCCCGTTGCCGCCTTGCACCGGGCCCCACGACAGGGCATCCTGGGCACATGTCGCAGTCTTCCTTTCGAGGAGCAATCCTCGCCGTCTCCGGTGTGTGCGCCGTCAGCGCGCTGAGTCTCGTTGCTTGCGAGTCCGGTCCCGTGGAGCTCGCTTCGCCTCTCGACGCCGGGTGGGGGGCCGCGGGTGAGGGCGGAAGCGCTGCCTCCGGCGGTCATGCGGGCTCGGCCGGAAAGGCCGGTGGCGGTCAGGGAGGCTCCGGCCAGGGAGGCTCGAGTGTGGGCGGAGGCGCGGGCGAAGCCGGCTCGAATGCGGGCGGCTCGGGTCTGGGGGGCAGCGGGGGCACGGAGCAGGACGCCTCCGACGAGCCGCAACCCGACGTGATTTTCGGCTACGACGCACCCATCGAGGACTCGGCGCTCAACCCCGACTCGGCGTGCGGGACGTCGAAGTACGAGGCGACGCTGACGCCGCTCGACATGTACGTGATGATCGATCGGTCGGGGAGCATGGTGGAGCCGGGCTACAGCTGGACGGCGACGGGTCCGGGGGAGATTTCGATCAACGGCGGCGACTGCAACTACACGGCGGGGCAGAACCCGATCAACTCGAAGTGGTGCTACGGCATCTACGCCCTGATGGGCTACTTCAAGTCGGCGGAAGCGGTCGGCAATCGCGTAGCGTTGCAGTACTACCCGATCGACGGCTACAACTGCTCGAGCGCGTCGAACAACACGCTTTCGAGCGCAGCCGTGGGGTGGCAGCACCTGCCCGGGGGCAACACCGCGCTGATGAACTCGCTGAACCAGGCCACGCCGCTCGGCGCGTTCACGCCGACCAAGGCGGCGCTGTACGGCATTGCGGGGTTCACCTCGACGCACCAGACGCAGGGGCGGATCACGGTGGGCGTGTTGGTGACCGACGGCAAGCCGAACAGTTGTGCGCCGGACGACGCGGACACGCTGGGCAACGTGGCGCAGGCGCATCTGACGGCGACGGGCATCAAGACGTACGTGATCGGGATGACGGGAGCGGTGTTCGACGCGCTCGAGGTCATTGCGGAGCACGGAGGCGCGCCGGCTCATCAGCAGTACTGCGCGGCGGGCGTCAACCAGTGCCACTACTACAACGTGGGCAACGGGGACGGGCAGGTGTTCGTCGACGTGCTGAAGAAGATCCAGCAGAACGCGATCGCGTGCACCTACCAGCTTCCGAACACCGGGGGCGGTCTGCCGGATCTGAACAAGATCAGCGTGGAGTACGAGCCTGGCAACGGCGGAGCGGCGCAGCCTCTCACGAAGGTTGCCAGCGCCAACGTGTGCCAGCCGGACTCCTGGTACTTCGACTCCAACGATCCGCCGAACGTCATCCTGTGCCCGCAGACCTGCACCGAGGTGCAGGCCGACCTGCAGGCTAAGGTCCAGATTCTGGTGGCCTGTCAGGGCAACTGATCCATGCGGCCAGGGATCCGCCTTCAGCTGCTGATGCTCCTGGCGGCGCTGATGGCCCTGGCCTTCGTCCCGCTGTTCTTCGCAATCGCCAGCCTCACCCAGACCACCCTGCGCTCGGTCCGCGCGTCGACCGCGCGATCCCTCGGGCGCGCGATCGCGGCCCACGTGTCCGAGGCGCGACAGCACCGGACCGACGATGCGTTGCAGCCGCTGCTCGACGCCGAGATCGGGTCGATGGGGCTCGATGCGATCGGTGTGTACGCGCGGCAGGGGAAGCTCGTGGTGAAGGCGGGAAGCCGCGAAGCGATCGAGAGCCTTCCGGGCGAAGTGCCGATCGGCGTGGAGCGCAATCGCAACATCGCGACGGCGCGAGGCAAGGCCCTCGAGGTGTTGGTGCCGGGCGGCGGCGGGCCGGTGGTGGCTTTGGTGCGGCTCGACGACGAAGCAGGTCGAGCGGGGCCGCTGTTGCGTCTGGTGGCGATGTACATGGCGGCGTTCGCCGTCGCGCTGCTGTTCTTCACCTACACCGTGCTCACACGCACGCTGGTGCGACCGGTGGATGCGCTCGCGGACGCGGCGCGACGGGTGAGCGAGGGGGCGACGAGTCTCGAGGTGCCGCGCACGGGGCCGAGGGAGGTGGCGCAGCTCGCAGAGGCCTTCGCGGAGATGACGCGTCGGCTGCGATCCGAGGAGGCAGCGCTGCGTGCGAAGGTCGACGAGCTCGAGCGCACGGCCTCGGAGCTCAAGAGCGCGCAGGGCACGATTGTGCGTGCGGAGCGGCTCGCGTCAGTGGGGAGGCTCGCGGCGGGCCTGGCGCACGAGATCGGCAATCCGATTGCCGCGATCCTGGGGTTCGAGGACCTGTTGTTGTCGGGGGGGCTCGAGCCGGAGGAGCAGCGCGACTTCCTCGAGCGGATGAAGAAGGAGACCGAGCGCATCCACCGGGTGTTGCGCCAGCTTCTCGACTTCGCGCGTCCCGCGGCGGCGACGGCGCTTGCGCAGGAATCCGAGGCGCCCGGGTCGGTGTCCGACGCGGTGCAGGACGTATCGGTGCTGCTCAAGCCGCACAAGGCGTTCCGGGACATCACGCTGTCGTCGGAGGTGGAAGGCGATCTGCCTCTGGCGGCGTTCCCGCGTTCGCAGATGGTGCAGGTGCTGTTGAACCTGCTGTTGAACGCGGCGGACGCGGCCGGTGCGGGGGGCAAGGTGTTGGTGCGAGCGGGGCGCACGGAGCGCGGAGTGCGGGTGAGCGTGGAGGATGACGGTCCCGGGATTCACGCCGACGTTCGCGACACGCTCTTCGAGCCGTTCGTGACGACGAAGGATGTGGGCGCCGGCACGGGGTTGGGGTTGGCGGTGTGTCGCGGGTTGGTGGAGGCTGCCGGGGGGACGATCACCGCGGGCGGCTCCGAGCTCGGGGGAGCGTGTTTCTCGGTGGAGCTGCCTCGAGCGCAGTGAGAATCAGCCTCGCGCGCACCTATGTCTTGTCGCCGCGAAGACGCGCCAGCTCCGCCTCGAGCTCCTTCACGCGCTGTTCGGCGCGCTCACGCTCCTGCTCGGCGCGCTCACGCTCCTGCTCGGCGCGCTCCCGTGCGGCGCGCTCGGTCTCTCGCTCCTGCTCGGCACGCTCGGCCCGAAGCACGAATCCGGAGACGATCTGATCGAGCCGGCTGATGAGGTCTTCGGCTTCGGGAAGAGGCGCCATGCCGTAGTAGAAGCGCAGGCGATCCCCTTCGAGGCCCAGATCGAGCCCGAGCACCGAAGAGCCGTACAGCCCTGCCTGCGGCACGATCGGCTCGTAGATGCGCGCGTCGGGCGACTGCAGCCTCCAGCCATGCAGTCGGCCTCGTGTGCGATCGAACAGGAAGTACTCGGGGATTCCAAGGCGCGCGTAGCGCCTGCGGTTGCCCTCGTAGTCCTTGACGAACGAGCCCGACACGTGAATCTCGAGCACGAGGTCCAGCCCCTTGCCCTCGTCGAGCACCACCCACTTGTCACGCTCGGTGGGCTCCACGTCTGTGACCGCGAGCACGTCCGGCGCAAAGCGCCGCTCGCCCGGGTAATACACCCCCAGCTCCGAGGACAGGTATACACGCCGCCCGATCCTGCGGAAGAAGCCGTCGAGAGCGCTCAGCGCGCCGCTCTTGGCCTTGCGGTGCTTGTCGCCCTCGGGCATGAACAGGTCGATGGGCACGTCGGCGGGCAGGCTGTCGATCACCTGGCGCCGTTGCTCGGGCGTCATCTGGTCCCACTGCTCGCGTGTGGGCGATCGGGGATCGTCCGGGTCGACCGTGTAGGGCACCTTCTGCGCCATGGACCCATCCTAGCGCGCCAGGCCTCCGGTGTCAGGACGGGGCCTTCGCGGGGGCTTCGGGCTCGAGCACCTCGCGCAGGGCTGCGACCAGTCTGCCCGTGTCGAAGGGCTTGCGCAGGAACGAGGTGAAAGCGTGTCCCGCGTCGCGCAGCTCGGCCTCCTTCTCGACGAAGCCGGTCATCATCGTGATGGGCAGCGCGGGGTGAAGCGCGCGGATGTGGAACAAGGTTTCTTCGCCGCCCATGCGCGGCATGGTCAGATCGAGGAGGACGGCGCGCAGCTCGTGGCCGCGAGCCCGCACGATCTGCAGCGCCTCCACTCCGTCGCTCGCGAGCACTACCTCGAACCCGAGCTTGCCCAGCATCCGCGCGGTGGCACTGCGAACCATCTCTTCGTCGTCCACCACCAGCACCAGCCCGCTGCCCGTCCACGGCGCGGCCGGCGACGACTTGTGTCGCTGTACCTGCGAGCGGCGCGCCCCGGAAGCGGGGAACAGCACGCGGAATCGGGTTCCTCGTGCGGGAGCGGTCTGCACCTCGATGGCGCCGTGGTGTGCGCGGACGATGCCGAGCACGGCGGCCAAGCCCATGCCGCGGCCCTTGAACTTCGTGGTGAAGAACGGATCGAACATCCTCGACCGCGTCGCCTCGTCCATGCCGCATCCGGTGTCCGTCACCTCCATGAACACGTGCGGCCCCACCACTCCCTTGCCCGACACCAGATGAGGCGATTGCTCGTCGATACCGTCCACAACCCCCGTGCGCAGCTCAATCGTCCCCGGCTCGTCACCGAGCGCGTCGGACGCGTTGGTCACCATGTTCATGACGATCTGGCGGACCTGCGCTGCGTCGCCGTCGAACAGGGGCAGGTCGCCGGCGGACTCGATCTTCACGACGGCGCTTCGGGAGATGGAGGAGCGGAGCAGGATTCCCATTTCCTGCACGACGCGGTGCAAGTCGAGGGGTTCGATGTTGACGCGGCCGCGGCCAGCGTAGGCGAGCATTCTGCTGGTGAGCTCGGCGGCGCGTCGGGCGGCGGTGAGGATGTCCTCGAGGCACTCGACGACGGGCGGGGAGTGCTCGGCCATCGAGAGGGCGAGGTCGGCGTTGGTCATGACACCGACGAGCAGGTTGTTGAAGTCGTGCGCGATGCCGCCGGCGAGCAGTCCCAGGCTCTCGAGCTTCTGCGCGTGGTGCATCGCCGCCTCGATGCGCGCGCGCTCTTCCTCCTGGCGCTTGAGCTCCGTCACGTCGAAGAAGCTCCCTATCGATGCCGCGAACCTCCCATGGGCATCGATCTCCGGCACAACCGTCGCGACGATGATCCGCCGGCTTCCGTCGGGGCATCGGATCGCGAGCTCGTAGGTCGAGCGTTGTCCCTGCCTGCGCAGCGCGGTCTGCTCGATCACGCGGTCGAGCTCCCCGGGCTCGAGGAACTCGCGCAGGTTGCGTCCGACGAGGGCTCCCGGTTCGACGCCGAAGATCTCGTGTCCGGTTGGGTTGGCGAACAGGAAGGTTTCGGTCTCGTCCATGATGCCGACGCCTTCGCCGAGGCTTTCCACCAGGGTGCGGTAGCGGAGCTCGTTGGCGCGGAGTGCGCTCTCGGCGCGCTTGCGCGCCACGACGAGGGCCACGATCTGGACGATCTCTTCGACGACGGTGCGGATCTCGGCGGGAAACGGGGCGGTATGCTCGCCTGCCTGGCTGAGGATCAGGGTCCACGCATCCGGAGCGCCGTGGTTGACCGGAACGAACAGCGCGCTCCGGAGACGAGGCGGACCGTCCACCCAGCGCTGGAACCACACCGGCTCCTCGAGCCCGGCGCGAGCAAGCTGCAGCCGTACCTGCTCCGGCGTCACCTCCGTCGTCTTGCCATCGGGCGCGAGTGCTTCGGCAACCTCGCAGGCGATCTCGTGGGCGGGCACGCTGCGCCCCTCGCCGCCCACCCACTCGTGGGTGCAACGGAACACGTGTCCATCCCGCTCGTAGATCGCAGCCCTCGCACTGAGCAGCGCCCTGCCCAGCTGCCCGAGCAGCGTGGTCAGGAAGGCGTCTTCGCTCTCCGGCGGCTGGGCTGCCAGGCGCCAGACATCGGCACGAAGATTGGCGACCCGGGCTGGGAGCATCGTTGCGACGCTAGCACACCTCGAACGTTTGGCGACCGCGACACCGACCGTCGGAGCGCGTCCGCGGCGCCGTCAGCATCTGCACGCTGCCGAACGGAGACTGGGCGCATCGCCCGCCAATTCTATTCGTGCCGCGAATGGCACGGGTTTTGGACACGAGGTTCGCATGGAACCGGTTCGCCCGCGGATGCGTCGCGTTCTGCACGCAATCGCTTTCGCGCTAGGCGCTGCGGGCATGGCCTGCGGTGCGAGGACGGAGCCCATCGACGAGCGCAGCGCGGGGTGGGTTCCGACGGGGGAGCTCGACTCGGGGAAGCCGGTCGAGACGTGGGGCGCATGCATCGCATGCGAGGATGCGCCGGCCTATTGCCGGCACTGCTACCTGCAGGGAAAGCAATCGACCTGGCTGTGCCCCGTGTCGTGGGGCGCGCCGTCGGACACGTGTGATCGTCTCGACGAGGTACACCACGAAGGCGCCTGGACCTTCACGTGCGCCTACTGCGAGGGGAGTCGTTGAGCGGAGATCAGGGAGAGCACTTGCCGGACTTGCAGGTGTCCGCGAGGTTGCAGCAGTCGATGTCCACGCCGCAGACCTCGTTGGTGTCGGCGCAGCACCAGGTGGTCTTGCAGGTCAGCCCGTCGCAGCACTCGAAGGTCGACTGGCAGGGCGAGAAGAACACGCCGCAGTTGGCGCTCCCGCCGGACCCGGCCGTGCCCTGGCACATGCCATTGCTGCACTTGAGGTTGCTGAAACAGCAGTCGTTGTCGCTCTGGCAGCCGTCGCCCGTGTCGGAGCAGCAGAGCCCTTCCACGCAGCTTCCAGGTGAGCAGCACTGCGCGGTGTTCTGGCAGTCGTCCCACATGGGCGTGCACGCGGGGCCGCCGCCCGCTCCCGCCGCGCCGCCTCCCCCGCTCCCGCCCGTCGCCGTCGGCTTGCAACTACCGCCCTGACAGGTGTCCTTCAGCCAGCAGCAGTCGTCGTCGATCGTGCACTTGGCGCCCGTGTCTCCGCAGCACATCCCTTCCACGCACGTGCCTGGCGAGCAGCACTCGTTGTCCTGGTAGCAGTCCTCCCAGGCCGGCTTGCACTGCGCGCCGCCGGAGCCTCCGGTTCCCGATGAGCCGCCGGTGGAGCTTCCGGCGGAGCCGCCGGAAGAGCTGCCCGCGGCGCCTCCCTTGCCTGTTGCGCCGCCCTGACCGCTGCCGGCTCCGCCCGTGGGGCTGCAGACGTTGTCGATGCACGCGTGGCTGGAGTCGCAGCACTCGTTGCTGGCCGCGCAGGGTTCGCCGCCGGGGGCGCAGCAACGGCTGAAGCGGCAGGTGAGGCCGGAGCAGCAGTCGTTTTTGGCGGTGCAGGCGCGACCGGCGCGAGCGCAGGTTCCGCCGCCGGAGCCTCCCCATCCGGGGTTGGAACCCGCGGAGCCGCCCTTGCCGGCAGATGCACCGCTGCCGCCGGATGCCGGAGTGCCCGAGTCGCCTTCACTGGCGCAAGCGGCCGCAAGTCCGACCAGGAGAGCACAAGCGACCAGCAAGCATCGGCGGGGAGTCATGCACGAAGGATACGTTGGACCCGCCTGCCGTTCAACCGGGTCACTTGCCGCAGCCGCCCTCGACCGGCGGGCCGCTCGAGCCCGACAGTTTCTTGTCGCAGCCCTTGAGAGAGGCGTTGTGCTGGCACACGTTCTTGCGCACCGTCTCTGCGTCGATGCCGCTGAACTTGTGCTTGTTGTTCGCCATCCACGTGGGGCTGCCGCCGATGCCCATGGAGCTGGCGAGCTTGTACGACGCTTCGAGCAGCTTCTTGCCCTCGTCGCCTTCGGAGCACTTCTGGATCTTCGCCGTGTCGATACCCGTGGTGCCGCCCGTGCACTTCTTCCAGTCCGCGCTTCGGATGTCCTTGTTGCGGCACCAGATGTAGTCCATGAACTTGTTCTTCTTGGCGTAGTGCTTGAACGCGCAGATCTCGCGCAGGTTCTCGTCCACCTCCGCCTGGCCGTGCATCGACGTGAGCCCCGTCGCAGCGTCGCCGTCGCCGATGAACTGGATCGAGAACTCCAGCTTGTCGCCGAAGCTCTTCAGCACCTCCTGCATCGCGTCCAGGGCCTTCACCCCGTAGGGGCACTGCGACATGACGAACACCTCGAGCTTGTTCGGCACTTCCTTGCGGCACGCAATGGACTCCTTGCACTCCGCTTTGCTGCAGCCGTCGGCGTCTGCGCACGCGGGCATCCACTCGCCACCCGCGGGGATGTAGCTGTACGAGCCTGCGGGTTTCGCGCTCCCACCGAGCTCTTCCCACGAGTCCGCGTCCTCCCGCAGCGTCCCGTCGAACGCAACGATCGGAAGGGCCCCGGGCTTGATCTCGTCGTACAGCTTGCGACCGTCGGGATCGCCGTAGTCCAGGACTTTGAGCACCGGCTTCTCGATCTTCGACTTGATGCCCTCGGCGATCTTGTCGGTTTCGCAGTCGGGGCAGCGCTTGTCGCCGAGCACGAACACGTTCACCGGCTTGGCCTCCGGGATGGCCTGGCACGCCGCCGGCTTAGTGGAAGCCGCCTTGCAGATCGCCTTGAGGAAGTCGTTGCCCTTGCGTCCGCCCTGGTACGACTGGCCGTTCACGTAGATGGTCGGGCTGCCGGTCGCACCGCGTTTCGCCGCTCGTGCGAACGAGGCCGCGAGCAGCTTCCTGCCTTCGCCGCCCTCCAGACAGGTGCGGATCTCCGAGGCCGCGATGCCGTTCTCCGACGCGCACCGCTCCCAGTTGGTGTCCACCTCGCGGTAGTTCTTGTTCTGGCAGACGACCATGTCCATGTACTTGTCGGGGGCGTGCTTGGCGGCGCACAGCTGTACGATGTCGCCCGTGACCTCCTTGGGCCCGTGCATCGAGGTCAGGTTCGAGGGAGAAGTCCCCTGTCCGACGAAGTCCATCGTGAAGTCGACGTCGCGGCCCAGCTTGTCGAGCGCGGGCTTGATCCCATCGACCGCCTGCACGCCGTAGGGGCATTGGGACATGACGTACATCTCGACGCGAACGGCGCCCGCGTTGGCCTTGGGGCGTTCGATCTCGGAGGCCGCCGAGTCCTTCTGGATCGCCGGGGGTTCGGGGACGATCTTGTTCTCGAGCAGACGCATGCCGAGCATGCCGGCGGCAGCGGACACGACGAAAGCGATGAGGGCAGTGTTTCTGTTCAGGGTCATCTCGGCGGTCCTCGCGGCCCATGGGGGATCGGGCGCAGAGCGTTGCTCTACTCCAAGACGGGGGCCCGGTCACGTTCCGAGGCACGGGCGCGGCGGCCGCTCCCGCTTGAGCGCACCCGGCGCGTCCTCTAGCATGGCGGTCCGATGCAGAACTCCGCGACGCAGGCGGTCCACGAGGAGCCCCCCCCAGCGCAGCGCGTCGCGGGCGCCCTGCTCCCGATCCACGGCTTGATGCTCGTGGCCGTGGCGGGGCTGTGTCAGCTCGACGGCCAGCCGGCCTGGCGGGCCCTCGCAGTGCTTGGAGCTGCGGTCGTCGATGTCGCGATCGGGATCACGCTGCTGCGTGTCCACCGGAACATCGTGTGGCTGGGCGCTGCGCGGGCTCTGCTCCTCGGCGCTGCGCTTGCCGCCTTGCTCGCGCGCTCGTTCCCGGTGATCTCCGCCTTGCAGGGGCTCGCTGCGATCGCCCTGCTCGTGTTGCTCTTCGGGCGCGCCGGCCGCGCGAGAATCGCCGTGGGCACCGTCGCCCTCGCGCTCGTGTGCCTCGCGACCCCCGCCATCGCGCTGTCCGCCGGCATGGGCGGCTTCGACCTGTCTGCCGCCATCCTGCGCACGGCAGGCCAGATCCGCCCGCTTCCTTCCCCCACCGTCGTGGGAAAGTCCGCGGCCTGGTCCCTCTCCGTTCCCAACCTCCGCTGGCACCTGCGCGCCGAGCACCTCGCACAGCGCGACAACCCGCTGGCCGATCGCTGGCTGATCCGCCCCGATCTCGACGCGCACCTGATCGTCATCGCGGAGCACGTGCCCGGCTCCATCGTGCCGATCGATCCCTACACCGATCAGATCGTGGACAACGCTCGCAAGGCGGCCTCGTCGTTCGAGATCGTGAGTCGCGAGCCGTACCCCGCGCAGCCCTCGCGTGGACGGCTCGTGCGTGCTCGCGCCCGGGTCAGCAATCTCGACCTGCTGTACTGCTTCGCCGTGTTTGCCGCCTATGATCGGGGGTTCCAGGTCGTCGCCTTCGCGCCGGAGCGGAGCTTCGAGCGCGCCCGCGCTGACTTCGACGCGATCATCGCATCGTTCCGCATGCCGCGGGAAGCCACGGACCCCGCCCCGCCGCAGGATGTGGAGCCCGCGGCTGCAGGGAGGGTGACGGGACTCGACGCGCCCTATGCGATCGAGGCGCCGAGTGATCGATGGCACCTGCGCAAGGCCGACGCCGTACGCAAGGACAACCCGATCATCGACCGCTGGCTGGTGCGCTACGAGAGCGACGCTCACGTCTTCGTGATTTCGGAGCAGGTCCCCGGGGCCGCGCTCGACGTGGATCGCTACGCCGACGCGGTGATGGGCAACCTGCGCGAGCGCAGCACGGAGGTGGAGATCGTCAGTCGCGATCCGATCACGGCGGGCACGACGCAAGGCCGGCTCATCCACCTGCGCGCCACGCTGCAAGACAAGCAGGTCGAGTACCTGTACGGGGTGTTTGCCGCGCAGGACCGCGGCTTCCAGGTCGTCGCCTTCGCGGCGCGATCGCTCTTCCCCGCCGTGGAGCAGGACCTTCGCAAGACCGTCGCTTCGTTCCGTTATCCCGCGACCAGCAAGTAATGGCGCCCGCCCACCCCGTTGCGTCACGCATCCGCCCACCCCGTCGCGCGGGATCCTCCCCGACGCGCCACCGTGACGGAAACGCCTACAGCAGCCACCCGATCTTGATCCCGAACGTCGGAAGGATCGTCTGCCCCATCTTCTCGAGCTGCTTGCGAACGTCCTCGTCGTTGGAAGCGACCGCGGCGTTCACCAGGGGTTGAGCCTCTGCGGGCACCGAAGGGGCCGCGGTGTTGAACGTGATCTCGCTGGGCGCGATCGGGATCTGCGCGCCGGCGTCGATGCCGATGCTGAAGCCCGAGCCGAAGGTGTGGAAGAACCCTATCGTGGGGCTCAGCATCATCGTGCGCACCGAGGCCTCGCTCTGGAAGTCCACTGACTCGGGCAGGCCCGGGATCCCGAGCGTTCCCAGGGGATAGGTGCTCTTGAGCGTGCCCCGGATCGTGGCGTAGCCCGCGCCCGCCCCGAGGAAGAACGAGCCACCGAACGGATACAGGCGGCCGTAGGCTTCGTAGTGCTGGTAGGACACCGTCGCGTCGCCGTAGAACGAGACCTTGATCGTGGGGATCATCCCGACGGTGATGCCGCCGCCGAGGAAGCGGGTGAGCTTGACCGTGCCGCCGAAGCTCAGCACGCTCGGCAGGCCGACTCCGACGACGGGGCCGAAGCGCAGCGGCCCGAACAGGCCCCACCCCTCGTGCTCGTCCTCGGCGGACTTCTTGTCCGCGACGGGGGCTCGTGCCGGCGGGGCCGTGGGCTTCGCAGTCGTTGCGGTCGTTGCGGTCGTCACAGGAGCGTACGTCGGCGCCGGCTTGGGAGTCGGCGCAGGCGTGTAGGTCGGCGCCGGCTTGGGCGCCGTTGGAGGCGGTGCGGGGAGCGTGGTCGCGGTCGGCGGGGGCGTGGGTGACGGGGTCGGTGCGGGCACGGGCGTCGGGGCAGTCTCCTCGTACGGATCCTCCGCGGGGGCGGTCTCCGACGGCGCGGGTGCAGGGGCTGACGGTGCGGGTTCCGCGGGCCCAGGCGGCTCTGCGGAGGGAGCAGGCGACGGATCGGGAGCGGGGGGATCCTGTGCTGCTCCGGTGCGTGCGAGCACGAAGCCGGCCAGCACCATCCCGGGCACGAGGGCTCTGGCCAACCCGCGTGTGCGCTTGCTTCGATCGGACCGATCCATGATCACCCGTTTCTGGTTGCGACATCGCGCAGGCGCAAGAGCCCGACGCTGCGGCCATTGTCGCCTCCGGGGCGAGGGCGAACAAGAAGTGTTTCTTCATCCCCGAAGGCAGGCGACCGACGATGAGACCGTCGATCCGTCTTCACCCCCCCGCGTTGATCGTGCTCCACCTCGCGCGTACACTCGAACTTCCCGCTCCTGCCTTGGGAGGCATGAAACATGTCGGACAGCGAACGAAGTCGATCGGATGGCGTCACCATCGTGGGAGGACGCCCCATGCGCCGCGCAGTCCCGGTCTCCGAGCTCCCCGTCGGCATCGAGCAGCTCCTGACGATCGCGGCCCTCGACGCCGCGTTCCTCGAGCGCGTCGCGGCCGATCCGGTGGCTGCCGCGGCCGCGCGTGGAATCCGCCTCGACGACGCCGAGGTCGCGCTGCTGCGCAATGCCACCCCCGCGCTGCTGCGCCAGATGGCCGAGCGCCTCGTCGTGCCCAAGACCCTCGGTCGCGGGAGCTTCATGAAGGCCGTCGCAGCCTCGATCGTCGCCATGGTCACGGGCAAGGCGTTCCTGCTCTGCTCGGGCTGCACGGGCGCGGACACGTTCGAGTCCGAGGGGGGCACGGGACGGCAGCAATGGGTGACCTACGACGGGCACACCTGTTACCTGTACGTGCCCAAGCAGGTGGACGCGGACGCCTCGATGCCCGCGCCGATCATGGTTGCGCTGCATGGTGAAGGGGAGACGTGCCTGTCGAACGTGCAGCGCTGGGCGCAGACCGCGGACAACTACGGGTTCATCCTGCTGTCGGTGAACTGGACCGAGGAGGCGAGCTCCGACGCGGGGGTGGACAAGCTGGTCCAGTCGCTCGCGTCCCTCGCCACCATGGGGCTCGAGGGGCGCATGCCGTCGGGGCGTTTCCTGTGCAGCCGCGGCACCGCGACTCCGCTGGCCTACAGGTCCGGGCTCGTCGTTCACCCCCTGGCCTGGGATGGAGTCGTCATGCTCGGCGGCGTGCCCGACGGCGACTGGGTCAACCAGCCCGCGCAGGCGAGCGAGGGGATCGGCGAGGATCCCCCCGCGGTCTACTACGTGTCGGGCGATGCCGACCCGGACTTCCAGCAGGCCAAGGCGTGTGTCGCAAGGCTCAAGGAGTTGGACGTGGTGTGCGGGCACCAGATCGTCTCCGGCGAGACGTCCGGCGCCATCCTCGAGTTCGCGTCCATCTGGCTCTGGCTCGTGGAGCACAAGCGCTAGCTCCATGTCCGCCGACGTCACCCTCGTCAATCTCAACATGCTCTTCGTGCGGTACGTGGACCGCGCGGAGCGCGAGATCCACCTGCCCCTCGGACCGCTCTACGTCGCTGCCGCGCTCGAGCGCGCGGGGCTCGAGGTGGACTTCCGCGACTACCAGAGCTGCGATGCGCGGGACCTTCTGAGCGAGGCCTCGATAGGCGGCTTCCTCGAGGGGGCGGCCGACATCCTGTTCGTGTCGTGCATGGCGAACCTGCTGCCGTTCACGGTCCTGGCCCTGCGCAGGTATCGCGCCGCGAATCCGTGCGCCTTCATCGCGCTGGGCGGCGTGGGCCCGGCTTCCATCGAGCGGCCCCTGCTCGAGGCTTTCCCGTGGATCGACGCGATCGCGGTGGGGGAAGGGGAGCGGACGTCGGTGGCGCTTGCGCGGGCCGTGAGGGCGGCGCGCAAGACCGGACCGAATCCGATCGACTTGTCCGCGGTGCCGGGGATCGTGTGGAGACGCGGCGCGGAGATCGTATCCAATCCAAGGCCACCGCGGATTGAGCAGCTTGATGGGGAGCCATTGCCCGCGT
The DNA here is from genome assembly GCA_964393505.1 of uncultured Polyangiaceae bacterium. Lineage (GTDB taxonomy): Bacteria > Myxococcota_A > Polyangia > Polyangiales > Polyangiaceae > JACRCQ01. The sequence goes on from CAYMUE010000049.1 coordinate 35,406, forward strand.
GGCACCTGCTCGACCTGAGCCGTTATCGCGGGATGAACATGATCAGCTCCCGCGGGTGTCCCTATCCCTGCACCTTCTGCAGCGTAGCGCCGATCTGGGGGCGCAGGCCGCTGCTGCGCAGCGCCGACTCCATTGCAGCCGAGATGGAGAGCCTGCACGAGCTGTGCGGTGCGGAGCTGTTCCTGTTCCAGGACGAGTACTTCGTGTCCTCCGCGGCGCGCGTGAAGGAGGTCTGCCGGGCGATTCGCGGGCTCGGCTTCCCCGCCCGGTGGAAGGCGTTCGGCCGCATCGACCTGACCGACCCCTCCACCATGCAGGAGATGGCCGAGGCGGGGTGCGTCGAGATCCGCTACGGGGTCGAGTCCGGCTGCGCCGAGGTGCTGTCGCGCACGCGCAAGGGGTTCACGCCCGAGCAGGCGCTCGACGTGCTCTCGCTCGCCGTGGGGATCTTCCCCGGGGTGGATGCGTTCTACATGTGGGGATTCCCCTTCGAGGACGGGGGGCAGTTCCAGCAGACCCTGCTGCACATGATCGCGGCCCGGGCGATGGGGGTGCGGATTCTTCCGTCGCTGCTCGCGCTGCTGCCGCAGACCACGATCTACGAAGAGCTGAAGGGCAGCGCGCGTCTCGAGTTCTGCCCGGAGCTGTTCCCGGAGTACATGCTCACCGGCTGCGAGGTCTGCGACGGCGGCAGGATGCGCATCGCCGACGAGCACCGCGGGGTCTACGACCTGGTGGCCTCGCATCCGGAGCTGTTTCCGGGATTCTTCCACGTCGATGTCGAGCACAACATCCTGCCCAAGTACCGGCTGCTGCAGAAGTTCGGGTTCTACAGCGCGGAAGGTCGCACGGAGCTTCTCGGCTCAGATATCGATTGCTGCGGCGCGCACTCGCCATGATCAGCGGGTGATCGCCGTCGGCGGTCTCGCGGGCCCGTCTACCCTCCGCCGCGCGCCCTGCGGCTCTCCGGCACCACGTGCGCCACGAAGCTCTGGAGCGCCTCGCCCGCCCGTGGTGCGAGCAGCGCGGCCCCTCCTCCGCGGCCTTCAACGTTCGGTGTTCTCGCTGCCATTCGGCAGCTTCGCGAACCACTTCTTCGATGCTTCCCGCAGGCCGCGGCAATCCTCATGCGGCGACGCCATCTCCTTGCCGCCGTCGAGTCGCCAGCAGTTCCACCCCGGATCCCACGCCTGCGCCTCGAGCTTCAGCCCCTCCTGCAATACCCCCGCATTGCGGAATGGGCACGGAAACGTCTCCGTGCAGCTCGTCAACGGTATCGGCCGCTGCGGCTCCAGCGTTCGCAACAGGCTCCTCCCGTCGAATCGCGCGCGCAGCGGCCCGAGCTCGTAGGCGTCGAGCACGCCGTACGCGTCCAGAAGCGTCGGCAGGATGTCGAGGTGCGTGGTGAACGCCCCGGCGTTGGACCGCAGGCGCTCCGCCTGCTGCGGCGTGAGCGCACGGGCGCCCGCTGCCAGCCACCCGGGCACGTGAATCTGCGTGTCGAGCACGTTCTGGCCATGGTGAATCTGCCTGTGCTCGCCGAACTCCTCGCCGTGATCGCTCGTGTACGCGATGAGCGTGTCGTCCCCGTCCGGTCCCCGAACGATCGCCTCCAGGGCCCGCGACAGCACGCGATCCTGCTTGCGAACCGCATTGCGATACGCGTTGAACAGCCGCGGCATCCCTTCCCACGTGAAGTCGCGGGCCCAGGGCGCGAAGGGCGCGTCCTGCGGATCCACCGCGTACGGCGTGTGCGTGTTCACCAGGTGCAGCACCACGAAGTACGGACGCGGAAGCTTCGGGAGCTCTCGCAAAAAATGTTCGACCAGCCGCTCGTCGGCGTCTTCGTGCCACTCCTGATCGCCCAGTAGCGTCTCGGCCGTGACGTACGAGTCGATCGAGCGACGGATGTCCTCGCGCTCGAACATCGGGTGACAGTGCGCGGACCAGTAGGCGGTCGTGGGCGATTGGCCGGCTGCGTGTGACGCCTTCACGTAGTCGAACAGGCTCGGCATCGAAACCAGCTCCTGGCGCGACACGACCTGGGCCCGCCCCGTGGTGATCGCCGACATGGACACCACGGTGAAGGTCGCCACCGAGCGGAGCTCCGACAGCTCGACTCGATCGGGCAGCAGCGCGTCGATCCGAGGCGTGGCCCCGCAGCCGCGGCACCCCACGTCGGCGCGCACCCCTTCCCCCATCACGAGCACGACGTTGGGGAGCCGATCGCGCCGGGAGGGGAGGGGAGGCACGGCGATGCTCTGGGCCGCCTGCGCGGCAGAGGGCTTGAGTCCCCACAGCAGGCCGTGCAGCAGCCGCAGGTCAGGCGTGCCCCGCGACGCCGACGGCGCTGCGAAGGAGGCCGCGATCAGCGCGGCGGTCAAGGCGAGCTGCGCGCGTTTCTCCATGACAAGGACAACCAGCCGTATTCGATCGCAGCCGCCAGGACGACGAGTCCCGAGAGCGTCGGCAGGAACGAGGAGAGCTCGGGTTTGATGTCCGCCCAGAAGCGCACGGTGGAGCGGACGACCTCGGCATCGATGTAGGAGCCGTAGCGGGCGTGGAAAGCGAGCTGCAGCACCACGATCATCGCAGCCGCGAGGGCAGCCCCCGCACGCCAGAGTCGCGAGCGCGCCGCAGGCAGCGCGACCAGCCCCCAGAGCAGCGCGCTCTGCACCGCCGAAATCACCACGCGAGGCTCGGCATCATAGGCCCGGACGCCGTCGAGCAGGGCCGTGATTGCCACGAACTGCAGCGAGAACACCGCGACGACCGCGGGACGCATCCACGCTGCGGGCTGCGGCCAGGGGCGTGCGGCTTGCATGGGCGCGGCGAGCGTAGGGGAGGGCAGGGGAGGGGTCAACGCGGCAGGAACCGGAGCCGGATCCACGCCGGTGGCTGCGCGGCATGTGAGGGATGAGCGATCAGGCTGCGCGGCGAAGGCGCAGGGCGGAAGCGGCGAGCATGAGCAGGAGCGCGAACAGGCCCCGGGTTCGTCCGGCGGACAGGCCGGGCATGCTGCACCCGCAGCTCTTGTCCTGCTCCACGCTCACCGCGGGGCCTCCCGCTTCGAGCGATCCGCCGTCTCCCTGCTCGGGCACGCAC
>CAYMUE010000050.1:0-37053 GCA_964393505.1 uncultured Polyangiaceae bacterium
GCTCCCCCCGCCCATGCCCGCACTGCCCCCGCCCATGCCCGCCCTGCCCCCGCCCATGCCGGCGCCGCCCCCGGTCGCTGTCATTCCGGCCGCACCGGCAGTGCCACCCTGACCCGAAGCGCCTCCCGCTCCCGACGCCGAATCCACCGATGCGTCCGCGTGCACCGTGCCACCCGCAGCTCCAGCGTCGCCTCCGTGGAAGAGGTCTTCTCCGCTCGATCCGCATCCGATGACGAGCCCGCAGATCGCCGCAGCGGCGGGGACGAGGGGTCTCGAGAGGCGAGCGCGCAACGCCATGGCAGGTCTCCTGGACAGGAGAGCATCGTACGCCACCCGGGGCGGCGATGTCATTGCGCGCGATGTTCGCGGAGGGCGGTAGTGGAGGCTCAGAGCAGGGGCGGCGGGGTGTAGATCGGCTTGATGTCGGCGCCACCGACGAAGGCGTACGAGCCGGCGGAGCCGTAGCCGTAGACGGTGATGCCAAAGGGCTTGTCGCCCTCGACGGTGTGGCTCCCATCCGCCAGAGGGCAACGCAGAGCCTCGTACTTGACGCCACCGATCTCGGGCCCCGTGACCGTCTGACATCCAGAAGGCAGCGATGCCCCGTCGAACTTGAAGGTGTTGCCGGTCTCCGTCGCAATCACGAAGTAGTTCTTGGTCCACGTGTCGCCGGGGACGAGGAACGTGTAATTCTTCCGATACTGCTCGACCGGGGGGAAGATCGTGAGCGACGGGTCGCCGATGAAGTCCGAGGTGTAGGCCTGGCTGATGAGGATCTGGGCAACCATGATGGGCGCCGACGAGGTGACCGCGATGTCGTTGTAGGCGTTGACGGAGCGCATCTCCCCGGGCTGAAGCGTGAAGGAGTCGTCGGGAGGTGGGAGCGTGGTCGTGATCGTCGCCGTCTCCGCCACGCCCATGAATCGCAGGACGTCGGGCTCGGAGCCGCGCGGGGGGCTGTGGGTGATGAGGAAGCTCTTGCCGAGCGACGTGACTGGGAACATCTGCTCTTCGAGGTGATCGGTGCAGCAGCCGTCGGTGCCGCTCGAGTCGTTGAGGGGTCCGAGGATGGCGCGCTCGCCGCTGGTGAAGACGACGACGGGGCGGGAAGCCTGGACGATGGTTCCGGTGAAGTCGCCGAGGCACTTGTTGATCTCGGCCATCTTGCAATCGGAGCGCGAGGCGATGTTGAGGGTGTCGAAGGGGCCGAGGGTTGCGGTCACGGTATCCCCGGCCTTGGCGGCGGGGAGGTTCTGGTCGGGGTTGCCCATGCTGTCGGCGCTGAGCTTGACCTGGACCTGGGTGCCGGGTTCGACGCCGACGACGGTGACGGAGGCGTGATCGGGGACGCCAGGCATGGTGGGCATGCCTTCGATGACGACGGGGTTGGCGGTGGGGTATCCGAGCACGCGGTAGGTCGTTCCGAGGGCAGCCTTGGGGAGCAGCAGGGATGCGTCGTTGGAGAAGCTGTTCTCGAAGACATTGAACTGCGTGACGATGAGCGGGGACGACGAGGTGATGCGGTAGGCGGCGGAGGTGAGCAGGGTCATGGGCGGGCCGGGATCGGCCGGCGTGTTCATGGTCATGCCGGTGACCTCGCGCGTTGGAAGGGCGATCTTCTCGATGGCGCCCGGGGCCATGGTCCTGGTTTCGACGGTCTTGGTGGAGACGGGCTGACCGAAGGGGGCTTCGTTGATGTCGATGGTGACGTAGGCGGTGGCGGTGCCGGCGTTGACCAGGACGACGCCCCACGGAGAGAAGACTGCCCAGGTGTTCTTGGTGCCCATGGGGCCGCGTTCGTTGGGCAGGTCCACGGCCCAGAACTCGCAGCCGACGTAGCTGTTGGAGCCGGCGAGGATGTCGCACTCCGTGCCGCACTTTCCCGCGCCGCAGATCTCCCCCGCAGCGGTGTCGCAGGTCTCGATCAGATCACCGGCGGACCCGTCGTCGAGGCACGCGTGCACCTCGTTGCCGACACACGTCGTGGTGCCGGGAGCGCAGGGCATGCATCCCTTGCCAGGGACGCAGACCTCGGGGGTGCAGTCCTTGTCGCCGATGAGGTTCCCCTTGTCGTCGCACTCCTTGAGGATGCTGCCGATGCAGGTATTGCAGCCGAACATGAGGCTGTCGGCCGCAGCGTCCGGCAGGCCGCCCCCTCCGGTGTTGCCCGTGCCTGCGCCTCCGAACTCGCTACTCTCGCCGCTCGCGGAGCAACCGGAGATCTGAACCCATGCCCAAACGGCAACGAGTGCCGTCACGCCCGCGAACCCTCGTCGAATCGCCATGGTGGTGAGACAAGGATACCAGAGGCCTTCGCGATGAGCAGGCACAACCGGATCAAGAGGGCAAGCGCCCCTCCGGCTGCGGCTCTGCCACCCTCGCCGGCTTGTGGGCACCTCAGGGTTCTGTTACCCGAAAGAGCATGAATGCAGCTCACTTCGTGCTCGCGACCGCAGGTCTCCTGACGGCGCTCGCCTGCGCAGGATGCGTCGTGAGGCCTCAGGCGTCGGTAGAGGCGCCTCCATCGTGCCGGGCCCAGTGCCAGTCGATGCACGACCGGTGCATCATGGATGCGCGCGACGGCCAAGGGGTGCAGAAGTGCGACGACGAGGCGAAGTGGTGCACGGAGCACTGCGGCCGATGAGTCGGGGGATCATCGCGACGGCAGCGGCTCTCGCCGGATTGTCCACCTCGTGCGTGGTCACGCTGCCGGTCTACCAGGAGCCTGCGATCGGGACGCCGCACGCGCTGATCAAGCTGCGGTTCGTGCACAACGCGACACCGGGTCCGCAGCACTCGGCCTCGGCGGTCCTCAACGACATGCGGGTCAGCCTCCCGGAGTTCGTGCCGTCAACACCGGTGTCGAGGGCGGTGCGCGTGCGCAACGAACCTGCGAAGTGGAAGCTCGCGACGGAGTTCTTCCACTACGAATCGAAGACAGAGACGTACACGACGACAGAGCAATACCAGTGCGGGACGACGACGAGCGGGTCGGGGACGTACACGTACAGCTCGCCGCAATACTGCACGCGGACGGTGACGAAGACGCGGACGGTCCAGCAGAAGGTAGTGGACGGGGCGTGTTCGGCGCAGCTCGAGCACCTGCCCGCGGTGGGGGACGTGCAGGTCGTTCAGTTCGAGTTCCTGGGGCCGGGGGAGTGTTCGGCGAAGTGCTTCACGCAGAAGCCGAACGAGGAAGAGGGGGGGTTCACCATGGAGCCGTGTGCCGGCTCGCGTTCCGGACCTATCCAGTAGCCCCGCGCGCAGCGATCGCGAATCTGCGAGAGCGCCCAGGGCCGCGGCCCATTGCCCGTGCGCCGCTCCCCCGCGCTGACTCAGACCGGATCCCCGCAGTTGGGACAGATGCGGTCGCTGCAGCAGTCTCGACATGCGGTGACGCCGCAGCTCTCGCAGACGACGGTGTGCGAGGCCCTCCCTCCGCACACCATGCACAAGCCGTGGGAACCATCGAGGATGGCCTCGACCGCCCGCTTCCACCATGCCTTCCAGCGTGCCATGTCAGCCTCTACGTCGTTGTTCGGAAGGGGTTCGTGACAGGGAAGCTCGCCCGCGTGAGACGAGGGCGCACTGACCGGTGGGACAACGGTCCGCAGGCAGAGTGCCCGAGGGGATCGAAGTCGCCGGCGATTTCGAGGGGGACAACGCCGGTGGAGGGAGAGACCTTCCACCGCCGGGAGAAAGAAGTTCGGGAGGGGCTAGTTGGAGGCGGCGGGAGGGACGATCGGGACGGGTCTTCCGCCGTGTCCTGGCATACCGGGCATGCCGGGCCCCATCAGGCGGCCGGAGGGCATGCCGGCAGGCGGCCCCATCCGCGGCCGGCCCGAGGAGATGGTGATCGGCACGTTGATCTTGGGCTCGATGGGGTCGTTGGTGGTGAGCTCGATGGCGGAGGTTGCGATCTTCTCGAGCTTGGAGCGGTCGGTGACGTTGACGCGGACTTCGAATCCGACGCCGCCATCGGGCTTCTGGAGGACGGCGGTGAAGGGGCCTTCCTTGACCGAGATGCCCTTGATCTTGAAGTCTGGCAAGCGGCTCTTGATCTGCAGGACGCGCTCATCGCGGACGTTGGGGCCGGCCTGGGGGCCGGTGGCGTAGTAGATGGCGCGGGGGATGATCTCCACGTTGCCGAGGACGTTCCAGCTGAAGGGGAGCATGAGGCGGGGGACTTTCTCGACGCCGGTATTGAGGGCAACGGAGCCGTGGTAGTTGCCGATCTTGGAGCCCTTGAGGGTGACGCGCACGCCCTGGCGCTGCTTGTCGCCCTCGGTCTTGGTGATGAGCTCCGCGGCGGCATCTTCCCCGCCGGTGACCTGATCGATGGCGAGCTTGGCCGAGTCGACGAGCTTGCCGGTGATCCAGGCCTCGATGGTCTCCTTGTCGCCGACGTGCATGGTCTTGGAGGCGGCGTAGCGAGGCTGGTCGAAGGCGAGGAGGGACTCGACCTTGGCCTTGATGGTGAGGTTGAGCCTGGGGGTCGCGGGGTCGTTGGACAGGACGGTGATGATCTTGCTCTGATCGCCGGGGCGCCCCTGGGTGTTGAAGGCGATCTCGACCTCACCGGTGGCGCCGGGAGCGACTTCCTTGGTCTTGAGCTCGGCGACGGTGCAGCCGCAGCTGGTCTGGACGCGGTCGATCTTGAGGGGGGTGGAGCCTTCGTTCTTGATGACGAAGGAGTGCTTGAGGGTATCGCCTTCGGTGACGGTACCGAAGTCGTGGACGGCTTCGACGGCGATGATCTTGCCGCCGGCCTGGGCGTCGCCCGCGGCTGGAGCGGCGGACTTGGCGCAGGCTTGCGCGCAGAGGGGGAGACCGAGTGCCGCGGCGAGGATGGCGGCACGGGCGAGGGAGGAGAGGATGCTGTTTTTCACGGCGCGCATTGTGTTCCGAGCGTGGGCCGTGTCAAGCCACGCGGAGAGCCGGCAAGTTGCGCGCCCGGGATCCGGCGTGTAGGCTGCTGCGGGTTCCCCCTGCCCCGACACCCATGAGATGAAGTCGCGATCCCGGGTTCCCTACCTGTTCGACCAGCAGGACTTCGACCTTGTCGAGCTGGTCAACGAGGTAACAAAGAAGCGCAAAGAGAAGCGCCCGGACCGGGTGAGCAAGCTCTTCAACCCGTACCTGCATCCGCGCGGAATCAAGGAGCTGGCGGCAACCCGCCAGCAGCGCATCGCCTTCGCCGTGATGCGCCTGCTGCGATCCCTGGACTCGGAGGCGGCGCAGGACCGCCTGGTGGCGCTCAAGGCGCTACACGACGAGCTCATCGAGGGCGGGCAGCACGACATGCTCATGAACACCGGCCGGGTGCTCATCGAGATCATGAAGGACCTGGTGCGCGAGCGGGGCAACTCCTGGCGCCAGGTCGAGCTGGCCCACGAGTTCTTCTCCGCGGTCTCCGGAAGACCCAAGGTCGTGCGTCGCAACCTGCGCCACTACCACCTGCTCGAGATGAGCGAGCGGTGGAATCAGGTGACCTTCGATCACCACGTGCACGACGCCAACTCCAAGGGGCGCAAGTCGGCGACGCACCTCATCGTGGATGCCTGGATCAAGGGCATCCGCGACATGACGGTGATCTACTACCACTTCCTGACGCCCGAAGCGGTGACGGAGCTGGTGGAGGCGGCGCAGGCGATGGACTTGACCGTGCGTCCCGCGGTCGAGGTCTCGGCCCGCTTCCGCGGCAAGTACGTCCAGTTCATCTGGGTGCCGCGCGGGCTGCACTCGACCCGCGAGTACCAGGAGTTCCTCGAGCGTCCCGCGATCAAGGAGTTCTTCGAGGAGGGACGGGAGGTCGAGCGATGGCACACGCGGCACGTGCTCGAGCTGCTCGACTCTTTCAACCGAAATCACCTCAACCCGTTCAACGAGACCTACGGGCTGCACGTGCAGCCGCTGCGCCACGACGACTTCCTCCAACACGTCGGGGTCGGGCAGCCGTCGATGACGCACCTGGCCGACTACATCCACGCCCAGGCGATGGAGGAGGCCGAAGCGGAGCTGCCCCTGCTCCGGCAGCAGTGGGCGGAGGCCGCGAAGGCGGATCGGAAGCCGATCGAGCAGCGCGTGCGGCTTCTCGACAACCTCCTGCCCGAGCAGATCGCCCGCAAGTACCTGTGGACGTCGGCGAACCCCGAGGTGGCCGACATCTCGGTTCCGCGCGACGGCGACGAGGTGCCGTCGACGCTGCAGAGGACGCCCGCGGAGCTGCTTCGCAAGCTCAAGGAGCTGCGGTCCGGGTATCAAGTCACGCTCAACCCGAGCAACCTGACCCCCGCGGACGTCCTCGAGATCCTCTACGAGGGCGCCGGAACCGTCACGCATCTCGAAATCTTCAATCTCAAGGACCACCGTCGGAACCGCAACCCGCGCATCGGGGAGATCGCAGACATCCGTCGCGTGCTCAACTCGGGCAACCCGATCGCCGCCAAGAAGATGATCATCGACGTCATCCGGGGCGTGGAGGAGGGAGACGAGCCCGAGGAGTGGAAGCGCAGCAGGGTCGAGAAGCTCCGGGTGATCCTGGGGGATCTGCAGAGGCTGCTCGGTTTCTATGCGAAGGACGCGCTCGGGTGCCGGATGGGAACCGACTCGGTGGGACGCGCGCGCGAGTGGTCGGGCATGGGGCTGGCGGTGATGGACACGCTGCCGCGCGCGACGGTGGCGCAGGCGTTGCGCAAGGGGGAAACGCGGGAGGTCGTGCCCATTCGCGTGCAGACCGTGCTCGACACCAAGTGGGTGCCGTTGACGAGCCACGTGTGGGCGATGGACGCAGGCTACAGGTTTGCGCGGGCGATCCCTGGTCTGCGCGAGCTGGGATATCGACGGAAGGACTCGTACGCGGTGGTGCCCGAAGCGACGCAGATGGCGACGCCGGGCAACCTGCTCACGCTGGGAGGGACACCGGAGAAGCCGAGCAACGGGCTCACGCTCGCGGGGGACGACGATCGGGAGGCTCCGCGGATCCGGTGGCGCTCGCTCAACAGCCGCACGAAGAACTTCTTGAAGATCCTGCTGGGGTTGATCCCGGCGGTGCTGACGTTTGCACTGACGAAGGACTGGTGGTTGCTCGCGTGGTTCGGGGCGATCATCTGGTTCGGGATCACTGGGCTGCGCAACATCCTGCAGTCGATCGTGGGAGGCGCGGGAGTGATCCGATCGCAGCTGCTGAGCTGGAAGGATTTGGTGAGCTGGGGGCGGGTGAGCGACTCGCTGCTGTACACGGGCTTTTCGGTGCCGCTGCTCGACTGGTTCGTGAAGTCGTTGCTGCTGGATCGGGGGCTCGGGGTCACCACGGCGACCTCGCCCCTGGCGCTGTACGCGGTGATGGGTCTGGCCAACGGCATCTACCTGTTCAGCCACAACACCTTCCGCGGCCTGCCGAGGGGAGCCGCCGTCGGCAACTTCTTCCGATCGGTCCTGTCCATCCCGCTCGCGTTCGCGTTCAACTGGATCCTCCTGCAGGCGATGGTCTCAGGCGGCATGGAGTGGCTCGCAGCGACCGCGATGCTGCAAAGCTGGGCCGCCGTGATCGGCAAGCTCGCCTCCGACACGGTCGCCGGCTTCATCGAGGGGACCGCGGATCGAAACGTGGCCCTGCGCCTGCGCCACAAGGACTACTCCTCGAAGATCGCCCGCCTGCTCGAGGTGCACGGGAGGCTCGAGGCCATGTTCCCGCAGGTGGATGTGGCTGCATGCCTGGCGTCTCCCAAGGAGTTCTTCCGCACCCTCGGGGTCGAGACCCTCGAGCTCGAGGCCCAGCAGATCATCAACTCCCTCGACCTGATGTACTTCTGGATGCTCCAGCCGCGCGCCCAGGTCGTGTTCCGCGATCGTCTCGCCGCCGTGAGCCCGGAGGAGCGTCGGATCATCCTGCGCACCCAGCGCCTGCTCGAACGCAAGCGGCCGGTCTCCGAGCTGTTCCTGCAGGACCTGGTCGGCAAGAACTTTTCTCCTCCCCTCGCCTTCTACCTCGATCGCTCCGCGGCCTACCTGGCCGACATGAGACGCCTGGCGGAACGCTTCGGCGTGGAATGGAAGGAATCCGCCGCAGAGGTCAGCGGCAAGAAGGCGATGCGGCAGCAGGCGACATCTGCGGAGGTGGCGGACGCGGCCGACGAGCAAGCGCCGGCGAGCGCCCGGGACTCTGTCGATGACAGCGACGATCCGCCCGCTGCTTCACAGCGCTGAGCGTCGGATCGCGAACGGGACACCTTTCGTCGCCCACGCGGTCGGACCGGGCGGTGCTCACCTCGCTTCGGTCCATGACATGCACGGAAATGCCTCGCACGATCGCACGCACGCGCACCCGTTCACCGCCCCTTGACGAAAGGGCGTTGCGCCGCTGCAATCGCGAGCGACGGGACGCAAGCTTGTTTTAGGCAGACACCTCCGGGAGGCACTCGAGATGATTCCGCGTACTGGTTCCATTCGTTGTCCGCTGATGGCGAGCATGGCGTTGGCGTTGAGCCTGTGCGGGGCGGACTGCGGCGATGACGGCGACAGCTCGATGGGCACGGGGAATGCGTCGGCGGATCTCGCGGGGCAGTGGTGCATCGTGAAGACGCTGGCTGCCGCGACGGACGACTATCCGGCGGGCACGCAGTTCCCGCTGGAGCTGGTCTTCGAGGTGGAAGGGGAGACGGCACAGATGTCGACGCCCGGAGTGTCAGGGAGCGCGCCGGGCACGTACTCCGACGGTGTGTGGACGTTCTCCTACGCGCTGCAGTACGGCGGGGGAATGACGAGCCAGAACATGGTGCAGGTGATCAGCACCTCGCCGTTCAAGGGGACGGAGGAGCACCGGTTCTACAATGAGTACGGCACGCAGGTCGGCTCGGAAGCTGCGACGCTGGAGGGGTGGCGCAAGACGGAGGCGTCCTGCTGGTGACGAGCTGCGGAAGCGGATGCTTCGTGCGACGACACGTCCGTCACTTCGCGGGTCTGTCGGGCATCGGGCTTTCGAGCCGGCGCACCGGCCTTCTCGACGCCCGGTGTTGAAGTCCGGTCCTAGGAGGACGGCCTGCCGCACTGCGCGCAGAAGCGGCTACCGGCCGCGAGCTGCGTGCCGCATCCGGCGCAGAACTTGGGCCCCGTCGAGGCTGCGGGGACCGGAGTCCCACACTGGGCGCAGAAGCGTGCGTCGGCCGCGAGACCAGCCTGGCACTTGGGGCAGAGTGCGCCGACGGCGACCTGTTGGTTGACGATGTCGAACCCCCGCATCTGGTCTGCGTTGCGGGCTTTCTCCCACGCCTGCTCGACGGCCACCTGCGACTGGATGGCAGCGGCCTGCTCGCGCAAGTCGGGGGCGCAATCCTCGCATAGCCCGCGGGAGTGGTTCCAGCAGACCTCGGGGCAGACCCACTTTCCGCAACAAGTACACTGGCGAAAGTGCGGTCTGCATTCCTCGATGGCCTTCTGGAAGGCAGTGTCCCAGGCCGGGCCTCGAAGGGCGTCCTTCATGTGATCGGCGCCCCAGCCAACACTCGAAAGCGCGCCACCGAAGATGGAGCCCGCGGCCTTCGCGACGGAGGAGGCGAGACCGATTCCGCTCGTCTGGAACGCGGAGCGATGCCCGTTGCCGCACTTGTCGCAGAAGAACTCGAACTGATAACCGTTGTCGTTGGAGTGGTCGGAGTAGTTGCGCGTGAAGCTCTGGGCCATGGCTCTGTCCCTTACGGCAAAGGAGTCAGCGTTCGACGGCGGAGACTACTGCAATCGTCGTCGGAAATGGTCAAGAACGGCAGGTGCACGCTCACCGGGGCAGGCCCTTTGTACGGACATGGCCGGCGACGGCAGGAGGAGAGCCCGCATGCGATGCACGCTCCGCGACACCGCTGCTATCTCTCGTAGGGGCCCAGATCCACCGGCGCAGTCCGCGGCGTGCCGTCCCGGTCCGTCGGAACATCGGACAGCAGGTTGCCCCGGTTCAGCCATGGCGCGGATTCCGTCGGGAAGAAGGCCTTGGGGTCGTGCCCCAGAGCCGTCGGAAATGCGGCGAACCAGGAGCCGTCGAAGCTCGTCTCCCGCAACTCGCCCGCATTCGGAGCGTATGCCGCCGCGCCGTCGTCCGACCCGAAGTAGCCAGACATCCAGGCGTTCTGCTCGAAGGTGTTCGCGCCCACGGTGCTGCCGTCCGTGGCGAGCAACTGACCACTTGCATTCGGTCCGACGGTGCCGGAGTCGATCGAGACTGCGACGAAGACGTTGTTCTTGATTTGATTGCCGGTCGAGCTGACGATCATCCCGAGAGCCTGGCGGTCGTTGACCGAAGTTACGAAGAGATTGTGCGCGATGAGATTGCCCGAGGACCCGAGCTTCGGGTTGTCGGTCTCCTGCCAGAAGCTCGCACCGTGGCGCGCGGGCAAGGCGAAGATGTTGTTGCGAACGACGCTGTTCCTGACCGAGGTGAAGTTGGGGCCCTGCGCCAGGCTGTGATGGAAGAAGTTGGCTTCAATCAGCATGAAGTCCGATGCCCCACGTCCCCCCGTCGTGCTGCTCCCTGCCACGGCATCGCACTCCGGATCGTCAAAGGCAACCCCTTCGTCGGAGCAGGTCGACGCCGGATCCGCGTTGATCTGGAAGTCGGAAGAATACGTGTTGTACGTCTCGTTGTACCGAGCAATGTTCCAATCACTGCCGTTGCTCAGATAGATCCCGTGGCCGTCTCCGCTGCCCGAATCGTGCGCGGCGCAGCGCTCGATCACGTACCAGTCGGACTGTCCCGTGAAGAACGGGTCCTTGTTCTGCCCGTGCCCGACGGCGTTCAATACCGCAACGCCGACCTGGTGCTCGTTCGACGCATAGCCCGCTCCCACCGCGCGGACTCCGTAGTCGCCGCCAACCAGCTCGAATCCGTCGACAGCGACGTAGTCCGCAGCCTCGAGATTGAAGCATGTCCTGCGTCCGTCGGAGCAGCAGTGGATTGTCACCGCCGGCTCGCCGTTCTGACCCCGCTCGCCGTACAGGACGACGGGCGCGTCATAGGTGCCGTCGTGTTCGGAGTCGAGCTCGAAACAACCGGAGTAGGAGCCCTGGAGGAACACGATGCGCTGCCCGGGCGCGGCACTGCCGAGTGCTCCAGCGACGCTTGCAGGGCTGTTGGGCGAGCTGCCGTCCCCGGATCCATCGGGACTCACGTATACCGTGCTCGCGGGCTGCCACGAGGGGTCCGTGTAGTAGCGGTTGAATCTCTCGGCGAATCCGAAGTAGGTCCCTGCGCGCGCTACCGCGGGTTGATCGGGCGAGCCGCCTGCCGTGCCGCCCGCCCCACCCGATCCGCTTGCGCCTGCCATCCCGCCGGTCCCGGCGCTGCCGCTGGCACCCGCCATTCCGCCGGCGCCGCCGCCTCCGGCGTTCGCCCCGCCGAATCCACCGGCTCCGCCGCTTTGCCCCGCATCGGGACTCGACGGTTCCGAGGAGGGATCGCTACAGCCCCCGGCAACCAGCGCGCCGACGGCAAGACCGATGAACCCCAAGCGCTTCGCCCTCATGGTGTCGATCCTATCGCACTCGCGGGCCGTGTGGGAACACTGCGGTGCCCGCTCACGCCTCATGCGATGATCGACCGCGTTCGCGACCGGAGCGCGCGCGTGGGCGGGACGGTGGCGCCGCCCCATCCCACGCGGTGCCCCGTGACACGCGTCGATACTCGCTCTCCGATGGCGCGCTGGCGCGCGTCGGGGTTGGCCAGCGTCGAAGTTGGGCGTGCGCTCAGGTCGCCTTGGGCGGAGCGGGTGGGGGCAGGGGCTTGTCGACCGTGGGCTGCTGCAGGTCGATGAGGATGTTGAGCGCCTCGATCTCGCGCTTGGTCTGGATCTCCTTCTGACGGAGGTCCTTGACCTTGAGATCGAGACTCTTCTGCTCGCCCTCGATCTCGCCGAGCTTCTTCTTGAGCGCATCGCGCTCGCTCTTCAATACGTCGATGGAAATCGCCACGGGTTCCTCCCAGGGGTTCAGCCGTTCTTGGATGCCGGGTTGCCGCGCTTCCGCTCCTCGATCACTTCCCGGTACAGATCTTCGACCTTGTGCGCGATCGAGGTCCACGAGAAGTGGTCCTCCACCCGCTTGCGGCCGTTCTTTCCGAACTGACGACGCATCTCGTCGTTGCGGATCAGCTTGTTGATGGCGTCGGCGATCGCCTTGGGATCGGCCGGCGGCACGAGGAAGCCGGTCTCGCCGTCGACCACGGTCTCGAGGATGCCGCCGACCGCGCTGGCGACGACGGGGGTTTCGCAGGCCATGGACTCGAGGTTGATGATGCCGAAGGGCTCGTAGATGGAGGGGCAGGCGAAGACGGCGGCGTTGCTGTACAGCTCGACGTACTGCTCTTCGCGCAGAAGGTAGTTGATCCACAGCACGCGGGGCTCAGAGGCCACCTTGGCGGCGATCTCGTCTTCGAGCTCCTTGGTATCCGGGGCGCTGGTGCAGCAGACGCAGCGCACGCCGGGATCGACGTGCTTCATGGCGTCGATGAGGTAGGTCATGCCCTTCTGACGGCTGACGCGCCCGACGAACAAGACGTAGGGCTGGTCGAGCAGGTCGAAGGACTTGCGGGTGGAGTCGGTCTCGATGTGCCGGTACAGGTTCAGGTCGATGCCGTTGTGGATGACCTTCACGCGGGCGGGATCGACGTCGAAGAACTTGAGGATCTCCTCGCGGGAGCCCTTGGAGACTGCGACGATACGATCGGAGCTCTCGAGGGCGAGCTTCTCGACCCAGGTGGACAGGTGGTAGGAGCGTCCGAGCTGCTCCTCCTTCCAGGGGCGCAGGGGCTCGAGGCTGTGGACCGTGCTGACGAGCGGGATGTCGTACAGGGTCTTGGCCCAGTAGCCGGCGAGGGAAGCGTACCAGGTGTGGCAGTGCACGATGTCGGAGTCGAAGCGATCGCGCACGACCGACAGGTCGGTGGAGAAGGTTCCGAGAGTGGAGTTGAAGCGCGAGTCGTCGCCCTCGTACATGCGATCCCAGGCGCGATACCCGGTGACCGTCAGCTTGCCCTCGCGGATGCGCTGCTCGCCGAAGCAGCGCACCTCGACGTCGAGGTTGCGCGCGAGCTCGCGGGTGAGGAACTTCACGTGCACGCCAGCGCCGCCGTAGACGTGGGGCGGGTATTCCTTCGAGATGATGGTGACCTTCATCGTCTCACCTGCCCTTTCAGCGCGCCGGAGCGCGCACCGTCCTGCCAGAGGCCACCGGTCCTGAGTCGAGCTGATCGGCGCCTACGTGCGGGTACAGAATGCAGTTGCGCCCGACCTGCGTCCCCGCAGGGATGTTCACGTCGGAGCCGAGCAGCGTCGCGCCGCAGGTGAGCGAGCGCGACAGCTCCTCGTTGGGCGGGCACTCCTCGCCGATCCCGACGCGCGCCCCCTTGCCGATGATCGTGCGCTTGTCGGCGATGACGCCGTCGAGCAGGGCGCCCTCTTCGACGGTGACGCCATCCCAGAGGATCGAGTTGCGCACGACCGCGCCCTTGCCGATGCGGACATCGGGAGACAGCACGGAGCGTTCGACGCGACCTGCGATGGCGCAGCCGGCGCTGATGATCGAGTCGGAGACCTGGGCGCCGGGCAGGTGGCGCGAGGGGGTAGGCGCGGCAGCGCGCCTGGACATGTTGTTCGTGCGCACGTTCCAAGCGCCGAGGTCGAGCTTGGGGGACTCGCCGAGCATGTCCTGGTGGACCTGATGGTAGGCGTCGATCGTGCGCACGTACTCCCAGGGACCGTAGTGGACCCAGCCGTGAGCGCGGCGTCGCGCAACCAGCCGCGGGATGATCTCGTCGTAGATGTAGAAGCCCTGCTTGCCCTCGGCGGCTTCGCTCGCGCGCTTGAGCTCGTCGACGAGGACCGAGGCCTTGATCGCGAAGACGGTCATGGAGGCCAGGTTCGAGCGGGGGTTCTTGGGCTTCTCGGAGTAGGCCATGATCCGCCCCTCGGCGTCGAGTTCCGCGATGCCGAAGCGCGACGGGTCCACCTCCATCGGGGTGAAGGCCATGGTGAGGTCGGAGCCGCGCTCGATGTGGAAGCGCAGCAGCGGCATGTAGTCCATGGTGTAGGCGTGATCGCCCGAGACGATGAGGACGTCGGTGGGGCGGTGGAGCTCGAGGAAGTCGAGGTTCTGGAAGAGGGCGTCGGCGGTGCCGCGATACCAGTGGGCCTGCTCGGGGCCGGTGTACGGGGGGAGGAAGCGCACGGCGCGGTGGGTACCGACGAAATCCCAGGGCAAGCCGATGCCGACGTGGTCGATGAGCGACGACGGCTTGTACTGGGACATGATGCCGACGGTCTCTATGGCCTCGCAGTTGGCGAGGTTGGTGAGTGCGAAGTCGATGAACCGGTAGGAGCCGCCGAACACGACGGCGGACTTCGGGCGGTGGAAGGTCAGGACGGAAAGCTCGTCGACGCGGCCGCCGGCGAAGATCAGCGCGATCGTTTTTCGCATTCCTTGCACTCCGGGCTAGAGAACGGGAGGGCAGTGTAGCCCCAGACCCGGACGCGGTGTTAGTCCTAGTCGCTCGCGCCGGGGCATCGGGCCGGGGGTGGCGTCGTGAACGCCTGCCCGAGCTCCCCGACCCAGTCCCGATCGAGGTGCGTCCCGACCGGGTCTGGGAAATCGTGTCACCGACGAGCGCGCGCCGCGACAGAGTGAAGAAGATGCGCGTGTACCACGCGGCCGGCGTTCCCCATTGCTGGCTCATCGATCCGCAGGACGAGACGTTGACGGTCTATCGCCGGACCCCGGAGGGCCATCTGTACGTCCTGGGTGCGACGCGAGAGGATGGCGTGCACTCGGAGCCGTTCGACGCGATCGAGCTGCGGGTTGGGGTGTTGTTCGGAGACGATGAGGGGGGGTAGAGCGGCGCACCCATCCGCCAGGACAGCGCACCGTTTCACGAGGACGCCGAGCCGTTCGCCGTGTTGCGAGGAGGATGCGAAGGCCACCGGCGCTCGAGCCCCCACCTCACCAGCCGCTCCCCGACCTCACAGCTGTTCTACAGTCCTTGTCGGTCACGGCGACGGCGACGGTCACGGCTCGCGGAATACGATCCCTCCGGGGGGCCGTGCTGTCGCGTGTCCGGCGTGGTTTTACTCTCGCAAGCCCCTGCCGATGTATCACGCGGGACACCCGCGTTCGGGACATTCGCGCCCGCCCTAGGATTCCGCTCAGTTCTCCCGCAAGGCCTCGCGCACGCCTTGCTGCACGCGCCGCAGGTCGTCGCCCCTGCCTCCGGCGATGGAGAGGCGCACGCGCCCTGCCTGTCGATGACGACGCTGTGGGGAACCGGGCCGACGCGGTACTGCCCCCGGACCTGGCCTGAAGTGTCGAGCAAGTTCGGATAGGTGATGCCGAGGGCCTGAAGCTGTTGCGCGACGAGCCCGGGGTTGTCGTCGGTCGACTCGCCGATGATGTCGAGGCCCTCGTCGCGGTGGGTGTTCCACAGGGTCTCGAGCGAGGGCAGCACGCGCTTGCACGAGTCGCAGTAGGTGGACCAGAAGTCCACGAGAGAGACGCGTCCGGTTCGGGGGAACTCGGCGATGCGACCATCGAGGCCAGGCTCGCGGCGGACCGCAACGGCGGGGCCGCGAAGGGGGTGCAAGGCGGGGGAAGAGCAGGAGAGGGCGCAGCGGGCGAGGGCAATAGGAGCGAGAGAGAAGCGCCTTGCGGGAGAGCCATTGCAGGAGGGCGAGAGTGAGAGTTCGTTCGGGGTGAGCAGCTTGAAGCCGTAGGAGCCCCCGGCATCACACCGCTCCAGCACCTTCAGCGTGCAGCCCAGGTAGCTGACCACCACCATGCCGCGCTGGCTCGCGGCCTCGAGCGAGGTCTTGGCCGTCGCAGGCCACTCCACGACGAGCGGGTTCATCGGGTCCTTGGCGGCCTGGTAGGTCGCCATGCCGGTGCTCGATTCCACCGACGGGGTCTTCGGTCCGGAGCTCGCGAGCTCTCTCGGCGCCGCGCACGCGGGCAACGTCAGCGCCCGCAGGAGCCACGCAAGAACCATCCAGAAGCTCCAGCTCTCCATCGTGGGCTCTCCATCGTGCGTACACGGTGCAACGGGCGGCCGGTTTGCTCATGTGCCTTTGCAGGCTCGCGGAACCCTGGGGATCGCCTCCGCGGCCCGAACGTCATCCGAGCATTGCTTCGGGCGCCGACGCAACCGGTCGAGTTGACGGAGCGGTGGCGAGATGGAGGACCGAATGACCGAAGCTGCTGAGCGCTGTGGGTCGTCGCCCTCGCCGCATCGCTCGCTCGCCGGGATACTCCGTAGTCGGGAGCACGGCGGGTCACCTCATCCCGTGCCGTCGACCCGGCAGATGTCACGTTGACAGATCGAGCGAGGTGGGCGAGGGATTTCGCGTATCCGGAACACACAAGCCGCGCGGCGATCGCGGCGGCAAAGGAGCATGACATGAAGCGGAGTGGATTCTGGCTCGGTGCGGCCGGTGCGGGCCTTGTGGCCATGTACGGATGCGGCACGGAGAGCGCCAAGGAATCCCCGGGAGCAGGTGGGCAGGCTGGCGCGCAGGAGCAGGCGAGCGGACCTGTCACGGTGTTCGGACGCGTATCGTCGGAGAAGCTCGGAGCGAAGGCTGCCCCGGTCGCCGGGGCGGAAGTCACCATCAGCGCGGATCTGAACGGCGACGGCAAGCGCAGCGAATCGGAGTTCGTGAAGGTGACGACCGACGCGCAGGGCAAGTACACAACCGCTCTCGAGCTGAAGAGCAGGAGCGAGATCGTGGCCTCCTTCAGGGCCAATGACAAGCTCGCAAGTCACGAGCGGGTGGTCGTCACACCGCCTGGAAGCGTGCGTCTCGACACGGCGCTGTACGACGGCGATGAGCTGGAGGTCGAGGGAGACGGGAGCCAGTTGAGGCTCCCCTCAGGCAAGCTTGTCATCAAGCGTCTGTCCTCGGGGCTCGGGGGGACAGCCAGGCTCTACAACCCAGCATACGAATCCGATGCATTCCCGGGGGACTTCGTCGACGACGAGGGCACACGTATCGTGTCCGGCGTATTCGCAACCATCGAGCTGGAAGACGAGCAGGGGAATCCGGTCCACGAGCTGGGGAGCCCCGCCACCCTCGAGATGGAGGTTCCGCGCGAGACCTGGCGTGTGATGCGCGACATGACGCCAGGGACCGATCGCATCGACGTGCCCCGGTATTGGTTCGACGAGAGCAAGGGGCAGTGGGTGCAGGAGGGGATGGGGCATCTGGTGGACGGGAAGGGGGAGCTCATCGGCGAGGATCAACTCCTTTCCATCACGGGGGGAGCATTCCAGGGCAAGGTGGTTGTGGTCTACGAGGTGACGCACTTCACCTCGCACAACCTCGACTTCCCGCAGAACCAGGGCTCCAACAGCGTCAAGGGAAAGGCCAAGGGGGAGAAGGGGGCGTGGGGCAGGTTCAAGGATTGGGTCAAGTGCTTCACGTCCATCGGACAGTGCAATCAGGAGAAGGCGCCGGCACCGCAGGGCCCCGGCAACACGCGGAAGATCGGCGACTTCCAGTGGTCGCCGAAGAAGCCGGCCAGCCCACAGCCCGGCATGCGTCCGCAGGGGGAAGGCGACGGTCTGGAGTTGGTGCCTTTGACGGGCGCCTACGTGCAGGCGGAGTTCTACTACGCCGACGGCGCTCCGGCCGGGAACGCCACGGTGCCCGTGGAGGCCGATGGTTCGTTCGAGGTGCCGGTGGGGCGCAGCGAGCCCGCGGGCGAGGATCTCGATGGCAACGGCATCCCCGGCGAGAAGATGTTCGTCTACATGACCGTGGAGTGGGAAGGGCTGCGCTTCCACCTCGCCGAGGGCGAAGTGCCCAGCTTCGCGGAGCAGGAAGCGGACCTGGGTGATCTCGAGATCCTTCAGGGCTTCCTGAGGCCGACTCCGTGCGAGGTGAAGGGCACCGTCAAGTACCTCGACGGAACCCCCGCAGCCGGAGCAGAGCTGTCGTTCGAGTCTGGCACGTGGCTCACCGACACCGAATGGGTGGACGTCTGCGGGGAGTCGGGAGACGAGTGCGTCGAGCAGACCCAGGCGGCCGCGGACGGCTCCTTCCGTCTCATGTACGCCATCGACGACGCCTACAGCGTTGCGGCTTCGCACTGGGAGCAGAACGGCTCCACCGTGGGAGGGTACTTCGGGAGCTGGCGATCGACGGGGCTGTGTCCCGCGGAGCCGATCGCGCTGTTGCTCGACTGGGGCGAGGCGACTACGACGTTACAGATGACCGCGACGGAGGGGACGATCTCTTGGAGTCCGGAGCGTGGGATCGCCTCGCTCTGGGTCCTCGACGCGGAAGGGAATCTGAAGTGGGACGTGCGGGGGGGCGCCACGCCGATGACCTCCCCGGTGGACTACGGGGTCGTGCCGGAGGGGGCCGCGGAGAGCGAAGCCGCCGTCGGCAGCCTCGAGCCGGGCGACACGGTCTACGTTGATGGCTATGCCGCGACGGACAAGGGGTATCCCGAGTTCCTCGAGGGCGAGCTCGTGATCCAGTAGCGATCCAGCCCGCCTCCCCGGCACGCGCGAGGCCGAGACGACCGTCTCTCGCGCTCCCGCTGGCATCCCGCCCTCACTTGCCCCAAGCTCGCCCCGTGTCGACACCACTGCCGTCCCGCATTTCGCTGCTGGCCGAGGCGTGGCGCGCCCGCGTCGCTCCCATGCAGCGTCGCGCCTGGGGCCTGGCGGTGCTGGCCTCGACACTCCTCGCGGCGCACCTCGCACGGCTCGGCACGCTCCCCACGCGGATCGGCGCCGCTGCCCTGATCGCCGGAGTCTCCATAGCCTGGCTCGTCGCGACGCTGCTCGCGCGGCGCGCAGCCCGTCGCTCCGATCGGGCGGTGGTCCGCGTCATCGCGAGGATCGATGAGGACCTGGCTGCTCGGACCCGGCGGGCCATCGCGCTGCAGGGGCGAACGGAGCGGGAGGGAGATCCGGTGGGACGCGCGCTGGCGGCGATGCACCTCGAGGGACTGGCAGCGCGCGTGGGGCTGGAGCGGCTCGAGCGGGCCGCGACGAAGGCGCGGCGGACCTGGGGGTTCGTGGCCCTGGGGATCGCGGCGGTTGCGCTGATCGGCTTCGCCCGGGGTCCGCTGCGCGTGCTCGAGGGGCTCGACGTGATGATGGCGACGGGGGGGCGCGCGCCGGTTCCGATGCAGTGGATCGAGGACATCGCCTGCGGGGTGCAGGTGCCGCGGTATCTGCGCCAGGAAGAAGTCGCGTTCCAGGGCTTCGGGCGCACGGCGCAGCCGAGGGGCTCGGTGCTCAGCGTGCACGTGCTGCCGATCCGCGCGGATCGTGTCCTGGTGCTCACGGACGGCAAGAGCGAGGTGCCGTTCGTGGACGACGGGCAGGGGGCGCTGGTCGCGGGGTGGGTGCTGGCGGAGAGCGTGCGGCTCGAGGTCGCTGCCCGGTTCGGGGACGTGCTCATCCCGCAGCGGGATGCGCTCCACATCGAGTCGCAACCCGACACATCTCCGCGCGTGACGATCCAGGGGGCACCGAGGACGGTGCGGCTCATGGGCGTGTCGGAGATCGTGGTGGCGTGGGAGGCGCTCGACGATCACGGGCTGACGGAAGTGGACCTGGTGCTGCGCACGGGGGAGCGGGAGGAGCGACGCGTGCTGGCCCGGCTCGACGGCCAGCAGCAGCAGGAGCGGGGATCGTCGGTGGTCCGCCCCACCGACCGGTTCCTCAAGCAGGCGTGGGCGCCCATCGACCTCACCGTGGAGGCGCGGGACAACGATCCCATCACCGGTCCCAAGTGGGGACGGGCGCCGTCGATCACGGTGATACCGCCGGCCGTGGGGGAGGCGGAGGCGCGCAGGTACCAGGCGGCGCGCGGGATCTTCGGCACGGCGGTGGATCTGCTCGCCGGCCGGATCACCGCGAGCTCGTGGAAGGATGCAAAGGAGGCGCGGGAGCACGCGCAGACCGAGCGCACCGCGCAGGAGCGTCTTGCCGAGGAGGCGCGACGCGTGATGGCCGAGACCTTCGGGGGGCTATCGATGCCCGCTGCACTCACCTCGGTGATCGCGGGCAACGTGGAGCAGATGGACGCAGCCGTGGTCGCGGAGCACAAGGCCCAAGGAACCGAGGCCACGCGAAAGGCGCACGAGCGCACCCGGGCCGCATCCGAGCGCGCGGTGCTGGCGATCGACACGGCGCTGCAGCTCCTGGGCAACGCCGATGCGGCCAAGTCGGCGCGTCGGCTGGCCGACGCGGCGGACGAGGCGGCAGCGGGCGCGCGGCTGGCGCGCGGGGAGCAACGCGAGCGCGGGATGGCGCGCGTGAACGCGTCGGTGGAGGTGCTCACATCGGGTGCCGAATGGATCGGGAAGCTCGACCGGTTGGGCAAGGATCTGGGCGAGGTGATCGGCATCGGCGCGCGACGCATCCAGCGTGCGCTGCAGGCGGGCGACGTGCACGCGGCGGAGCTCGCGGCCGAGGATCTGGCGATGCGGCTGCGCAGGCCCCTGCCCAGCTTCAGCGGGGGCGGGGGGCGTCGTTCAACCGAGGCTGGCGGCAGCACGGGAGGCGATCCCGGGGAGCCGGGGGAGGAGCCGGAGGCAGCGGAGCTGCGCGACGAGCTGGGCAAGCTCGCGCGAGAGCATGGCGATGCGATGAAGGAGCTGGAGCAGGAGCTGGCGAAGGCGATGGGGTCGGAGGGGGTGAAGCACCTGCGGGATCAGGCGCGGGAGCACGCGAAGGCAGTGCGCGATGCGGTGCGCGCTCTCCCTCCGGGATCGGCGGACTCGACCTCGGCGGAAGGTGCTGCGGCGACGGCGCGGCAAAGCGCGATGTCGATGGCCGAGGCTCTCGACGACGGGAACCTTCCGGAGGCGGTCTTGCGGGGACGGGCGTCGCTGAGCGCGGCGGAGCAGGCGGGCCGGATGGCTGGAGAGCAGCGCGACTTCTTCGGGAACGTGGGCGAGCTCGGAGAGCAGCTCGAACGCTCCCGGGGGAAGCTCGAGCGCGAGGTGCGGTGGGCCGAGCAGCAGCTCGAGCAGCTCCGCAGGGCGCAGGCGGATCAGGCGCGCGAGGCGATCGATCGGACTGCGGCGACAGAGGAGGAGCTCGCGAAGCGTGCGGGGGACGCGTCGCGCAAGGGCGAGCGCGAGGAGGCTGCGATGCCGCGCAACGTGCGCGACCTGCTCGACGATGCGCAGCGGTCGATGCGCGAGGCGTCGAGAGCGCTGCGCGGCAGGAGCGTGGACAAGGGGGTGGAGCAGCAGCGCGAGGCGCAACGGAAGCTGGAGATGGCGCGGGAGCTTCAGGGCAAGCCAGGGGAGGAGGAGGGGCAGGAGCGGGCGGCGCACGACGACGACACGGACGGTGGTCGGGAGGTGGGAGGGCACGTGGACGTGCCGAAGGCGGAGGCGTTCAAGGGGCCGGAGGCGTATCGAAAGCGCGTGCTCGAGGGGTTGGCGGGGGGCAAGGATCCGCGGTTGCGTGAGGCGGTGAAGCGCTACGCGGAGGGGATGCTGCGATGACGCGGTGGGGATGGGCGCGGCGGACCGTGGCAGCTCTGGCGCTGGCCGCGACAGGGGCATGGGCTCCGGGAATCGCGCACGCCGAGTTGTCGCCGGGAGCGATGCGTGCGCGCGAGCTCATCTTCGAGCTCGAGATCGAGCGGGCCCAGCAGTTGCTCGACGCGCAGGGGGCTGCGGAGCCGGAGGCGGGGCTCGAGCTGGGGCGACTGCTGCTGTACCGGACCGACTACGAGCAGGCGGCGCAGGTGCTGGAGCGCGCCGACGTTGCGCGGCTTCCGGAGGGGGCCCGTCTGGGCGGGCTCGCTCGCGACTGCGCGCGCACGATGGCGGGAGCGCTGACGGTGCGCGACGACGAGCACGGCGTGGTGGTACGGATGCAGGACGACCGCGACGCAGTGCTGGTGCCGTGGATCGGGGAGACGGCGGCGAAGGCTCGCGACGCGTTGGCGCGCGATATCGGAGTGACGCTGCCGAGGCCAATCCGGATCGAGCTGGTGCGCGATCACTTCGCGCTGTCGTCGATGACGGGGTTGCCTGAGAAGGCCGCGCGCACGACGGGCACCGTGGCGGTGGCGAACTGGGGGCGCGTGGCAATGGTGTCGCCGCGGGCGACGCCCGAAGGGTATCCGTGGTTGGATACGCTGGCGCACGAGCTGACGCACCTGGCGATCGGGCGTGGATCGTGGGATCGCGCGCCGCTCTGGCTTCAGGAAGGGATAGCGAAGCGGGAAGAGACGCGATGGA
The DNA here is from genome assembly GCA_964393505.1 of uncultured Polyangiaceae bacterium. GTDB lineage: Bacteria > Myxococcota_A > Polyangia > Polyangiales > Polyangiaceae > JACRCQ01. Next base: position 22,249 of record CAYMUE010000050.1, read on the forward strand.
GGCCGCCGGAGCCCTCGGACGATTATCCCCATCCGGATAGCGTCGCGGCGGTCGGATTCGATCGCGGGATCGGCCTCGACCTCGACGGCCTGGGGCCGTCGCTCGCGATGCTGCCGACGGCAGAGCAGGCGATGGTCGCATTCGCGGAGGTTCACAGCTTCGTGCTGCATTTGGTGCGAGAAGCGGGGGACGATGCGCTGGGCAAGCTGCTGGTGACGCTGCGGGACCGACCGGAGCTCGAGGTTGGGGAAGCCCTCAGGGCGGCGACGGGCAAGGATCTGAAGGAGTGGAACGCGCAATGGCGAAAGCAGATCGCCGGGGCGCCGCGGAGCCTGCCCCCGGCGTTGACGATCGGGGGTTCGCCGCCGGCGGGACACGCGAAGGCGGTGCGGGCGGTTCGCCTGGCGGGGGTGCTGTCTGCCAGGGGGCACGATGCGGCGGTGGTGGAGCTGCTGGACCCGGTTCGGGCACAGATGCCGTCGGAGCTGCGCGTGCGGGCGCTGCTGGGGAAGGCCTGGGTCGGGCTGAACAAGATGGAGAGCGCGTGGGCCGAGGTCGGGGAGACGGGGCCGACGGTGTCGCCGCATGCGGAGGCGTACGCGCTTCAGGGGTTCCTGGCGGGACAACGGGGGAATCGGGAGATCGCCGACATGGCCTCGGGCAAGGCGCTGGCATTGGCGCCCTGGGCTCCAAGGGTGGCGTGCGAATGGCTCACCCCGCCGGCGCTTCCTGCGGTTGGCCGCCGTGCGGAGCTGTGTGAGGCGGCGCGTCGGTGGCCTTGAGCGGAAGGCGGGATCGCCAGCCCATGCCGTCTGCGGCGCAAGGAAGTTCACACGGACTGTGGACTCGGCTAAAAATGCTGTGCGAACATGACCTTGCCCCCGGTCCCTGTCGGACCACGGCGGCCGATGTCGTTCCGTGACGATTCCCGATGCCCGCAACGGTACCCAGCTTCCTCGCAGCGCAGATCATCCGCGTCCTCCCGCGTCGGACGATCGGACGATTCGTCGGTGACCTGTGCGAAGCCCGTCTGCACCCGACCGTGTCACGCGCGGTGGTGAAGGCCTACTGCAAGGCGTACCGGGTGGACCTGAGCGAGGTGGAGCACCGCGACGACCCGTACGAGTCGTTCGACCAGTTCTTCACGCGCTCGTTGCGATGCGGTTGCCGGGAGAGCTCGGCGCCGGCGGATGACGTCGTGAGCCCGGCGGACGGCAAGGTGCAGTCGATCGGCCCGGTGGAAGCGGGGGCAAGGATCGTCGTGAAGGGGCGCCCCTACGACCTGGCGAAGCTGATCGGCGACGAGCGCGATGCACGCGCGTACGTGGGCGGGCAGTACGCCGTGGTGTACCTGTCGCCGAGGGACTACCACCGGGTTCACGCGCCGGTGGATGGGGCGGTCGCGCTCGTGCGGTCGCTCCCGGGGGACTACTACCCGGTCAACTCGGTCGGGGAGCGGTGGGTCCGCAACCTGCTCGTCGCGAACCGCCGCGTCGCGATCGTCCAGCAGAACCCCGTTCTCGGCCCGGTGACCACGGTGCTGGTGGCCGCGATGGTGGTGGGGAGGATCACGACGACCATGGTGGCGGGGAGGGACGTTGCTCTGGGAACGCATGCGGTGGAGCCGCCGTATGCCGTTCGAAGAGGAGACGAGCTCGGAGCCTTCCATCTCGGATCCACTGCCGTCGTCATCACGGGTCCGCACGCATCAGCTTGGCAGCGTGCACCCGGCCTGATACGTGTTGGAGAGTCGCTCGTGAGGTCCGCCGGATGAGCAAGGAGACCGAGGCCACGGTGCAGGACGGGAGCCAGCCGGCAGGACATCCATCCGAGCCGCCGCCTCCACCGGCGATGGCCGCGATCGATGCGATGATCGCGGATGCCGCGTCACCCATGGATGCTCCGCGCTCCGTCCAGCCCTCGTCGCCGGGTGAGCCTACACGGAACGCCGAGTCCCCTGCCCCCGACGATGCCAGCGTGTCGTCGCCTTCGGCGCACGATGCGGTGCGCGCCTCGCAACCCTCCGCGCACGACGAGGTGCGAGCCTCGCGGCCTTCGGGCTCCGAGCTCGAGGAAGCGGACCAGCGAGCCGGGGCTGCCGTTCTGCCTGACGCGGGCGCTGCACGCCGTGCTCGAACGCGCATGACGCTGCGGATCCCCGACGATTCGGTGCCGGTCACGCGCACGCCGTCCACACCGGATCTTTCATCGTCCATCCGGATGCCGTCGTCGCCCGACCTTTCCCAGGCCGCTGATCCTGCGTCCGTCATTCGCGCCATGCGCATCATCTCGGTCGGTGATCAGAGCGCGTCGCGTTCTGCGATGGAGCTGTCACCGGCGCCCGCGCCCGTGGCTCCCTTCCCTGCCCCGCCGATGTCGGCGCCGACCCCGATCGCTCCGCCCGCTGCGATGATTCCCGGGGCGAGGCTGCCTTCGTTCGACATGGCCCCTGCTGCCGAGGCGGAGCCGGCGGAGTCGGATGAGGAGGCACTGACTCCGGACGACATCCTTGCGGATGCCGAGGCGCCATTGCTCCCACCGCCCGTGGTGCCGACCTTCGGGTTGTCGGGCCCGCCCCTTGCCGTGCCGCCCGCGATGTTCGAACCGCCGCCCGTGTCGGGCATGCAGTTGATCCCGGATCGTGACCAGGTGATGGCGGAGACGCCTCCGCCTCCGGTGCGACCGCGGATGGATGCGTTGCCAGCGCCCGCGGAAACGACCGAGGAGCCTGCGGCGGGAGACCTCGAGGTCGAGCTGAGCGAGGAGGAGATCGCGCCGGACTCGGAGAAGCCGGTGGTCCCGCCGGTGTCGGCCCTCGCGCCGCCACCTCCTCCCTCGGTCCCGCCGATGGGCGGCGTCTCGCCGACCCCGTCTCCGGTCGCAGGGATTCCCCCTGCTCCAGCTCCGCTTCCGGCGATCGGCACCCCTGCACCGGGCATCGTGGGCAGGATCCCCTCGGGGTCGCACGAGATCGATGACGGCGCGGTGACGCGACAGATGCAAGCGGTGCAGCCTCCGCAACAGAGCACCGAGCCTGAGCAGGAGAGAGGCGCGTTCCCGTCGTTCGAAGTGCCGGTCGAGCTGAGCGACGAGCCTGTGCCCGATGAGGAGACGCCTGCGACGGACGCAGTGGCATCCTCGGACGTCTCCGTTCCCCCAGCGATCTCCGCCGAGTCGGGTGGGCGCGAGGAAGCGGTGCCGGCGATGCCCGTTCCGCCGCCGCCCCCATTGGGAATCAAGGCCGAGCGATCGCAGCCGGCGATCCCGGTACCTCCTCCTCCGCCTCTGGGTGTCCCAGCAGAGCGTTCTCAGCCTGGAATCCAGCTCTCCAAAGGAGCGTCGGGGGGACCAACACCGCCGCCTCCACCGATCGGAATCGTCGGGAAGGTTTCCTCCCAACCGTCCGCCACGCTGCCTCTGTCACCCTCCTTGGCCGCGCCGGTCACCGTCGTGGCTGCTGTGCCCTCCCAGCCCGCGGTCGTCGTGCCTGCAGGCACCACACCGCCCGCTCCGCCAGTAGCGCCCGCGGCGCAGACACCGGTCACCCCAGCGGTTGCCGCGACGCCGGTCGAGGCCGTGGAGGAGATCGAGCTCGAGAGCCCGGACGATCACAAAGAAGAACCGAAGCGCGCGGCTCCGCCGCCCGCACCGAAGACGAAGCGCCCTGCGAAGGAAGAGACGCCTGCGCCTGCGCGAGCAGAGACGACGAGCTCCCAGAGGCCGAAGGGGCGACCGTGGTGGGAGGAGCTGTTCACCGACGACTTCGTGCGGTCGATGGACAGGCTGTCGCCCTCGCAGGTTGCGAAGGAGGCGCGATTCATCGAGGAGAGTCTTGCCCTTCAGAAGGGCGGGGTGATGCTCGATCTCGGATGCGGAACGGGACAGCACGCGGTGGAGCTCGCGTCGCGAGGCTACAGCGTGGTGGGCTACGATTTGTCGCTCACGATGCTTGCGGCCGCTGCCGACGAAGCGCAGATGCGGGGACAGAAGCTGAACCTCCTGCAGGGCGACATGCGGGAGATGGCCTTCGAGGAGATGTTCGACGGCGTCTACTCCTGGGGTACCAGCTACGGCTACTTCGATCTCGAGAAGAACATCGAGGTCATCCGCCGCGTCCACAAGTCCCTTCGCGCAGGCGGCATGTTCCTGCTCGACATCGTCAATCGCGACTTCATCGTGAGCCGCCTGCCCAACCTCGCCTGGTTCGAGGGCGACGGCTGCGTGTGCATGGACGACGCTCGTCTCGACAGCATCACGAGCCGTCTGGTGGTCAAGCGCACGCTGATGCTCGACGACGGTCGCTCGCGTGAGATCGAGTACTCGATCCGTCTGTACGCGCTGCACGAGCTCGGACGGATCCTGAACGAGACCGGATTCAAGGTGGTGGAGGTCAGCGGGCATCCGGCGATGAGCGGGGTGTTCATGGGCGCCGAGTCGCCGAGGCTGATCACACTCGCCGAGAAGCGATGAGCCGCGCGGGGGTCGATGGAAGCTGACGGCGCCAGGACCAAGGGGGTGGGGTTCGCGAACGTCAAGGCGTTCGTCACCGAGCACTTCGGGGAGTCCGGCTGGGACGCGGTCCTGGGCTCGATGGATCCCGGCGATCGGCAGGACCTTCTCTCCGTGACCCCGGTGGGCTGGTACTCGCTGATGCTTTACGCCCGTCTGATCCGCGCCGCCGACGCCGTCCACGGCAAGGGGGATCTGGACTTGGTGGAAGCCATTGGGCGCTACGAAGCGCAGCACGATCTCACGTCGATCCACCGCATCTTCCTCAAGCTCGTCAACCCGGCTTACGTGGTCGAGCAGCTCGCGAAGCTGTGGACGCGATTCCACGACACGGGGAGTTGGGAGGTGACGCGCTTCACCACGACGCGCGCCACGGCGATGCTGCGGGACTGGGGCTGTGCCGATGCGGCGATGTGCCGGGAGCTGACGGGCTACCTGGCCCGGAGCCTGGAAATCTGTGGCGGGCACGGCGTGGTGGTGGAGCACACGAAGTGCCGCGCGCGAGGCGACGACGTCTGCGTGTTCGAGGGTCGCTGGCGGGGTTGAGCGCGGGCCCTCCGCGAGTGACACCCGATCCCCGTTGCGCCTGTGGGATCGCGTCGAAGGCGACCTGGTCGAGGACGTCGACCTGCCCGGTGCCCAGCCCCTCCGTCAGATACTTCGCAAACGCCCCTCTCGCCTCCTTGGGCGCGGGTCCGAAGGTCTCTGCACTCCGACGCCCGAATGGTCCCCACCCACTCCAACCGCGGCGATCACCAGAACGGCTTGAGCAGACGTCCGAGAGCCGTCCTCGCAAGGAGCTCCTCCCGCGCGACATGACGCATCTCTGCGATCTCGCCCTCCACGAAGGCGTCGTCACTCGCAGCCTTGATCGCCAGGGCCTGGGCGATGGCACGAATCTCGTTCGCGTCGAACCACGTACCATGGTTCGCACAGGCATCGACGCAGACGCCGTCGAAGGGGGTTCTGGTGAAGGTCAGCGCGGAGCCGCAGACCGGACAGGCGATCTTGCGCGTCGGATCAGCCGAGTCTGGGCGTTGTCCCTTGGGCTGGGTCGCGCCGGCGTCGACTCGCGCGACGAGCTGTTGGGTGCCTGCAGCAAGCGTCCCCGAAAGCAGCTTCTGGCAGGCGGTGTTGTCCATCCAGATGCCGCGGCACGAAGGGCAACCGTGCAGAACCACGTCCTCACCGCGAAGTGGAGACAACCCGGTGCTGCACTTGGGACAGGAGAGTCCTGAGGGTCCGCTCATGCCAAGACACTAGACGAACACGTCGAGGCTGTCGATCCGCCCCTCCGTGCTGTGCATGCGTCAGGGCTCCACGCAGACCGTCGCCGCGCCGCATCGAAATCCTTGCCACTCGCACTGCGCCTTCGCCCGCTCTGCGCTCGTCGTCCCCTTCTTGGACGCGCTGTCCAGCACATGGAAGGAGCCGACCGACGCGGCGGACAGAGCGATCCGGGCGCTTGGGCGCGCACACGCACCGGCAGACGGGTTCCCGGCGCGGACGCCGCCACCGGGTGCTTCTCCGGCACTGCAGACGGAGCCGGGGAGCATACCGGCACTCCTGTGGTTCTTGACGTGCGGACATGCAGCGGCCACCATCGATAGTCGAGGACGGCTCATGAAACACGGGATTGCTCTATCCATTGCAGTCATCGCGGGAGCCCTCGCAATGTCTGCGGGCGCGGAAGATGCCAAGCCAGGACCCAAGACGAACTTCCCAGGCGTGAAAGGTTCGCGGTCGCTCTTGGCCCCCAGGTGCATCGCCGTCGGGCTGACCAACATGCGCAGCTCGGACGGGGGAAGGACTTGGACCGCATTCACAATCCCCAACAACTTCTTCCAGATGAAGGGCATCACGTACACCGGGAACGACCGGTTCCTGGCCATCAACGATGGGTCGCACTGCTATGAAACCACGGATTCCGGTGTAACGTGGACCGGAATCCAAGCCCCCGACATCGGACAACCCCAGGCGCTTGCCAGCAATCTCGGCGCTCCAGGGGTCGACCCGTCCAACCAGATACTCATCGCGGTGGGGTTTGACATCCGGCGCTCGGTCAACGGCGGCGCATCGTGGAGCGTGGTTGCGGATCGACCGCGCCTGGGCTCGAGCCCTGCCCCTGGCACGCTCCGAGCGGTCGCTCATGCCGGAGGCAACCGATGGGTAGCGGTCGGCGACGCGCGCAAGCAGCTCAACGGACAAGGCGGCGCACCGAAGGTTGCCCCGACTCTGGCGTATTCCAACGACGGAGGCGTCACGTGGACCGCGTCGAATGGCGCCCCCGCATGTGACTACACGGGCGTTGCCGTAACCTCCACCGGCCGGATCGTTGCGTCAGCGACGCTTGATCCCGGAGAACCGCTGTCGGGGCGCTGTTCGCCAATCTACTCCGATGACGGTGGCGCGACGTGGATGCGGAGCTACGCGCCTCCATCCAGTGTCACGGACGTCGAAGTCGTCAACGGAAGGCTCTTGGCAGCCTCCATCGGGACGGTCTTGAACCCGGCCCAGCAGCTGATGTGGTCGTCGGACGGCGCAACGTGGCAGTATGCTTCTTCCTTCCCCTACTCGCAGATCTACATTCGCCGGCTTCGCTCCATCGACCCATCCCTCACCTTGCTGGTGTCGGCCAGGAACTACATTCTGCGCTCGGACAATGGGGGCGGCTCGTGGACCCAGATCCCCACCCCCGGAGCATTCCGGGGACATCGACTGCACCCGCTGACGCGGGACTCCCTGCGAAGCAGGTTGCAGGCATAGGGCCCATCACCTCTCGCTCGCCGCTCCATGATCCGTCGGCTCGCCGTTCACCGGCCCGACTCCACCCGCGCGACCTCCCCGAACGAGCACGCCCGCGTGCCGCGGCAGGAAGGGCAGCCGCGCAGAACGACGTCCTCACCGTGGCGTGGAGACAACCCGGTCCTGCAGTTCGGACAGGAGAGCCCAGAGAGCTCGCTCATGCCAGAATGCTTGGGGGGTCACTTCCTGGTTGTCGATCCCTCCGCTCGCGTGATCGGGTCAGCGCGAAGCACCGGGACTGGTGGTTGTCGAAGGCGAGAGCGACGGTCTGGCGGGAAGGCAGTCGCCGTGTCGGGACTACTCGGCCGCGGTCACGCGCGGCGGGGTCGGGGAGGCGTCGGATGCGGGAAGCATGGCCGTGTCGTCGTCTTCCTGCCTGCTCCTCCAGACCGCCCAGCCGATGGCCGTGGCGCACAGCAGCGCGACCATGGCGCCCCAGAATCGCAGGTCGAAGGTCGATCCCTCACCGGTCGGCTCGACGATGTTGAACTTCAGCACGAGCCCCAGCACGAGCAGGCTCACCATGTTCATGACCTTGATGAGCGGGTTGATGGCGGGGCCAGCGGTGTCCTTGAGGGGGTCGCCGACGGTGTCACCCGTGACAGCCGCCTTGTGAGCTTCCGATCCCTTTCCTCCGTGCACACCGTCCTCGATCATCTTCTTGGCGTTGTCCCACGCGCCGCCCGCGTTCGACATGAACACGGCCAGCAACTGGCCCACGAGAATCATCCCCGCAAGAAAGCCTCCGAGGGCGTAGGGCCCGAGGGTGAAGCCCACGAGCATCGGGGCGCCGATCGCGAGGAATCCGGGGCCGATCAGCTCCCGCTGAGCGGTGTCCGTGCAGATCTTCACCACGCGTCCGTAGTCGGGCTTCTTGGTCCCCTTCCAGATCGCAGGGTCGTGGAACTGGGCGCGGCACTCCTTGACGATGCCGGACGCCGCGCGGCCGACCGCGCGAATGAGCATGCCGGAGAACAGGAACGGCACCGCACCACCGAGGAGCAGCCCGATGAACACCATCGGCTCGGCCACGGTCATGCGTCCCGCGTGCTGCAGGAACTGCTCTGCCGTCATCAGGTGGATCCTGTCCTCGCTGCCGACGGCGATCACGGCGATGAAGCTCGAGAACAGCGACACGGCGGCGATGACCGCGGAGCCGATGGCGATGCCCTTCGTTTCGGCCTTGGTCGTGTTACCGACGGCGTCGAGGTCGGCGAGGATCTGGCGTGCACGACGGTAGGAGCCCGGGTTCTGCTTCTCCATCTCCTCGGGGTCGTAGCCCATCTCGCCGATGCCGTTGGCGTTGTCCGCCACCGGTCCGAACACGTCCATGGAGATCGTGTTCCCCGTGAGCGTGAGCATGCCGATGCCGGTCATCGCGACGCCGTAGGCGATGAACATCGGGGGCGTGCCCGCATAGCAGAGCACGGACAGACCGATGGCCACTGCGACGACCACGATGGTGGCGACCGTGCTCTCGTAGCCGAGGGCGAAGCCCTGGATGATGTTCGTCGCGTGCCCGGTCGTGCACGCCTTTGCGAGGCTCTTCACGGGCGCATATCGAGTGTGCGTGTAGTACGACGTGACCTTGTTCAAGGTGATGGCGAGGACGACGCCGATGAGGCAGGTGAGTGCCGGGCGCATGTCGAGGCCGGGGCGTCCGAAGCTCAGCAACGCGCTGAGGGAGTTGGGATCGCCGTCCGGGAACCCGGCCGTCGCCGTGGGGTTGTTCAGAAGATAGGCGGCGTCGAAGGTGAGGTAGAAGTAGCCGAGCACGAAGAAGCCCACCACGCTGATCACGGAGCCGATCCAGAATCCGCGATGGACGCTGTGCAGAGCCGTGTCGGAGGTGTCGTTGGGGCCGGCCTTGACGGTGTAGGTGCTGATGATGGAGCCGAGCACGCCGATGCCGCGCACGAGCAGAGGGAAGAGGACGCCTTTGTGCCCGAAGCTGGCCATGCCGAGGATCATGGCGGCGACGATGGTGACCTCGTAGCTCTCGAAGATGTCGGCGGACATGCCCGCGCAGTCGCCCACGTTGTCGCCGACGTTGTCCGCGATGGTGGCCGCGTTGCGGGGATCGTCTTCCGGAATGCCCTTCTCGATCTTGCCGACGAGGTCGGCGCCGACGTCGGCGGCCTTGGTGTAGATGCCGCCACCGACACGCATGAACAGCGCGAGCAGCGTGCCGCCGAATCCGAACCCGAGCAGAGCCTCGTAGGCGCTGACGCCGTAGAGGAGGAAGATGAGCGTTCCACCCAGCAGGCCCAGCCCGTCGGTCAGCATGCCCGTGATGGTTCCGGTGCGGTAGCCGAGCTGCATCGCCTCGCCGTAGGAGCGCGTCGCAGCGGCCGCGACGCGCAGGTTGCCGGAGGTAGCGACACGCATGCCGACGTAGCCGACGGCCCAGCTGAAGAGCGAGCCCACCAGGAAGGCGCCGGCTCGTCCGTAGCGGAAGGCCGGATCGGTGCCGGAGTAGGTCAACGCCAGAAGCACCGTGATGACGATGATGAGCGGCCCGATGCGGCGGAACTGAGCCGCCAGGTAGGCATTGGAGCCCTCCTGGACCGCGGCTGCGATCTCCTGCATCTTTGCCGTCCCCCGGTCGGCCTTGCGGACCTGGAGGACGAGAAGCCCGGCATAGAGCAAGCCGCTCACCGCAATGGCCAGGACGATCATGAGACCGGCGCGTTCCAGCGTGGTGAAGTTCGGGTCGCTGAAGAGCGAGAAGAACTTGAAAGAGCCTTCGGGCGAAGCGGTCGAGGCCGGAGCATGGGGCTGCCCCGCCCTGGCGGGGGACAGGAACCAGGCCCCCGCAAAGAACAGAGCCATCAGCGCCAGATAGCCCCTCCTGATCCTGCAGAGACGACTACTCAACCATCGCAACATGACACTCTCCTTGGAACCTTGCGGCAGACCTGCGGCCGGTGTGGGAACGCCGCTCCCTGGGGCAGCGGGTCTCAGCCGCGCGGCAGGCAGCCGACGCGGCCGGCAGACGGGAAACGAGACGCTCGGCGTTTGCCCGTGCAAGCGCCGGGGATTCTCGGGAGCGGAGGGCGCGCCTTGCCTTCGCTGGGTGACTCTTCGCGTGACGGGTGCTTCGCACCGGTGGAGTCGAATACGACGCCCGAGTCAGTCCGCTTGTGCGGCTTTCCACCAGCGCGAGTGATTGACCTCCAGTTGCTCACGACTCGGGAACCGATAGTGTTTCAGTGCGCCGGGATCGCCGACGAAGAATCCGCGACGTACGGTGCGGAAGAACCCCTGGGTGCTGCCCGAGCGATCCACGGTCTTGCTGTCCTTGCCCCCCTGCTGCTCGAGGGCGTCAAGGCACTCCCGGATGTGCTCCGGGCGAGAGTAGGGCAGAGACTCCGACAGGGCGCCGTTCTTGTCGCGCTCGAGGAGCAGGTCTGCCAGGACGATGCGAGGAGCCCCGACGCGGTTGTCGGGGCCTGTGATCCAACGCACGAAGCCCGCGGGCGCGAGACGAGACGCGACCATGGGCGTCATCGGGCACAACTCCTGGTACAGATTCGGCCCCGACTCCCCCGTCGGATCCGCGTAGTCCGATGCATCGATCCCCATCACGCGCCCGTTGCCCGTCGTCAGGTACAGCCGCCCGAACACGGACACCGGCAGATGCTCCAGCACCCGGTACACGGACACGTACTTGCTCCGCTTCGGCGTTCCGTCGGAGTGAGGCACGCACTGCGCGCGCACCTCGTCGAGCTTGAAGTGGTCGCTTCGGAGGGACGGATCGATCTCGAAGAACACGACCTTGCCGCTGGCCAGCTTCCGAGTCCCCACCGCCATGTAGGCCCCGAACTCCTCGGGAGTGAGATGGGAGGCCACGAGGGCTTCGACGCGGTAGCACAAGAAGTAGTAGTGGATGTCCATGCGGTTACCTCCGGGCAGCCAACGTCCAACAATCTGAGATCATGGTTCCGGCGACCCCTCAGGGGACCGCCGAGCGGACAGCATCCTATCGCCGTCTGGCTCAGAGCGACATGGACAACGAGACCACGTACATGCTGCGACTGCCTGGGCCGACTCCTTCGTGGGCATTGACGACCAAAACGTTCCGGTCGGACGTTACCACGGATCCGGCCTCCCGCACCGGAATTGTTCGCACAAAGAAAGGGACACGTCGATGGCGATTCCTTTCGCCAACGCCCCCCTTAAGCGCGAATGCCACAGAGACGGCGACCGCGGGCGCGTCACTTCTCGCGGCTGCGAGGGAAGGTCCGGAAGTCGGCGGGCAACGCGCCGCCGAGACGGCGGTACTCGGCGCACAGACGCTCGTCCTTCATGCGCGAGCAGAAGTCGCCGTACATCGCCTTCGCGCCGTCCTTGTCGCCGGCCTTCTCGAGCATCTTGCCGTAGACCTCGCACGACGACATGAGGCCGCAGTCGACGCAGGCCTTCTTGTAGTACTCGAGGACCTTGGCGGGGTCCCTGACGACGCCGCTGCCTCGTTCGTAGTACGAAGCGATCCGGACGCAGGCCCTGCCACCCAGGTCCATGCGTAGCGTGCAGACCTGCTCGAGGTACTCCCGCGCCTTGACCGGATCGACCGACACCCCCTCCCCCTTCTCGTACATGTCGGCGAGGGCGAGACACCCATCCCAGTTGAAGCCCGTCTTGGGACACGCGCGCTCGTACATCATCCGGGCTCGCCCTAGGTCCTTCGGGCCGTTCTTCCCCTTGTGCAGGAACCACCCCGCCTGGTGGCACGCCGACACGCCTCCGTTGTTGCACGCGCGCTCGAGCGCCAGCGCTCCTGCCACCGGATCCGGCGCCTCGAAGCTCTTGCACGCGTCAGCCTCCACCGTCGACAACCCGCCCGTCGAGGCCTCGCAGCGCGTCAGGTAACGCCCCAAATTCCAGCAGTCCCGCCAGTTGCCCTTCTCGCACGAAGCGTTGAGGATGCCGATGCCCTTCTTGACGTCCTTGGGAATCCCCTTGCTCCCGAACAGGTAGACGCCGGCGAGCGATCCGCAGGCGAAGGAGTCGGCGAGGTGGCATCCCCGTCCAAGATTCGCCATGCCCTGCGCCGGGTCGCCGTCCTTCGCTCGGCTCAACTGCTCCTGTCCGAGCACGCGGCACGCCATCGCGTGTCCGAGATCGCAGGCCTTCGCATACAGCGCGTCGCGCGCCTTGACCTCGGCGTCGCGCGGCATCGAGTACGCCGCATACAGGCACCCTTCCGCGCTGCCCCCTTCGCACGCCTTCGCGTACAGCTCGCGCACGCGCTTGTCGTCGCGCTTGTCCCCACGCTCCCGCGACAGCAGCGTCGCAAGGTTGTAGCAGGATGCCGCCTCGCCCGCGGTGCACTGCTTCTCGCAGTCCTCCGCCGAGTCCTTCGCGCACTGGTGCGGCGCCGTGCCCGCGGTCCCGCACTTGCCCCCCACCCGCACCATGCCCTCCGGACACGGGTTCTCGAGCGGAGCTGCGGCCGGGATCCCCTGGACTTCCGACCCGGCGGGAGCGAGCTTCGCCTCGACTGCGATCGGAACGAGCTCGACCCGCAGCGGACTCTCGCACTGCGACGGCGGCGCAGTGTCCGTGGTCTTCGAGGTCCGGCACGCCGCGAGGTCGCCGTCGCGCGTCACCGAAGAGCGCGCGCTCTCGCTCGTACCCGAAGTGCCGGCGCCGAACAGCTCGGCGGCAGTCCTCACCACTCCCGAGCTCCCCTTGCCGAGGGCGAACGCGCCGACGAAGGTCGAGCGGACGAAGTGGGTCACCCCCTCGCAGTCCCCGCGCAGCTCGACGCGGGAGACCGCGTCCACGTTGGTGCGTTGCTTGCCGATCATCACGAGCGCGATGTCGATGGAGCTTCCGCGCTCGAGCCCGGCGCCGAGCTTCACCGCGCCGAGCGGCAGGTTCGCGGACAGCTCATCGCGCCCCACGAGCTGAACCGAGTCCTCCTTGCGGCTGACGGGAGCGAAGGCGTATCCGCCGAAAGCCCTGCACGACTTGGCGAGTTCAAACCTGCCGCAGTCGTAGCGCACGACCGCCAGCCCGTCCTTCATGGCGAGCTCGAGGTCCGCTCGCGCCGACGACGTCCAATCGACGACGAGTGGCTCCACGTACTTGCTCACCGACCGACAGGCCGACGCCTGCGGGGGCTCGTCGAGGGCCTGTGCGGCCGACGGAGGCGTAGGACGGACTGCCTGTGCGACGGAACCGGGACTGCAGCTCGCCAGCGCTGCGCCGGAGAGCAGCAGGCAAGCAGCGAGTGAGCGGCGGGAAGACATGGCGCCTGGGGTATCACCCCGTCACGACAGAGGCAACGGGGAGGCAACCGCACTGCGCCGGGCCCACTGCCGTGCATCTGGTCCATCTTCCTCCCAAAAGAGGATCGCTGACGTCAGCTTCTTTCCGGATTCGATGCTGACGTGGGGGGCACTGGAGCTACGCCGGCACTTCACGAACTCTGGCATCGCCCTTGGCGACGAGTTCCTCGATCAGAGCGGCTGTCACGGCGATGCCACTGTCGCGCGCCGCGCATGAGCGCAGGCGCTTCCCGGCCTCCTCGAATCTGCCGAGCTCGCGGGCGATCTCCGCTGCCCAGAGCCAGCCCCGCGGCTCGTGGGCATCGAGGAGCTTCTGCAGCCGCTCGAGGTTCCCCCGGATCCGGCTAACCAGCGAAGGAGCCCAGACCGCCTTCGCTCTGGTCCGCAACCGAGCATTCGCTTTCCACCAGGCGAGCGTGCGGAGCGCCCGCTCGCGCCCGGCGGTCCGGGCAATCCCGGCCTCCAACGCTCCGTCGTACTGCGCGACCGTGAGCCAGCGCACGTCGTAGTACTCGCGACCATCGGGAGGCTCCCCGGGGGCCCAGCAGTCGAGCTTTCCATGCTCCTCGGCGTCGGCGCACCAGAAGAACCCGCGGCATCGCCCGCATCGCGTGACTGGCGGCTGCTCGGGAAGCATCGGCGCCTCGCAGTAGCCGTCGGTCCAGTACCGTGCGCCGAGGGTGTTGCCAGACGCGAGGGTCGGGAGCAGGTGCTCGGCTTTGCAGATCGGGCACGCGATGATCAACGTGAGTCCTGGCAGCATGACATGACCTCCGAGGTGCGGCGTTCGATCCAGACAGCCCGGGATTCTCGCCTTCCAATCAGGGTAGCGGACACACCAGACACCACACGTCGCATGCGCGAGCGCCAGGGCACGACGCCCCGGACAGGCTTCAGCACCCCCGAGCACCGGTCTCCCCGCTCAGGGCCGACGCATCCGAAGGCCTAGCCTGGCGTGGACCCGCATCCGCTGGACCCTCAGCCCACAGCCCTCGGCCCTTCGCCGATCCGCGCAGGGAGCCGCAGCCCCCTTCGCATCGACGCACTAGCCGGTCAGCGATCCGCGTTCTGGACGCTACAGGATGCGATCGCCAGGCTGTCCTGCGCCGCGAGAAAATGAGTCCTCGCGTGCTGCACGGGAGGCGATGATGTCAGCGATGCGAGCGGCGCAGTTGCGTGCGGAGTTGGCAAAGAA
>CAYMUE010000051.1:0-17606 GCA_964393505.1 uncultured Polyangiaceae bacterium
ATGTCGGGCTTGGCCGCTGCGGCCGACCACCGCGAACGCTCTCTGCCTGGTGGACACGGAAGCGAGAGGATGCCTTGGGGACCATGGAGCGAACCTGTTGCTGAGCGTCGCATCCTCGCTTGCCCACCGGTGATGTGCGACAATGCACGGAACCCCATGCTGCGCCTGCTTGCACCAGGAGTCGGAGTGGCAGCGATGCTCGCCGTCTGCGCGACGGGGTGCTCGAGCAGTGGCGGCGAGACCGCGGTGCCTCCGCCCCATTCCGATTCGGGGCTGGCAGATGCCCTGGGGGCCGAAAGCGCCGCGTGCGTCCCGACGACGTGCGCGGAGCTCGGCGCGGACTGTGGTGAAGCCCCGGATGGTTGTGGCGGGACGCTCTCCTGCGGCGTGTGCACCGCGCCGGAGCAGTGCGGAGGCGATGGCCCCAACCGTTGCGGCAACAACTGCGTCCCGAAGTCCTGCGAGGCCGCGTCTGCGACCTGCGGCGCCCTGACCGACTCCTGCGGCCAGCAGCTCGAGTGCGGCGTCTGCGGCAGCATGGAAGGCGTCTGCGTGAATCATCAATGCGGTTGCCTGTCTGCGGAGCAGTGCGGGAACGGCATTGACGACGACTGTGACGGACAGGTCGACGACGGCTGCTCCCATGACTGCATGCAGGACAAGGGGTTCGGCAACTGCAACACCGATATGGGGTACGGCGACAACTGCGATGCATCCGACAACACCAAGGGCTGCCAGGACTACTGGTTCCTCGGGTGGTGCACCCGCCGCAGCGAGCCCTCGAACTGGAGGACCGCCATGTACAGGTGGGTGGATGATCGTTGTGACGGGGACGTTGCCGAGCCCGAACCCGATACCTTCTCATGCAAGCATTCGAACGGCCACGTCTACTTCTGCGACACCCCTATCGTGCTCGTCAGACAAGGCGCAACCATCAAGTATGCCCCGTCGCGGAGCGCCTTCCCCATGGGAGGACTCGAGGCATGCTATCTCGTCGACTGGCCCTCTCCGGAGACTCCGTGGCTCGTCCTTGACCGCGACGGCGACGGGCGGATCACCAGCGGCACCGAGCTCTTTGGAAGCGGAACGGTGCTGTCCACCGGGAGATACGCGCTTCACGGGTTCGAGCCCCTCGTGGAGCTGGATTCGAATCACGACGGTTGGTTGACCGAGGCTGATCTTGCGTGGTCTCGCCTTGCTGTGTGGTCCGACGGGAATGGCAACCGCGAGTCCGAACCCGATGAGCTGGAGTCCCTCGACGCATGGGGCGTGACAGCGGTTTCGTTGCAGTGGAAGCTCGATACGGAATGCGACGAACGCGCCAACTGCGGCCACGAGACTTCCGAGCTGCGATACGTCGATGAAGCGGGACATCCCCGTGTGGGGCGAATGGTCGACGTTCACCTCCCCGTCAGATAGCGAGTCGCTCCCTCGATTCCGAGATGGCGATCCCGTTCCGTTGGCACGGCGCCCTTCCTGCCCTCGCTTGCCCTTGGAGTCGTGAGAGATCGCGCTGCGCGATCCCTCGAGCCCTCGCCTGCCGGGCTCACCTTTTCTGCCGGCATTGCGGTCGCCCGCTCCTGCGCGTAATGTTGACGTGAATGGCCGCAAGACAACGCTGCTTCGATACTCCTGGCTGGCAATCCATCCTCGCCGCCGTCGTCTCCGTCGCTGCGTTGGCGTGGGGAGCCTGCTCGAGCGGAGAGGGAACCGCAGCGGGCCCGGGCGGCGCCGGTGGCGGCGCCGCCAACCACGACGCCGGTGGCTGCGTCCCATGGACCTGCGCGAAGCTGGGCGCCCAGTGCGGCCAGGCCCCCGACGGGTGCGGCGGTGTGCTCGAATGCGGCACCTGTGCTGCCGGGCAGTTCTGCGGCGGCAAGGGGGCCAACGTCTGCGGAACCGATCCGTGTACGAACCGTTCCTGTTCCGACGCCAACGCCTCCTGCAGCTACGTGAGCGACGGTTGCGGCTCGGTGATCGACTGTGGTCGGTGCCAGGACGGCGAGGTGTGCGAGATCAGGACGGACTCGCAGTTCTGCAGGTTCGACGGGTGCAACAGCACCGACTTCTGTCAGAGTCGCAAGCTGGCCGCGGGCTGGTATTGCGATGTCTCGTCGCGCGTCCGGTGCGCCCAGCAAGGCGAGTGCATGGTCGTCGCCGAGCGGGTGGACTGCGGCGCCCAGGGCTGCGCCAACGGCGCCTGCGGGACTTCGTGCGTAGCGCCGTGCCAGGGCCACTGCGGCGCCTACCAGGGCTGCAGTTGCCCCGATTGCCCCGAGAGCTCCGACTGCGTCGCCAGCGTGTGCAAGGTCGACTGCCAGAAGGTCTGCTACGGAAGCTGCGGCTCCCTCCAGGGGTGCTCCTGCGGCGGCTGCGCGACGTCCGAAACCTGCGTCAGCAACAAGTGCGTGTGCAAGGAAGGTGCGACCGGAAGCCAGCCGTGCACGGTCGCGGACAACTGCCCCGCGGGCTCCGAATCCGGTACCTGCTCGGCTGCCGTCTGGCAGTGGAGCGGCGAATGCCTCGCGAGTGGCACCGCTCCCCGCTATGCCCTCGCGGACACCGACAAGCACTGCGGCTCCGACGTCGGCGAGGCCCAGCTCTGCATCAAGCTGAGTGTCGGAAACACCACGGGGACTGCGACTGTCAGCAGGGTCGATGGCAAGCCCTTGTCCTGCGAGGGGACCTTGGAGCTCCACGATCAGGACGACCTGTGGCTGGGCGCCGAGGTGGAGTGCGCGACCGCCAACGGTCATGTTTCCGTCCAGGTGCCCTTCAACCTGTCGGACCTCAGCCTCTGGGTGGGAGACACCATCTGGATCCAGGCCGTCGCGTACACCTCCGACGGCGACACCTTGCGGTCCGAGAGCGCGTCGCTCTCGCAGTGCAGGGAGTGACCTCGGCCCGCCTCCTGCCGTTCGGAGCGGTCCGTCCCTCCGCGCAGCCTGCCCCGTTGGTCCCGCGGCCATAGCCCCATTGTTGCGTCGGCAACTGCGGACCCGATGCATCACTTCCGTTCCTCCCATAGGGGTCCTGTCATCGCCCTCGATTGCGCTCCTGCAATGCCATGCGCGGATTGCACGACGACCTGGTGGGTGCGGAAGGGGACGGCAAGCACCGTGAGGTTCCGCGGATGCTCGCTGTTTTCGACTACCTGCGTGGCCTCGCATTCGCCCGCGGCACCGCCGGCTTCTCCTCCCGGGACCTGCTGGTCCGAAGCTTGCTGAAGCGAAACCCCATGGCGCTGCTCCGAGCCTCCGAAGCCGAACGCAATGCTCCGCTCGATCCGTTCGACGACGCCGATCCCCACGCCTCGCTCATCGCGTTGCTCCAGGTCCCAGAGGATCATCCGTGGCACCGGGAGGCTTGCATCCAGGCCATTCACCTCGTCACGAGGAGGCATCTCGTGGACGGGTGCGTGGTGCCTTTCGTCGCGCCGCTTCTGTCCGGCGACGCCCTCGCCCCGCGGGAGGCCATGGCGATTCGGGGACTGGCTGCGATGTACGAGCAGGAGGACCACCCCGCGTGCGCCTTGGCTCTCTGGGAAGCCCTCGCGGCGTGCTCGTCAACGGATTCCATCGCCGCGGCCCATGCTCGGCGTCTTCGCTCGGCCTTGTCGAACATGCTCAACGCCGCCGCCCGGACTTCCGGCTCTCTCGACACCCCCACGGACCGGCTGCTCATGTCTCTCGAGGAGTCCCCCGAGGCAACGGGCCCCGCATCGCATCGTCGTCTGAAGCCCAGACCGGAATAGCTCTCGATCATCGCGGAACGCGGCGCTCCAAACCCGCCGCCGCGTTGCCGGTCACTTGCACCGACCCTTCGAGCAGTCGTCACCGAGACAGTCGCTCCGCTCGTCGCACTCGGCCCCGGGCCCTTGCTTGTCCGCGCAAACGCACTCCTCGCATCGCCCCGTGCCGCAGTCGTCGTCCGAGGCGCATGCCACGCACCGGTCGTTCTGGTCGCAGTCGCGCGGATCGGTGTCCCAGACCCGGGGGCAGTGCTGGTCACAGCACTCGTCGTCGTGCTGGCAAGGATCACCGATCGCGCGGCACCCCGGTGCTCCCGACGCCCCGCCCGTCGACGTCTGACCGCCTGCTTCCCCCTGGCTTCCTGCGCCCGCTTGCCCACCGGTCGAGCTCGATCCCGCGCTCCCAGCCGAGCCTCCAGCGGATCCGCCCGTCCCCGCGTCGCTCACCACCACGAAGCTGTCGAAGTCGTTGGTGCAGGAGGTCAGGCCGAGCCCGACGAGCATGCCACCGGACAGGACTCGTGCGAGGACGGAGGGGGTCATGATCGAACCGGTCTCCTTGGAGGGGCTTGAGCGGAGAAGCGTGCCGTCCGCTGTACGCGGCGGCTTGCCGCGCATTCAGGATACGCGGTCGGCAACGGTTGATTCAATAGCACATGCGCCGAGGCGAGGCCGGCGGGGGAGGGGAGCTCAGCCGGCCTTTGCGGCCTTGATACGCTCCGTGAGCTCAGGGACCACGGGGAACAGATCGGCCACCAGGCCGTAGTCCGCCACCTGGAAGATGGGGGCCTCCGGATCCTTGTTCACCGCCACGATCACGCGCGACCCCTTCATGCCGGCCAGGTGCTGGATGGCACCGGAGATGCCGAAGGCGAAGTACAGGTCGGGCGCGACGATCTTGCCGGTCTGGCCGACCTGCAGATCCGCAGGCGCAAACCCCGCGTCGCATGCGGCGCGCGTCGCTCCCAGAGCGGCACCCATCAGATCCGCCAACGGGGCGAGGGTCGCGTCGAACTTCTCCTTGAGAGCCCGTCCGCCCGCAACGATCACACGTGCGTCGGTCAGCTCCGGCCGCTCGCTCTTCACCTGATCGTAGGAGACGAACTCGATGCGATCTGCTCCGGCGCTTGGCGGCTGCGCGGCGATCGTCTCGACGGGCGACGCGCTCCCGGTCGTCTCGGCGGCAGAGAACTCGCTCTGACGAACGGTGACGGTCTGGATCGCGGTGGAGATGCGGCAGATTCCGAGGGCATTGCCGGCGTAGATCGGGCGGCGATAAGCGACCTTGCCGCCCTCGTCGACCACGCCGGAGATATCGGCCGCGTAGCCCGCATCGAGCTTCGCCGCCACGCGCGGGATCAGATCCTTGCCGTAGGAAGTCGCCGTCGCGGCGACGACCGCATATCCCTTGGCGACTTCGGCGACGGTCGGCGCGTAGTGCTCACAGACGTAGCCCGCGACCGAGGTGATCTCGGCGGCGAGGACCTTGCCGGCGCCGAAGCCGGTGACGGTCGCGGCCGCTCCCGCGGCGCCCTGACCGATCACCAGGATGTCGAACGAGCCTCCGAGCGCCTTGGCGGCGCTGCGGGCGAACGTGACGGCCGAGAGCGAACCTTTTCGGACCTTGCCCTCGGACAGCTCAGCAACAACCAGTACGTTTCCCATTTTTTTTCGTTGCCTCCTTGATCCGCGGGGTCAGATGACCTTCGCCTCGTTGCGCAGCATGTCGACCAGCTCCGCCACGTCCTTGACCTTCTTGCCCGCTGCGCGCCCCTTGGGGGCTTCGAACCGCGCGTACTGCACGCGCAACGCGGTGTCGCTCACCACCTGCGCGAGATCCTTGACCACGAGCGGCTTCTTCTTCGCCTGCATGATCATCGGTAACGGCGCGAACCGCGGTCCGTCGTTGTACTTGTGTTCCGGCTTCGTCAACGACGAGTACACGCTCGTCGGGCTCACGGCCCGCAGATCGACCGTCACGACCGCAGGCAGCTTCACCTTGAGGTTGATCACCCCGCCGTCCACTTCGCGCCCCACCAGCAGCACGCCCCCGGCAAGCTCCTTGACCGTCGCCGCGAACGTCGCCATCGGCCACCCCAGCCTCTCGGCCAGGAGCTGACCTACCTGGTTCGTGTCGCCGTCCACCTGCTGCTTGCCCATCACCACCAGGTCCGGCTTCTCCTCGTTCACGATCGCCTGCATCACGCGCGCAACCAACGCGCCGTCGAGGGCCGAGTCCTCCGCATCCACGCGGATCGCTCGATCCGCCCCCATCGCGAGCATCGCCCGCAGCGACGTCTCGGTCTCCTTCGGACCGAGCGTCATCACGACCACCTCGCCCTTGCGCTCCTTCGGCTTCGCCCCGTCTTCCGTCAGACGCAGCGCGGTCTCCACCGCGTACTCGTCAAAGGGATTCGGCTTCCACTCCAGGCCCGTCGTGTCCACCTTGCTGCCGTCGGCCGACACCTTGACCTTGTTCGCATTGTCGGGATCGGAGACTCGCTTCAACGATACCAGAATCTTCACAGGTGACCTCCGTGAGCACGAGGCTCTCACCCTCGGCCTCGATTGTCCGTCCAACTTCAGTGAGTCTCTGCCCATAAAGAGCGGAGCGCGGAGCGTCAACAACTGTGTCGGGGATTCGAAGTGCGAAAGCCCTTGCGCTGTCTGCGCGCAGGCTCCGCCAATCCCGGCTCCCCGCGCGCACAATCGTTCGCGGCGTGTCGCACCGTCTCCCTGCACTCCCGCCCCGCTTCGGCTAGGATGCGTCCGCCATGAGCTACTCCTGTGATTACCTCGTCATCGGAAGCGGGGTCGCCGGACTCGCGTTCGCCCTGGAAGCCTCGGAACACGGCGAAGTCATCCTCGTGACCAAGCGCGCCCTCGACGAGTCCAACACCCAATACGCGCAAGGGGGAGTCGCCAGCGTCCTCGCCGAGGACGACACCTTCGAGTCCCATATCAAGGACACGCTCGTCGCCGGAGCCGGCCTGTGCCACGAGATGGCCGTCGATGTCTGTGTGCGCGAAGGCCCCGGGCGCATTCGCTGGCTGCTCGATCTCGGCGCGCGCTTTTCGGGAAAAGCCTCCGCGCACCACGGCCGCGACGAAGGCATCGACCTCGATCTCGGGCGCGAGGGTGGCCACAGCGCCCGTCGCGTCGCTCACGCCGCCGACATGACAGGACGCGAGATCGTCCGAGCGCTGCTCTCCGCTCTCCGCGAGCGCCCCAACGTTCGTCTCCTCGACAACCATGCCGCCATCGACCTCATCATGGCCAGCAAGTACGGCGGCCCCGAGACGTGCGTCGGTGCCTACGTCCTCGATGCATCCGGAGAGCACGTCTTGCGGCTCCTGGCCCGCTCCACCGTCCTCGCTACCGGGGGCGCGGGCAAGGTCTACCTCTACACGTCGAATCCCGATATCGCGACCGGCGACGGCGTCGCCATGGCCTACCGGGCGGGCGCAGAGATCGCGAACATGGAGTTCTACCAGTTCCATCCCACCTGCCTGTACCACCCGCGCGCCAAGCGCTTCCTCATCAGCGAGGCGCTGCGCGGGGAAGGCGCCACGCTCAGCCTCGCCGACGGCGACAAGTTCATGTCGCGCCATCATCCCCGGGCCGATCTCGCCCCCCGCGACATCGTCGCGCGCTCCATCGACTTCGAAATGAAACGCACCGGCTCCGAGTTCGTCCTGCTCGACATCTCTCACCGCCCTGCGTCCTTCGTGCGAGAACGCTTCCCCGGCATCCACGCCGAGTGCCTCAAGTGGGGCCTCGATATCACCACCCAGCCCATCCCCGTCGTCCCTGCCGCCCACTACATGTGCGGCGGCATCACGACCGATCTGTACGGGCGCACCACCATCCCCGGCCTGTGGGCCATCGGTGAGGTCGGCTGCACCGGCCTGCACGGCGCCAACCGGCTCGCCTCCAACTCCCTGCTCGAGGGCCTCGTCCTCGGTCATCGCGCAGCTCTCAAGTCCCGCGAGCTCATCGACGAGCTCCGCAGCGGCCCTCCCCCCGCCGTCCCCGAATGGGAGGTCGGTGACGCCGTCCCCTCCGATGAGAAGGTCATCGTCACCCAGAACTGGGACGAGCTCCGCAGGTTCATGTGGAACTATGTCGGGATCGTCCGCTCCAGCTCCCGCCTCCGGCGCGCCGCCCATCGGATCGCCCTGCTCCAGGAGGAGATCCAGGAGTACTACTGGCGCTTCCTGCTCACCCGCGACTTGCTCGAGCTGCGCAACATCGCCACCACCGCCGAGCTCATCGTCTCCTCCGCCGCGTCGCGGGCCGAGAGCCGCGGCGTCCACTTCACCCTCGACCACCTCAACCCGGACTCCCGCTTCGCACGCGATACCGTCGTCAAGCGCGGTGTGCCCCCCCACCTGCGCAACGCCTGATCCGGCCGCCCTCGGCTCGACTTCCTCCCCAGAAGAACCCCAAACTCCTGCCGGGAACTTTCCCGCTTGCGCCGCTGTGATATGGACCTGGGACCAGTGTTCGAGGATCCGGAAGACGAAGGCAGACCGAGCAACGCCCCTCCCGAGGAGCGTCCCATGACGCTCCCGTTCGCGGCGCTCTGGGCGTCGCTCGCCACCGGCCTGACGATCCTGCTGCTGTTCCTCACCCACTCGCTGCGTCCCGGCGCCTCGACCGATCTCGTCAACGGCCTCGGCTGCACGGCCGCTGCCTACCTGCTGTGCGTCTTCCTGATCGCTCGCACGCACGCCGGACAGCAGAACCTCGCGGACCTGCTCGGCGTCCGCAAGACCCACCCGCTGCTCTACCTGCTCGGCGCCGCCGTCGGCGTCTGCCTGCAAATCCCCGCCGAGATCGTCCGCCGCGCCATCGAGCGCCGCTGGCCCACCCCCCCGGACATCATCCTCGACCAGATCGCCACCTTCCGGATCGACACAACCTCCCGACGCATCCTCGTCCCCCTCGTCGTCGCCGCCCTGGGACCCCTCATCGAGGAGCTCTTCTTCCGCGGCGCCCTGCAGCGCAGCCTGCGCAAGCTCCACACCGATGCCCGCGTCGTCCCCGTCGTCGCACTGCTCTTCGCCATCGGTCACGTCGATCCCAGGTCCATGCTCCCCATCTTCATGATCGGCATGTTCCTCGGGCTCCTGCGCTCCTCCAGCGGCTCGCTCCTCCCGTCCCTCGTCGCCCATATGGCCTTCAACGGCGTGGTCGTGTTCGAACTCGTTCGTGGAACGATCAATCTGGAGCCCGAAACCTCTCCGCTCCCCGTCCCGTGGGCCGTCGGCGGCATCGCCGGCACGCTCATGTTCACCGCAGCCTTCGTCTGGGTCGCCGCGCGCAGCGGGACGGCCCTTCGCGCCCGCCAGGAGGACCTCGCATGAACCCAGCCCCGAAGACCGCCCTCTGCCTCACCGGCGGCGGCGTCACCGGAGGCCTCTATCAGGTCGGTGCTCTCGCCGCCCTCGAGGACTTCGTCGAAGGCATCTCCTTCGACATCGTCTTCGGCGCATCCTCCGGCGCCACCGTCGCCTCGACCCTCGCCGGTGGCGTCGGCGTCCGACGCATGTACCGCGCGCTGCTCGACCCCGCCGACAACTTCTTCCCGCTCGAGCGCGGCCACATGCTCAGCCTCGATCTCGACGAGTGGCGTCGCACCTTCTCCTCGGCAGGCTTCGCGCTGCGTCGAGGCCTCGCCTCCCTCATCGCACGCACGCCCGCCCCCGCTCCCGCGGATCTCTGGGAACAGCTCGACCGCTTCTACGATGCCCTGCCCGCAGGCCTCTTCACCCTCGACCGATTCGAAACCTTCCTGTCCGACTTCTTCCTGCGCCGCGGCATCCCCAACTCCTTCCGCGCGCTCAACCGGGAGCTGCTCGTCTCCGCTAGCGACCTCGACTCCGGTGAGCTCGCGCTCTTCGGCGCGCCCGGCTTCGACCATGTCCCGGTCTCCCTCGCCTGCGCAGCATCCATGGCCCTGCCGCTCTTCTATTCCCCCGTCCGTGTTGGCGGTCGCTACTACGTCGATGGCACCGTCGGCCGCTTCGACGCCATCGACACCGTCGTCCAGCGCGGAGCCAGACTCGTCGTCATCGTCAACCCTAACGTCCCCGTTCGCACCGTCGCTTCCGCTGTCCCCTCCGGCCATGGAACCGCCTCGAGCCTCCGCGACAAGGGCATGATGTGGGTCTACAACCAGGCCGTCCGAAGCGGCTCTCACGCTCGTCTCCACGATGCCGTCGAGCGGGCGCGCGGTCGCGAAGACCTCGAGCTGCTCCTGATTGAGCCCGACCCTTCCGACGCGGTGCGCTTCCTCCAGAATGCAGCAAGCTTCACGGCGCGACGCGAGATCCTCCAGTGGGCCTACCGCTCCACGCGCGAGCGGGTCCGTCGATGGGTCAACGAGCGTCGCGACAATATCGAACCCTTCGGCTGGCGACCCGCTGCCGGCTCCAGCAATGTCTCCTCCATCCCGCCCCCGTCGGCCAGCGAGTGACACGCACGCTTCCACGCCTCACCCCCTCCCTGCCCATGGATCGTCCGTCCTCCTCCCTCCTGCGCTTCCTTCGCCCCGTCGCCGTTGCCCTCGCGCTCTCCTCCGTCGCCACCCTCCCCGCCTGCAAGGATTCCTATGTCGTGGGCGATCACGTCCTCGTCGAATGGGAGGGCAACGACTACCCCGCCGTCATCGTCGCCATCGAGGGCCCTGCCCGCTTCCGCGTCCACTACGACGGCTACGACCGCATCTGGGACGAGAACGTCAACCAGACCCGCATCAAGGGACGCGTCAAAGGGCCCATCCTCGCTCCCCCACCGCCCGAGAAGGTGCTCAAGCGAGGTGGCGCCCCGGCTTCCTCCCATTCCGCTGCCGTCGGCGCCCCGTCCCGCTTCCGCGAAGGCACGCGTGTCCGGGTCCAGTGGCATGGAAAACCCTACTCCGCCACGATCATCCAGGTCCTCGGCGGCGAGCGCTACCGCGTCCACTACGACGGCTTCGGTCCCGAGTGGGACGAGACCATCGAGGCCTCCCGCATCCTCACTCCCCGTTGAGCGCCCTCGGCATCTCAGCTTCTGTTAGCATGGAGGTCCGTATCGCGATCAGGGAGGCTAGCGATGAGACGTTCCTATCAGTGCCCGCACTGCAAGGCTGTGCTCAACCCCGGGACCAAAATCGTGCTGCGCGCCGAAGTCGACGGCCGAAAGGCCCTCCTCCTCTTCAGCCCCCAGCCTGGAAACTACGACGTCATCGTCCCCGAGGGCTTCCAGCTCCGCAAGAAGGACAAGGTCCTCTTCAGCTGTCCCGTCTGCGGTGTGTCCCTCACCTCGGCACGCGATGAGAACCTCGCCCAAATCTCCTTCCTGTCCACCGCAGGAGCCAGCGGAACCGTCGCCTTCTCTCGCGTCTTCGGTCATCACGCAACCTACTTCATCACCGCGGAGGACGTGCGCTCCTACGGCGAGCACGCCGAGTCGGTCGACGTGAACTTCTGGGGTGAGGGCCCGGACCGCTGATTCTTCACAGTGGTCCGCGGCGGCTCCCGGCTCGGGGACGTCGCGCTCTCCCCGTCCTCTCCTCGTCTCGCGACGTGGAGTCTCCGTGCCCGTCGATCCATGCAGCCAATCCCCGCACGCCCACCGTCAACGCCCGCACGCCCGAGCCTCGCACGCTTCGCATGATCCACAACGTGGGCATGGCACGACATCTGCTGTATGATCACCGCCTGTGCCACTGCCGGGGCCCGTCTCTCCTGGAGGTCGCTCGATGCGTCAGCCGAAAGCCCTTGTTCTCTTCGTCGGATCCGTTGCCCTTCTTGCCCTCTCCAATGCCTCTTGCGGACGATCCGAAGTCGAATGGGATGACCTCGACCCTTCGCTGTTGGGCCAAGGTGGCACAAAGCCGGACTCCGGCATCGGTGGCAAGGGTGGCGCTTCGGGCAAAGGAGGCGCCGGAGGCTACAGCGGCACCGGCGGCTGGGGAGGCTACAGCGGCACCGGTGGTGGCTATGGCGGTGGCGGCTGGGGGGGCTACAGCGGCACCGGCGGCTATGGCGGCGGCGGCTGGGGTGGCTACAGCGGCACCGGCGGCTATGGCGGCGGCGGCTGGGGTGGCTACAGCGGCACCGGTGGCTGGGGTGGCGGAACCGGTGGCGCACCGATGTGCTGCAATACCGACGCTTCGTGCGGCGGAGGCCCGAATCACTGCGTCAACAACGTCTGCAAGACCCACGTGCCCGGCTATTGCTGGCACGACGACGAGTGTGCCTACGGTCAGATGTGCGCGGGCGCTTGGGTGTGTCCTTGCGGCGCGATTTGCGGGATCCCGGACTCCCCGGGGACCTGCGTAGGAGGCACGGGCGGGTCCGGCGGCTGGGGCGGGTTCGGCGGCGGAGCCGGCACTGGCGGCATCG
Source organism: uncultured Polyangiaceae bacterium (assembly GCA_964393505.1). Lineage (GTDB taxonomy): Bacteria > Myxococcota_A > Polyangia > Polyangiales > Polyangiaceae > JACRCQ01. The sequence continues at coordinate 12,145 of CAYMUE010000051.1, forward strand.
GCGGTTGGGGTGGCTATGGCGGCACCGGCGGTTGGGGTGGCTATGGCGGCACCGGCGGTTGGGGCGGTTACGGCGGTGGCGCGGGCTACGGCGGTGGCGCGGGCTACGGCGGTGGCGCGGGCGCCGGGGGCACGGGTGGCATCGGCGGTTCCGGAGGCATGGCCGGCGCCGGCGGTTCGCCGGTCTGTGTCGGTGGCCCCACCGACGACTGCGACGGTGATGGGTGGACGGTCACGACCGGCGATTGCTGCGACTCGCCGGGGGCGTGCTCGACCGAGCCGAAGCTCGTCAACCCGGGCGCCTACGAGCACATCGGCAACAGCGTCGATGACGACTGCGACGGCGCGACCGACAACGTCACGGCGAACTGCGACGGCTTCATCAACAACTCGAACACATCGGATCCGATCGACTATGCGCGGGCGATCGAGCTGTGTCAGATGACGAAGGAGTACGAGCCGCTGCCGACGCGCAAGTGGGGAGTGATCGACGGGCGACTGACGCTGGCGGATGGCAAGACGCTGCTGCCGGCGGCGGCGAGCGTGAGCCGATCGGTGCGGTCCGGATTTGGTGATGCGATCACGCCCTATCGCGGTGGGCGTCTCGCGGTGTTGTCCTCGGGCAATGCCGCTTCGGTGAACCAGACGAACCCGTCGTATTCGATCTTCCAGCCGGGCGCGACTATCGGAACGAGCAGCAGCTTCCCTGCGGACTGGTTTGCGGCGCACAACTACCAGTTGCCGAACGCTCCGGGGTGTCCTGAGCCGAGCGGCACGACGGCCAACGACTCGGTGATGCTCACGTTGCGGATTCGCGTCCCGACGAACGCGAAGTCGTTCTCGCTGCTGTCGTGGTTCTTCTCCGCGGAGTTCCCGGAGTACGTCTGCACGCAGTTCAACGACTTCTACGTGGTGCTGGTGGACTCGCCGCCTCCGCAGTGGCCGAACCCGTCGGACAAGAACCTCGCCGTGTTCCGCGTGAACAATCCTCCCAAGACGATCCCGGTCGGCGTGAACCTCGCCATGGACCCCGATGCGCAGGGGCTGTTCAGCGTCTGCCAGAAGGGCGAGATCGGCTGCTCGGGGGGCGTGAGCGGCTACGCGCCGTGTCTCAACGGGGCGACCTACCTGAAGGGGACGGGCTTCGACGACACGAGCGTGGGAGGCTGCGGCACGAGCAACCTGCTTGGCGGCAGCACGGGCTGGCTCGCGACGGTGGGCAACGTGGCGCCCGGGCAGATCATGACGATCCGTATCGCGTTGTGGGACACCTCTGACAACGCGTGGGATTCGCTGGTCCTGCTCGACGCCTGGAATTGGAACATCAATCCGGCCTCTCCCGGCACCTTCTGATCCCTGCGGTCTCCGTTCATCCAAGGTTGTGTGCCCCGGGGACTCCCGGTTCTCCCTCCTCGTGTTGCGTCCTGCGCGCAAATGGCAGGTATCGACGCCCATCGAAGAGGCGGCCCGCCGCTGCGCCTTGCTGTCCGCATCGCCCCGTCCGATATCGTGATCGCCTTCCCGCAGCGATCATGTCGTCTTCCCCTTTCGCTCCGCTCCAAGGGATGGCAAAAGGCTCTCCCCCCATGGCCCGCGTGAACATTGGCAGAAGATCGGTTCAGGGGCGCCTCGACCTGTACGCGAAGCGCTTCGACCTCGTTGAAGTCCGCCCCGACCCGGCGGCTCCCATCCGTCCCAGCATTCTGAAGAAGTGGCGCGAGTCGGTCCCCGCGGCCTTTGTCTTCAGCGTCGTGCTGCCGCCGATCGTCGGCGAGTTGCGCGGCGACCGCGCTGCCTCCCAGGCCCTCGAACATTCCCTCGAAGTCGCTCGCATCCTGCAGTCTCCCGTCATGCTCGTGGCGACGCCGCCGTCGGTCACGCCGACGACCTCGAACCGCAAGAAGCTGCAGGAGTTGATAGGTCGTATTCCGAACGATGTCGTGCGCATCGCGTGGGAGCCCTCGGGCCTGTGGGAGCTCGAGGACGCTCGCGCCGTCGCCGCCGCCAGCAAGATCGTGCTGGTGGGTGACGCCGCCCGCGAGCCGCTCGCTCCGGGCTCCGTCGCCTACACGCGGCTTCGCGGCCTCGGCGACAGCCGCAGGTTGTCGGCGCGACGTCTCGACGCGGTCGTGGAGAGCCTGCGCGGGCGGCGGGACGTGTTCGTGGTCATCGAGACCGACGGTGCGGTGCAGGTGGCCCGTTCCGTGCGCGAGGCGCTTCTTCACGGCGACGCGTCGAGCCCGCGCGCCCCGCGTCAACGCGCTGCCGCGCTGCCTCTCGCCGCAGAGGACGAGGAGCAGGAATGACTGCCCGCGGAGCGTCCGGAGCCGTCGCGTCCGACGGCCGGATGGTCGACCTGGCCACGGCGGTTCTGCAGAAGGGGGGCTCCGCAGCCGACGCGTGCATCGCCGCGTGGTTCGCAGCGGCGGCGGTCTTTCCGGAGGCGCTGCTCGCTCCGTTGCACTTGATGGTTGCGGGCCCGGGGGTGGGGCTCCACGCGTATGACGGTTCGGTGCTGCAGCCGGGGCGCGGTGTGCCGAGGCCCCGGGGCTTCCAGGGTGACACGCCGGTGCCCGACGCTGCGCGCGTGGGTGCGCCGGGATCCATCGCGGCCATTGCCGCAGCGCATGCGCAGGACGGCCGCCTGTCCCTGGGCGAGATCGCCGCCATGGCTTCCCGGATGGCCCAGGCGGCCGGCGCCTCCGTGCGCGCGACCCTGCTCAGGCGCGTCGGCGCGGTGGGACCCGTGGCCGTCCGAGAGCCGTCTCTCGCACGCCCCTTGCTCGATGTTGCCGGCAGACCGCAAGGGGGCAACCTGACCCTCGAGGACCTCGAGCACGCCTCAGCGTGCGTCGGACGTCCGCACGAGCGGCGCGGGGCACTGGTGCTTCGCGACACCCCCGTGGCGCCGCCCTTCGAGCTGCGCTCGTTGCTCGCTTGCGTCTGCGACTCCTCGGCCGTGCTGGCCGTGCTCCATGTCGCCCTCGACCCCTCTCCGGTTGCCATCGAGCCCCTGCAGCTCGCCGCCCCGCGGATCGCTGTCCCCGTCTTGCGCGGCGTCCCTCGCGTGTCCCCCGGAACGCCCGTGCCCGTACCGGCCCCCGTCGCCATGATGCTCGACTCGACGCTGCCGGTCGCAGCCATCGCGATCGACTCCGCGAGGGACTTCACTGACGAGCTTGCCGACGCTGCGTTGCGTGAGAGCCTCGAGTTCGATCAGTGGCTGCGCCGCCAGGCGTTGGCCCTCGGCGCCCGGGCTGCGCTCGCGATCATTCGTCCATCGTCTCCGACGACCGCCCCCAGGACCCTTCAGTTCACGTTCTGAGTCATACGAGCGACGGCGGCCGCGTGGGCGCGGCGAGCTGGAACGTGTCGGATCACGAACATTGAGTCCCCGCGTGCGGCGAACTCAAACGTGTCAGATTTCGAGGAGGGGGCCGCGCGCGTGAAGACGGCAGACGTGTCGGAGCACGATGGGTTGGTTGCGCGTACGAGGCGAGAGCGGGAAGATGGAATAGCCAACGCGACGCTGTCGGGCGTCGCGAGGCGTGGGTGCAAGCGCGGAGGGAGCTAGTCCTGGAGACCGTACTTCTTGACGTACGCCAGCAGGCCCATGCGATCGATGGAGCGAAGGTCACGGGTCGTCACGTGGAGACGCACGAAGCGATTGAGCTCGGGGACCCAGAGCCTCCGCTCCTGCACGTTGGCCATCTGCCAACGCTTGGTCTTGATGTTCGAGTGCGAGACGTTGTTCGCCAGGAGGCGGCGCTTACCGGTGATTTCGCTGCGAGCCATATTTCGTGATCCTGGTTGCCGGCGGGGTCCGCCGGGAAGGGGGCAGAACCTGACGCAATGGGGACTACTTGTCAAGCGTTCCGTGGGGTCGGGGACTGTTTTCGACGCGGACGCGCGCGGGAAGGGAAGTCAGGAGACGAATGAGCGAACGCGCGTCGTGCGCTCGTTGAGGAACTTCTCGATGCTCGCCACCGAGTTCTCGAGCGCTTCGGTCACCATGTGGAGGATCGCGAGCGGAGAGCCCTTCAACGCCTCGTAGTAGCGCTGCCGCTCCGTCGAATGGATGATCGCCGGCGGGAACCCCGCGAGCATCAGCACGTAGTTCATCAGCAGCCGCGCCACCTTCCCGCTGTCGCTCTGGAAGGGGAAGATTCGGATGAAGTCGTAGTGCGCTCGCGCCGCGATCCGCAGCGCACCGCGCGTCCGCGCCGTCTCCGGATCGTTGATCCACTCCACCACCTGCCGTACACCGTACGCGATCTTGTCGGGCGCCGCGTATTCGTGGAAGTACAGACGGTGCTGCGGGATGTCCTTGCGGTACTTGACCGTCTTGAGATCCCCCTCTTCCGGGTGCAGCAACAGGAAGATCCGTTTCACCAGATCGGCGCTCACCGGCTCCTTGAGCTTCGCCTGCTCTCGGACGAAGTCGATCGCCTGCTTGTGGCGTCGGATCTCGTCGCAGATCGGCTGGATGCTGGAGTCCGGCACCACCGTTATCGCCGGGTCCACAGCCATCTGCAGCTCCTGGAACGTGTACACCACGCCTTCCAGCGCGCTGTCGTGGTGGATCCACGACATGAACAGCCGCTCCTCGTACTCCCGGAGAACCTCCGGAGGCTGCTCCTGCAGGCGCTTCTCCACGGAGGTCGCGCGCTCTTCGATCGGCGGTCGCGGCGGCTCCTTCGGAATCACGACCGCGGGCGCGCGCATCAGCGGCGCGCGCATCCGACCGGGGGGCTGCGACTGCGACTTGGCCGACGAAGGGCGTTCCGACTCGCGGCGCGACGGTGCTCCTGAGCCGCCCTTCGGCGGCGGAGCGGTCTTTCCGGACAGTGTCCTGGCGGCGCCGGGGGTTGACTTGCGGTCCAGGGGCGCTCCCGGATGGGAGGGGCGCTGCTGGGAAGACAGGCCGGCCTTCGCATTCTCGCGCGAAGCCTTCTTGGCTGCTGCAGCCTGCTGCCGTTCGGCCTCGCGCTTCTCGGCCTCGCGCTGCTTCTCGGCCTTGAGCTTCTCGATCTTGGCCAGCTTCTCGGCCTTGAGCTTGTCGGCCTTGGCCTTCTTCTCGGCCTTGAGCCGCTCGGCCCGGGCCCTCTTCTCGGCCAGGGTCCTCTCGGCCTTGAGCTTCTTCTCAGCCTTGAGCCGCTGAGCCCCCTTGAGCTTCTCGGCCTTGAGTCTCTTCGCGGCCTTGAGCTTCTCGGCCTTGAGCTTCTGCGCGCGGCGCGACTCCTTCTCCGCGAGACGCCGCTTGCGGCGCTCTTCGCGCAGGTCCGCGAGGCGCTGCGGCTTGCGCGCCGCCAGGGGCTTCTTTCCGCGAGCGGGGGCCCGGGTCAGCTTCTGCGTGACGCGCGTCGCGGCCTTGGCCTTGCGCACCGGAGCTTTGGCCTTGCGCACCGGAGCTTTGGCCTTGCGCACCGGAGCTTTGGCCTTGCGCGCCGGAGCTTTGGCGTT
>CAYMUE010000051.1:17706-36731 GCA_964393505.1 uncultured Polyangiaceae bacterium
GCGCACCGGAGCCTTGGCCTTGCGCACCGGAGCCTTGGCCTTGCGCACCGGAGCCTTGGCCTTGCGCACCGGAGCCCTGGCCTTCGAGCGAGCGCTCTTCTTGGGCTTGGCCGGCTTCGCCGCGGGCTTCTTCTTGCGCGGTTTCTCGGCCTTCGCGCGCGCCGGCTTCGGGCGTTTGCTTGACCTGGTCGCGGTCCGGGCCGCTTTCTTGGCCGTGGGTCGTTTCGGGGGGGATTTGCGAGCTTTGCGAACCGCCATGGACGATGCCGGAGTTGGAAGGCCAGTGTTCTTCGGTGTATTTTCGACGGCGACCGAATCAGTCGATACAACGCCGCCGCGAGGCGACACTAGTTCCCCGGCACCGCGCGCGTCAAGAAGCCGTGACGCATCCGTGACGCCGCTTCACGAACAAAGCTCCCCCTTGACTTGGCCGCGGTCCCCCCGAATCCTGGCGTGCCCCATGCTTTGTGAGCTGCGCGTACGCGACCTGCTGCTGCTGTCCCGCCTCGAAATTACCCTCGAGCCCGGCTTCAACGCCCTCACCGGCGAGACCGGCGCGGGCAAGTCCGTGATCGTCGGCGCCCTGAACCTCGTGCTTGGCGGCCGCGCAAGCACGGACCAGATCCGGCCAGGCTCCGACGAGGCCGAGGTTGAGGCCCTGTTCGACATCTCCGATTCCCCCGCCGTCCTGCAGCGCCTCGAATCTTCCGGCGTCCTGTCCGGCTCCGAGCTGATCGTCCGCCGTGTCATCCAAGCCTCCGGACGCTCTCGCACTTACCTCAACGGACGCCTCTGCACTGCCGCCGAGCTCGTCGCCCTCGCGCCCGATCTCGCCGACATCGCCTCCCAACACGAGAGCGTGTCCCTCACCGATCCGGCCACCCACCTCGCCTACCTCGACGCCTTCGGGGGCCTCGACGCCCCCAAGCAGTCGGTCGCCGCCTGCTACGACTCTCTCCACGAAACCGCCGCTCGCGTCGCTTCCCTGGAGCAGCGGCTCCGCACGCGCTCCGAGCGGGATGCGTTCCTGCGGTTCCAGCTCGCGGACCTCGACGAGGTCGCCCCGCGCGCCGGCGAGATGGAAGAGCTCAAGGCCGAGCGACTCCGACTCCGCAGCGCCGCGCGTCTGGGCGACGCGGCCCGCTCGGCCGCTGGCCGTCTCACCGAGTCCGATCCGAGCATGTGCGACGAGCTGCGTCGCATCGCGGCGGACCTCGGAAGCTCGGCCTCGCTTGACCCTTGGTTCGGGCAGCCCCTGGCCCTCGTGGAATCCGCTCTCGGCGCGCTCGAGGAGGCCGGGCGCGATCTGACGCGGCACGCGGAGCACATCCAGAACGATCCCCAGCGGCTCGACGAGGTCGAGGAGCGCCTGTTTCGCATCGAACGGCTGCTGCGAACGCACGGCCCGACCGAATCCGATGCCGTCGAAGCGCGCGCGCGACTCGCCCGGGAGCTCGAGGAGCTACAGGGAGCCGACGAGGATCTGGAGCGGCTGCGCGAGGAACTCGGCGCAAGGCTGGCGTCTGCGGCCGAGGCCGCCCGGCGGCTGTCCGAGCAGCGCAAGAACGCCGCGGGGCGTCTCGGTGCGGCGATCGGCGCGGAGCTCTCGTTGCTCGGCATGGGGAGCGCCACGGTCGTGGTAGACGTGGCGCCGCTCGACGGCGCCCGGGACTCTCTGGCAGTGGACGGCGCGCGTCTCTCCCGCGACGGGATCGACCGGGTGGAGTTCCTCATCGCACCAAACAAGGGGATCCCACCGCGCCCGCTCCGGAAGATCGCGTCGGGTGGCGAACTTTCTCGCGCGCTGCTGGCCCTCAAGCGGGTGCTCGCATCGAACGGGCCCGCAGGCCTGCACGTGTTCGACGAGGTGGACACCGGGGTGGGGGGGGCGATCGCGGAGTGCATCGGTCGCGCGCTGGCGGACATCGCACGCCACCGGCAGGTCTTCTGCATCACGCACCTGGCACCGATCGCGGCCCTGGCCGACGCTCACTTCGTAGTGGAGAAGGCGCAGGATGGCGAGGTGGCGACCTCGCAGGTGCGACGGCTCACGGCCAAGGCGCGCACGCGGGAGGTGGCGCGCATGCTCTCGGGCGCCCGCATCACGCAGGCCTCGTTGCAGACCGCCGAGGAGTTGCTGAGGGCGCGGGCCGCGCGGGATTGACCCCTAGCGCGGTCCGAGGTCGCCCCGCTCCAGGCCGAGGGCGTCGCACAGCCGATTGAGCACGGCATCGGCCCTGTCGTGGACCAGAGCGATCTCGCACGAGGTGTCGATCACGTGGTCGGCGACGGCGACCTTGTCGCGCAGCGGCATCTGCGCCGCAAGGCGCGCGCGAGCCTGGGTTTCGTCGATCCCGCCGCGAGCCATCAGCCGCGCGAGCTGCTCCGCCTCCGTTGCCACCACGACCACGAGCGGACGGAAGTCGTCTGCCTGCCCCACCTCCACGAGCAGCGCCGCCTCGTAGGCCACGAGCCGGTGACCCTGCTCCAGAAGCTGCCTCGCGCGCTCCATCGATGCGGCGCGGATTCGCGGGTGCGTGATCCCCTCGAGCTCGCGCCGCTCCGCGGCGTCGGCGAACACCCTCGCCCCGAGCTTCCTGCGATCGAGCGTCCCGTCGGACGACAGCACGCCCTCCCCGAAGACCCGCACGATCTCCGCGAGCCCTTCGCTCCCCGGCTCGACCACGCGGCGCGCCTCGCTGTCAGCGTCCACCACACCCACGCCGCGCGCTCGGAAGCACTGGGCCACCGTGCTCTTGCCGCAGGCAATGCCTCCCGTCAGTCCGAAGATGTGCACTGCCTGCGCCATGTCCTCCGCCCGTTCACGAGCAAGCCGACTACTCGCCACGCGCGATGCCGTAGCCCCGGATCTTCTTGTGCAGGTTCGTCCTCTCGACCCCCAGAGCGATCGCCGTCCTCGAGATGTTCCAGTCGAACGAACGCAGCGTCTCCACGATGTACTTGCGCTCCGCCTGCTCCCGGAAGTCGCGCAGGGTGAGACGTGGGGGGCCGTCCATGCGCGGGGGCTCCGACGGAGTCGCCTCGTGGGCGGAGAGGTGGGGATCGGTTCCGGTGTCGAGCTCCGTGTCGGCCACGTCGTCTTCGAATGGGTTGGCGTGGGGATCCTCGGGCAAGTCCGCGATCGTAATGATGTCGGACGAGAGGATGGCGGCGCGCTCGATGACGTTTTTGAGCTCGCGGACGTTGCCGGGCCACTTGCGCGACTGCAGGGCAGAGTACACTACCGGGTCGATCTTCTTGGTGCGCAGGCCGTTCTCGCTGCAGAACGCCTCCACGAACGCGTCGCTCATGGGATGCACGTCGTCGAGACGCTCGCGCAAGGCCGGGCAACGGATCGGGAAGACGTTGAGGCGGAAGTAAAGGTCCTCGCGGAAGCGACCTGCGGCGACCTCCTTGCCGAGGTCTTTGTTGGTGGCGGCGAGCACGCGGACGTCGACATGGATGAGGTGCTCGCTGCCGACGCGGGAGATTTCCCCGGACTGCAGGGCGCGGAGCACCTTGGCCTGGGCGGTGAGGTCCATGTCGCCGATTTCGTCGAGGAAGAGCGTGCCGCCGTGGGACTGCTCGAAGAACCCGCGCTTGCGTGACTGCGCGCCGGTGAAGGAGCCCTTCTCGTGGCCGAACAGCTCGCTCTCGATGAGCTCGCGGGGGATGGCCGCGCAGTTGACCTTGACGAAGGGCATCTCGGCGCGCGGGCTCAGGCGGTGGATGGCGCGGCTGACGAGCTCCTTGCCGGTGCCGCTCTCGCCGGTGATCAGCACGCTCGCCTTGGTCGGGGCGACGCGATCGATCTCGGTGTAGAGCTTCTTCATGACCGGGCTGGTGCCGATCATCTCGTAGCGCGCCTGGATCTGCTGGCGCATGTCCTCGACCGTGCGCGCGAGGCGCGCCGTTCGAAGCACGTTGCCCACGCTGACCAGGACGCGCTCCCGGTTCAAGGGCTTCTCGAAGAAGTCGCTCGCCCCCAGCTTGATCGCCTGCACCGCGTCGTGCACTGTCGCGTGCCCGCTGATCACGATCACCGGCAGCTCGCGCGTCGCGTCGTCCTTGCGGATCCGCTCCAGCATGTCGAGCCCCGACATCCCCGGCAGCTTCACATCCAGAATCGCCAGGTCCACCGGCGTATCCGAGCGCGCCAGCACCGCGAGGCCTTCCTCCGCCGTGGCCCCGTCCACCACCTGATACCCCTCTCCCGTCAATACCATCCGCAGCGTCAGCCGGATGTTCTTCTCGTCATCGACCACCAGCACCGTCGGCGGCACGGCGTTGAGCTCGGCTGTGGGCGTGGGTTCGGCCATGTTCACCTTCCCGTCGCATCCATGTGCTGGAGGAACTTCTTCGCAGGCGTCGAGAACGGGCTCTCGGGGTAGGAAGCGAGCACACGGCGGAACGCCTCGCGCGCCTCCTGGTTCTTCTTCATCTTGAGGTAGGTCTCACCGAGCAGCACGATCGCCTCGGGCTCCAGGCCCGATCCGTCGAAGTTGCGCAGCGCGTACTGCACCCGGCTCACCGCCGCCTCGAAGTTGTCTTCGTTCAGGTAGAAGCGCGCCACATACAGCTCGTGGCGTACCAGCCGCCCCGTGACCGTCTCGAGCATGTAGGCGATCTCCGGCGTGTGCTTGCTCTGTGGGTGCTCCTTGCGGAAGCGACGCAGCTCGATGTACGCCTCGCGCACGTTGGCCTGGTCCCGCTCCTCCTGGGGCGGCAGGAGCAGCGTCTCGCTGACCTGCAGGAACAGCGCCTTGCAAACCCGGTACTGCGCGTAGCTCACGTCGGGATCGTTGCGGTGCGCCTGCACGAAGCCCTTGTAGGCGCCGACAGCCTCGGCGAGCTTGTCCTGCTCGAATGCGATGTCGGCGAGGCGAAGCTCCGCCAGGCGCCCGTACCGGCTCTGGCCGTACTTGCGCTTGATCTCCTTGAACTGCTCGGTCGCCGCCTCCCAGTCCTTGTCGAAGAAGGTCTGCAGCGCCTGCTGGTAGGCGATGCGCGCGTGCTCCGTGTACTGCAGAGCATCGCCGCTCTCGGGCGGCTTCGACGGCGTACACGCCGCGAAAGTCAGGAGAGCTGTCGCCGTCATCGTTGCTGCAAGAACTCGTACACGCATGCCGCGCTCAGGCGTAGTCGCTTCCGGTCGGCGCCTCAACACGTTCCAGCCCCCTGGCCACCATCCCGGTTACCCTCTACCCTCCCCCCTGTGAAGCCCAGCCCTTTTCTAGTCGTCGACGCCTCTTTCCTCTATGGCATGGCCCCTGGGAACTCCGCTCCCGAGAGCGAAGCCCCCGAAATCGCTTTCGCCGGACGATCCAACGTCGGCAAGTCCAGCCTCCTCAACCAGCTCCTTAGCCGACGGAACCTCGTGCGCACCAGCTCCACCCCGGGCTGCACCCGCCAGGTCAACGTGTTCGCCTCGCGTCTGTCCGATGGTTGGACCGTTCACCTCGTCGACCTCCCGGGCTTCGGCTTTGCGCGACGCTCCCGCGAGGAACGCGTCAGCTGGGGCACGCTCATCGAAGGCTACCTCACCTCGCGCAGGTCCCTGCGCATGCTCGTGGTCCTCGTCGATGCGCGCCGCGGCCCCGAGGACGAGGAGTTGCAGCTCATCGAATGGGTACAGGGCGCCAGAACGATCGAGCCCGCTCTCGAGTTGCTCGCCGTGGCGACCAAGCTCGACAAGCTCTCCCGCGCCCAGGCCGCCGCCGCCGTGGCGAACGTCTCCAAGACCATCGGCCTGCCCACCATCGGCTTCTCCGCCCAGACAGGGGAGGGGAGGGACGCGCTCTGGCGCGCCTTGAAGCGCGTGGCAGCCCCCCCCACGCCCTGAGCGGGAATGCCCCGATCGCCACTCGGCTCCGCCGCGAGCGGCTGGCGAAAACGCCGAATAGTTGTGTCGCACCCTCCGGGTTTGCTTCAATACCAGCAGCGCATGCTCGGGGAATGACATCGTGGCGAAGATCCAACTCGGCCAGGAGATACTCGTCGTTGAAGCCCTCATCGACGAACACGACCACGATGCCGCCTTCCGGCAGCTGGTGATGGCGCGCGACAAGTACGGTCGGCGCCCGGAGTTCCGCTACCTGCAGGCGCTGTTCGACGCATCCTTCGGCATTCGGCCGGACAGGGAGCTCCTGCGCGAGGTGACCGCCCTGGTCGCGGAACAACCCGACTTCAGCGAGGCCATCGCACTGCTCGCCTGGCTCTACGACCGCACGGGCGATCGTGGACGCGCCGAAGTGTTCGCTCGCGAGGCGCTCCACTCGGTCAACCCGAGAGCGCTGGCGCGCGCACGCCGCGTCCTCGATGGCCCCGCCGCGCCCGAGCCGACGGCTGCTCCCGCGCCATCCGCTGAGCCCGACGCTGCAGCCCTCCCGCCGTCCGCTCCGGGGGAGGAGCCGCGTCCTTCCGCGGTGTTCGTCCCCGCCCCTTCACCCGTCCAGATGGGCCGGAGCGAGACGGTCGCGTTCGAGCGGACAGCAGAGGTGTCGCTTGGTTCGGATCACGAACTGTCTCCGCGACCCCCTTCCTCGACCCTGGACCTCGCCGGCAACCGCACCCCCACGCCCGCGCCTCCGCCGACCCAACTCAGCCGTCCACCGGCGCCGCTGCCCCCCCTCGTCGGCACCAACCCCGGCTTCGCTCCCCCGTCGCCCGCGATGATCGCCTCCGCGGGCCCGCGTCCGACTCCGGCGCCCGGCGCCGTCGCCAGGGCGGACGAGCTCCCCGCCGTCGAAACCATCGACTTCTCCCCTGCAGGGAACCTGCCGCCCCCTCCGTCGATCCCCGCCGCTGCGCTCTCTCCCCCGAGAACCGCCGACCATGAGCCGTTCTCCGGGCTCCGCGCCGAGCGAGCACGCACCGGCGACGTCCCCCGCTCTCGCGTGCCGACGCCGCCCCCTGTTCGACCGACTCCTGCGCCGCCGATCGCTTCCGAGCGCCCCGGCCCGCTCTCCACGGACTACCGCCACCGCCCCTCGCGCACTGCCATCGCGATCCCTCCGCCTGTGGAGGTGCAGCGGCATTGGTTCAAGTACGCGCGGACTCACCAGGTCGAATCCTCCGGCACCTCCGAGTCCACGGCGCTCATGCTTCTCGATCTGGCCGAACGCGTCGTCGAAGGGCGAACGCCCCTGTCTTCCGGACCCGTCCCGCTCGATCGAAGCGGCCTGATCCTCATCGAGGAGCGTCTGGAGCCGTTCCGCAACGGGCGCGGAACCGTCACGCCGGCCGAGCGCGCCGCCACGACCTCTGCCGCCGCATTCCTGCTCGCGGTGCTGATGAAGGAGTCGGATGCGCGGGCCGTGGATGCCCCCGCCGAAGACGGCGCATGCAAGGCCGTGCTCCCCTCCGGCGCCTCCGTGCGTCCCCTGCTCATCGCCGCGTCGTTCGTTCGTGGTCGTGGACCCGGACTGGTCGAGAGCTTCGATCGCGCCGCCACCGCCCACATGCAGCGGCCGCCTCGCTCCGTCACGCGCCAGCCGGCGAGCAACCGTCAGCAGCATGTCGACCTCGATGCGCAGACGGTCCCGATCATCCAGGGCCGGCGCACCACGCAACGATCGCCGCTCTCGGTGCAGCGCAGGGATCTCGACGCAGGTCCGATCTGCGTCATCGACACCGGGACTCCGATGTCCCTGCCGGTTCCGATCAACATCCGATCCGTCGCCGAGGACTTCTGGAGCTCGAGCGAAGGATCCGAGGTCTCAGCGGGATCCCACAAGGGCGGGACGTTCTCGCTGGCCGACATCGATGCGATCGAACGCTACATGACGCGGGCCCTCCCGCTCATCGGCGTCTGGCCCCCGGGACTCCCCTGGCCCTGGATCCCCACCGAGGAACACGAGAAGCAGATCTACCTGCTGGGTGCCGTCCTCGGCGAGGTGCTGGTCTCGGTCTACTCCGGGCAGTGGGAGGTCGATCCCTCCGAGCCCCACGACCGCCACTTGTACAGGGTCGTGCTCGCAGGCTCGGTCCTCGCCTGGCCCATGACCAAGATCTACCTGCGCATGGCCCGCGGCGTCTCCCACGACCTGTCCGCCTACGTGGACGTCCTCGGCCGTGTCGTCGGCCGACAGGCCACGCGCGGAATGTGAGCCTCGCCGTCGCACTCCCTCGCTGCGCCAACGCGGCGGCGGCTAGCGCGCGTACTCGACCCGGTTGCGGCCGTTTTGCTTCGCAGCGTAGAGCCACTCGTCGGCGCGCATGAGCAGGTGATCGGGCGTCTCCACCGTTGCGTCCGCCGAGGTCGCCACGCCCAGCGACAAGGTCACCGGGATGATGTGCCCGTCGGCGGAGAACTCCTGGCGCTCCACCGCGGAACGCACACGCTCGCCGAGCACCAACCCTTCGGCGAGCGTGGTGGCTCGCGCCAGCAGCGTGAACTCCTCGCCCCCCACTCGCGCGAACAGATCCTCCTTGCGGATCGTCCGGAGCACGACGCCCACCAAGGTCTTGAGGACTTCGTCTCCCGCCGTGTGCCCGTAGGTGTCGTTGATCTGCTTGAAGTGATCGATGTCCATCGTGACCAGCGTGCAGGGTCGCCGGTGGCGGATGGCCCATGCCCACTCAGCCCCGAGCCGGTCGTGGAAGAACCTGCGATTGTATGCGCCGGTCAGCGGGTCTCGCGTGGCCATGTCGTACAGCCGCGACTGCATCTGCTCTTCCAGCTCGTCCTGGAAGTCGAACCGCAACGCCGTCGTCGGACCCAGACGAATCCGATCCCCGTCCTTCAACACCACCGGCTCCGTCACGCGCACGCCGTTGTGCATCGTTCCGTTCGTCGAGCCCAAGTCCTTCAACACCCACGAGCCATCCACGTGCGTCACCTCTGCGTGACGCCGCGAAATCCCGTCGTCTTCGATCTGGATGAACGCCAGCTCCGAGCGCCCCACCACTGCCGTGCCGTCCGTCAGCCGATACACCTTGCCCATCGCACGGCCCGACAGACACGTCAGTGTGGCCGTCAGCCGTCGCTCATCGCGCCTCGCCTGCTGCAGCATCTCCTCGATGCTGAACATGCCGGTGCGTTCTTCGTCGTCCCGGGGCAACGAACTCACAGACCCAGGCTACCATGGGCCTCCCTCCTCGCGAAGCCCCGACCTTGAGGCCTCGCACCAACCCCGCCGCCTCCCAGCATCGTCCCTCCTCTCCAACCTCGCTGCGCTTGCACCCCGAACCCCGGAGTGCCACGTTGCTTCGCCCATGAATCCCGGCCCCCGCTGCGCGCAGCTCGTCGTCCAGAAGGACGAGCACAAGTTCTCCTGCGCCCATATGACCGTCTTCCCCGACGGGACCAAGGAGCGCATGCATGGACACAACTTCCACGTGGCGATCGCGGTCGAAGTCCCCCTGGAGGCCGGGACGCCGATGCTCGACTTCGCTGTCGTCAAGCGCACCCTGGCTGCGCTTTGCGACGAGCTACGCGAACACCTGCTCCTTGCCGCCGACGCGCCCGAGCTGCGCGTGATCGCGCGCGACGATCGCTCGATTGCCTTCGAGCTGTGCGGCGACCGGTACGTCATGCCCTCCCGCGACGTGCTCCTGCTCCCGGTGACCAACATCGTGGTCGAGCAGCTCGCCCGGTTCCTGTGGGACCGGGTCGTTGAAGCGATCGGCCCGGACCTTCTGCACGCGCGCGCCTCCCGCCTCGAGCTCACCGTCGACGAGTCCCCGGGCCAGGGTGCTTCCTGGACCGCTCCCCTTCGCTGATTCCGGAGTCCGCCATGTCCATCGACAGAATCTTCGCGCGCGGAATGCGCCTCGACGCATCCATCGGCATCGATGACTGGGAGCGCACGACGCGGCAGCTCATCGAGGTGGATGTCGAGGTCGCGATCGACACCGCGCCACTGCTCGCTTCGAGGGATCTCGCCAAGGGGGTGGACTTCACCGTCCTGGTCGGGATCGTACGTGAGACCGTCGCCGTGGGCCATGTCGATCTCGCAGAGATGCTCGCCGACCGGATCGCCCAGGCCGTCTTGGAACGCACCCCTTGCCTGCTCGCCGTCGTCGAGCTCCGCAAGTTCGCCCCCGCCGGCGCATCCGCTTCCTGCTTCGGCGTTCGGGTCACGCGAAGCCGCGCTGGCTCCGATCCGCGCCCGCGGCGCGGGGGTGGTGTCCCGAGCTGAACCCCTGCCTTCTAGACGGCTCCCCCCTGCGGCGATAGGGTCTCCCCCCGTTCCCCACCCCCAGGCCGCCATGAAGATCCTCGTCGTCGATACCGCGACCCGCGCTGCCATCGCCGCATCCGTCAATGACGGCGTCGTCGTCCGAGAGTCCTCCAACCACGAGCAGACCCGCCACGCGGAACGCCTGCTGCCCATGATCGACGAGGCGATGGCCGGCGCGGCGTGGAGACTGTCCGATCTCGACCTGATCGTCTGCGGCCGGGGACCGGGCTCCTTCACAGGCGTCCGCGTCGGCATGGCCACCGCCAAAGGGATCGCCCTCGCTTGCGGAGCTCCCCTCGTCGGAATCGTCTCCTTGCAGGCCATGGCCCACGCGGCCAGGAGACTGCAGGGCCCCGCGCCGGTGGTGGCGTTGCTCGACGCCAAGAAGAACGAGGTTTTCCTCGCCGTCTACGATGCGTGCGGCAAGCAGATCGTGGCGCCCGCGCACCTGCCGCGTGCGGAAGTGGCGCCGTGGATGGAAAGCTCGACCCTTGCCGAGCTCGAGGCCCCGATCGTGGTCGGTGAAGTCGCTCACGAGCTGGATTTGCCTCGACCCCATCTACTGCGTCACCCCGACGTCGATCTGCCGTGCGCCCGATCGATGGCGGCGTTGGCCGTCGAGGCCTGGACCCGGGACCCGGTGGACGGCATCGAGTCTCTGGAGCCGCTTTACGTGCGCCCCCCGGACATCCACCTCCCGCGAAGTCGACAGTAGGCGGCCTTTCCGAATAAGCTGGGCACGCGATGCAAGATGCCGGTCAGGCCGAGCGCGAGCGGTTGATCGCCCGCTTCGGTAAACACTTCAGCAAGGGCGATGTCATCTTCCGCGAGGGCGATGCCGCGAACGAAGCCTACCTCCTTCAGGAAGGGAGAGTCCGTCTCGTGCGCAAGGTGCGCGGGATCGAGCGTTCCCTGACGGCGCTCCGTCCGGGAGAGCTGTTCGGGGAGACCGCCCTGGTCGATGGGGCCACGCGGACGTCCTCGGCCCTTGCCCTGACGGATGGAACCGCCCTGGCCCTCGACCAGACAACCTTTCGTCGTCTGATTGAAACGAGCCCGTCGATTGCCGCCCGGGTCGTGCAGCAGTTGGTCCGCAGGCTGCGCGACGCCGAGGATCAGGTGGAGACGATGATGATGCGAGGCACGCAGTCTCGGATCGTCAATGCGCTGCACAAGCTGGCCCAGGCCAACCATCCGGGGAAGCACACCTGTACCCTCGCGGTCTCCCCGCTCGATCTGGCCACGCGAGTGGGGCTCGACGTGGAGACGGTGCGAAAGAGCGTGCAGCAGCTTCGGGACGGCAACTACGTGCGAGTGGTTGCCGAGCAGATCGAGATTCCCGACATGGACGCGCTGACGCGGCTTCATTCGCTGCTGTCGATGAAGGAAGAGATTCGCGGCGCGGACAGCTCGAATCCTCCTCCTCCGATGCACGCCGAGCGGTAACGCACCGCGTCCATCTTCGACGCGGCGCATCCATGGGCATCGAGATCGCCGCACCGCATCCATTCCCGGTGGCGCAGGCAGCTCCGGTGCTCGCGGCGCGTTCGTAGGCCCGGCCCTAGCGCTACGCGCTTTCGGTCCGCGCGATCGCCTGATGGATAGGCTCGTCGGCGATCGAGGATGCTGGCAATCCGGCCGCATCCTGCGCACGTCGCAGCGAGCACCTGGGAGAACGGCGAGGGAATCGACGAAAGCGATCCGGCTCGCGCTTGGAATGGCTTGGGAGAGATGCGTGAGTGGCGAGCCCTCCGCGCAAAGTGAGGGGAGGGGGGGCGGTGGTGGTGGGGAGGCGCTTGGGCGGGTCACCATGGACCCGGAGCGCCAGGGAAGGGGGGGGGAGCGGATGCCGAGACGATTTTCGCGGATGAACCGAGAGTGGCGTCCCGGAGCGTCGAGTGCGAGAAAAGTGAGGGAGAATGCAGAGGGAAGACGATGCCTCGCAGATGCTTGAGTTTATCTGAAAACGGAAAGTATTGCGAGAGAAAGGCGGGATGGACGTTCCCAGTTGACGCTGTCGGGGGGGTAGGTTACGCCGAGAGACGGTCGTCTGGGTGTGAAACTCAGGCACACCCCATGACAGAGATGACCGGGTGGTTCGAGGCGATGGCGATGACGTGGTGCAGGGAACGAGAGACCGACGCGAGCGCGTGCAGCGCTTGTTCGTCGCTGTTTTGTTCTCGTCGCCCGCGTTGGGTCGCGCTGGGGCTCGCGGCCGCTCTCCCCTTGATGCTTGCTTGTGGGCGCTCTCAGGGCGCCAACATGCCGACCGCCGACCCGGAGCGTCAGTCCGAGGCGGAGGCCGACATCGCTCGAGATCTATTCTTGCGGCAGCAGCAGCCGCGGACGGCGATCACCCACGCCTTGAAGGCGATGGACCTCGATCCGGACAACGCCGACGCTGCCCATCTTACTTCCCTCATCTATCTTTACTTCTGCGCAACCTCGAACGTGGATTGCCACCTCGACAGGGCGGAAAAGTACGCTCGTCTTGCGGTCAAGAACCGCGACGGGTTCCGCGAGGCCCAGAACACGCTCGGCGTGGTGCTGGTCCATCGGGGGAGCTACGACGAGGCCATCAAGGTTCTCGTGCCGCTCACCCAGGACATCCAGTACACGACGCCGGAGAACGCCTGGGGCAATCTTGGCTGGGCCTACCTCATGAAGGGTGACCTGGACAAATCCATCGAGGCGCTGCGGCAAGCCGTCGCACTGCAGCCCGACTTCTGCGTCGGCCACTATCGACTTGGTCTGGCTTACGAAAAGAAGGGAGACTTCCGTTCGGCCCGTGACTTCTTCACACGGACCGTGGAAACCGATCGCCCGGAATGCAAAGGGCTCCAGGACGGCTATTCCGCCCGGGCCCGCGTATCCGTCAGGCTGGGGGAGGCTGACGAAGCCAAGGGCGATCTCGAACGATGCCGGCAGCTCGGCAGCGACACCCCTACGGGCCGGGAGTGCGCAGCGGCTGCGGCGAGGTTGAAATGACTGCCAACGGTGCACGGCGAGGCGTTCTGGAACGCGTCGTCGGAGCCCCGCGGAGGTAAGATGGAGTCGATCGGCACATACCTCAGGCGCCGCCGGGAAGAGCGCAATATGAGCGTGGGAGAGCTCTCCCGCGCCACGCGCATCCCGACCGCCACGCTATGTCGGATCGAGAGCGACCAGTTCGACGACCTCCCCGGCGAAGTCTTCGTCCGGGGATTTCTCAAGGCCTATGCTCGCGCGGTCACTCTCCCCGTCGATGACGTGCTCGCTCGTTACACCTCGAGCCGCCGCATCGCATGGGTCACACCCCTGCCCTTCACCAACCCCATTCAGCGCCCGCACAATCGGCGATTCGGCGTCGCCATCGCCTTCGTGCTTCTCCTCATCCTCTTCACCCTCGCGGTGTCCATCGTGCTCAAGCCCCGGGGACGCGACCTGCCCCAGGAACTGTCGTTGAACGACGCCGCCCCCACCTCTGCGCTGCTCTCGTAGCCATCGTTTCCTCCCGCCGCTCCCCGCTCTGCGTCACGTCGGCCTTCGCCGTGCGCTCCGTTCCTTATGCCGAAGCCGACGCGATCGTCACCCTCTTCACGCAGCGCTTCGGTGTCGTTGCGGCGCTTGCTCGGCGCGCCCGCGTGTTCCGCAAGGGCGCTCCTCTGTGCCTGGAGCCCATCCACACTCTCCGGGTCGAGCTCGCCGAGAGTCCCTCCTCCGAGTTGTTCGCCCTGCGCGCCTCTTCGATCGAGACCCCGCGACGCCGCGTGACCGAGGATCTGTCGCGGATGGAGGCTGCGGGTCTCGCTCTGCGCTGGCTGCGTCTCGGCCTCCCGCTGCGTACGTCGGAACCCGAAGCATGGGCGGAGCTGGTCGGCCTGCTCGACTCGCTCGACGTCACCTGCCTCGCGGCACCCGCTGCCGCGATCGTCGCGGGGTTCGGCCTTCGCTTGCTCCGCCTGCTAGGCTACGAGCTGACGCTCCATGCGTGTGTCGTTTGCGGCAAACCCTGTGACCCCGATCGATCGTCCCATGTCGACCCGGTGCGCGGGGGAATTGTGTGCCGCGCTTGCGGCGGTCACGGCGCGGTGCTCGCTGGTGCGGTTCGGGCTCGTCTCGCGGCCGCAACCGCATCAGCCGACGCGCTCGTGCAGGAAGGGGACGTCGCGGTCGTTCGGGTGCTGATCGACGACGTGCTGCGCGCCCACCTCGGGGTGGGGGGGGAGCGATGAGCTCGGGAGGCGCGGCGGGGTTTGGGGGGTGCAACACGCACCGGGTCGAAGTATAAGCAGCCGCGAGAGGCCCTTCGGCCAACCCAGGAAAGGAAGATCAGGTCATGGCGCGAGTCCACAATTTCAACGCGGGTCCTGCGGCACTGCCTCTGTCAGTCCTCGAAGCAGCGCAGAAGGAGTTCGTCGACTTCCAGGGCACCGGCATGTCTCTGCTCGAGCACAGCCATCGCGGCAAGGACTACGATGCCGTGCACCAGCAGGCCATCGCCCTGATGCGCGAGCTGCTCGCCGTCCCCGACGACTATCAGATCCTCTTCCTCCAGGGCGGCGCGTCCCAGCAGTTCGCCGTGATCCCCATGAACCTGCTGCCCGCCGACAAGACCGCCGACTACGTCGTCACCGGCGCCTGGAGCCAGAAGGCCTTCGGCGAGGCCAAGAACGTCGGCAAGGTCCGCCTCGCCGCCTCCACCGAAGACAACAAGGCCTTCACTCGCCTTCCCGCCCGCGACGAGATCAAGGTCGACCCCAACGCCGCCTATCTGCACTTCACCTCGAACGAGACCATCCACGGCGTCGAGTTCAAGGACTGGTACCCCGAGACCGGCTCGGTGCCCCTCGTCTGCGACATGTCGAGCGACTTCATGTGGCGCAAGTTCGACGTCAAGCGCTTCGACCTCATCTACGCCGGAGCCCAGAAGAACATCGGCCCCGCGGGCGTCACCGTCGTCATCGCGCGCAAGAGCCTCATCGAGAAGGGGCGCACCGACATCCCGAAGATCTTCCGCTACTCGACACACGCGGGAGACAACTCGATGTACAACACCTGCCCCACCTTCGGGATCTACATCATCCGCAACGTGATGCAGTGGATCAAGGACTCCGGCGGGCTCGATCAGATCGAGACCTGGAACCGCGAGAAGGCGAAGCTCACCTACGACTTCCTCGACGCCCACGCCGCGTACTTCCGCGCTCCGGTCGCGAAGGACGCGCGCTCCGTCATGAACATCGTCTTCCGCCTCCCCTCCGAGCAGCACGAGGAGAAGCTCATCAAGGAAGCCAAGGCCGCGGGCTTCGTCGGCCTCAAGGGACATCGCTCCGTCGGCGGCATCCGCATCTCCGCCTACAACGCCGTCTCCGTCGACTCCGTCAAGCAGCTCCTCGCCTTCCTCGACAAGTTCGAGAAGGCCAACCCCTGAGTCGCAACGATCCCCTCACCCCCCTGACTTCCCCACCACCGCTCCCCAGCCGCGATCCTCCAGCCGCAGCGATGGCCGCGGCCTGAGCAGTGGCACAGCGTCCCACTCTCCAACCTAGAACGTCGGCCAGCGCGTTGACTCGCGCGCAACGTGGCGCCCCGTCGAGTCCCGCACCGTCGTGCGTCCGCTCATCAGCAGCGGCACCGAGGCCAGCACCGACACCGCTCCGAGCCCCATCCCCACGAGCCCGGCGACCCGCATCGGATCGCTGTCCTCGAGATGCCCCGCGCCGTACAGCGCGCCCGACGCCAGTCCGACGATGGCCCCAGTGATCAAGGTCCCGCGTCCCCACGCAAGCGTGCGCTCCGATCCCGGGCGAACCACCAGCCTGGCCACCTTCCCGTCCTCTTCCACGCGAAACGTGTTCGAAGGCGGGATGCCGTCTCCTCCGACGCGGAACGACCGATCCTCGACCGGCACCCATCGATCGCACGGCGCGCGGCACTGCTCGGTCCAGGCCTCGGCGATGTCGAGCATCGACTTCGACTCGAGTCGCAGTCGCATGTCCGAGGGATGGAGCCGGAACCTCACGCTCCCTGTCGGAGCGGAGGGGGCGGGTGCCTCTGCCGACTGCCGCCCGCCTGGCGAGGGGGCACTGCTCGCGGGTACCTGGGGCGAGGAGGCTACGAACGAAGCGCGAGCGATGTCGGTCCAGGCGACGGTTCGCAGCTCGCGGGTGGCGAGCTGGAGCACGACGCGCTCGCCGGGGGCGTACTCCACGATGCGACCGCGCAGGATGGCGCCGGAGCGAAGCCACACGACTTGTTCGGGTGCCGAATCGATGCTGTCGGCGGTCGGCGGCGAGGACGACGACGCGCCGGCGGGAGTCGGGCTCGGTCCGGTGACCGGCTGCGCCGTCGCCGCTGCGGCGGGCACAAACACCAGAGCCCCGAGCAGCCAGAAGGTCGATGCGCGCACCATGGCCCGATCCTGGACCATGGCCGTCCCGGGGCCGCAACACTGTCGACCGTCAGCGCCCAGGCATTCGTGCAATCGTCTCTCCCTCGCTCTGTCTGGCCGGTGAGGGCTGTCCAGGTTTGACGCCGGGTCTGTCCGGGCGGTACGCTGGAAGACCGGGTTCGGCGTGGATCCGCGGAAAGACGAATCGCCTTGGCGCGCTACAGACTCCGATTCCAGATGCAGGAAGTCGACCTGGCTCCAGGGATGACGCTGCTTGGACGGAGCCCCGAGTGCGCGGTGACCATCGAGGATCCGCTCGTGTCTCGCGAGCACGCTCGCATCACGATCCGAGGGGACGACGCCACGTTCGAGGACCTTGGCTCGCGCAACGGCTCGCGCATCAACGGCGTGCCGGTTCGCCTGTCTACGCCCCTGAAGGACGGCGACCGCTTGCGCATCGGGACCCAGGAGCTCGTCTTCTGCAAGTTTGCGAGCGACCGCAGCGGCCCGTCGAATCGACGCACCGGCTTCATGACCTTCTGCGCCCGGTGCAAGCTCCCGTACCCCGAAGAGATGGGCGCCTGTCCGCATTGCGGATCGCTCGAGCGGTTGGAGGAGGAGGCCACGCTCACCGGGGCGAAGGCCGCCGACGACTCGACGTGGGCGCTACTGCTTGCCACCGACGTGCTCGAGCGCGCCGTCGCCAACGGACGCCACGCGGATGCCGAGCGAATCCTTCGCAGGTCTGCCAACGCGTTGGGGGAGACGATCGCGGCCAAGGCGGCGGTCGACGAAGAGCAGCTCAGCAAGCTGGCGGTAGTCGCGGCGAAGTATGCCCGCGCGCAGAGCAGCAGCCAGTGGGCCTGCTGGCTGCTCGGCGTCTTCGACTCCCTCGACCGGGTTCCCCCAGCGGAGGCGGTCTCCGAGCTGCAGGGGATCCGTCTCGAAGACGCTGCCGGACACCGTGCGATTGACAGTATCATTCGCAGTTCCAAGGCAAGGCGGAGTACACTCCGTCAGTCCGACTTGGAAGCGCTGTCGATCCTCGAGCTCTGGGGGATCAGCATCCAGAAGAACACCGGTCCGTGATGCTCTTCCGACTTCGCTATCTCCAGCACGACTTCGAGCTGTCGCTCGGGCGTTTCATCATCGGTCGAAGCACCGAGTGCCAGCTGTCCCTCGATGACCCGCTCGTGTCGCGCAAGCACGCCCTGCTCGTCGTCACCGAAGCCGCCGTGGAAGTCGAGGACCTCGGCTCCCGCAACGGTGTCCTCGTCAACGGCGTCCGCATCGAGCGCCCCACACGTCTCACCGAAGGCGCCAAGATCACCATCGGCTCCCAGGACCTCTTCCTGTCGGCCCAGCCTGCCACCCGCAGGCCGGCCATCGCGGGCCTCCCTCCGTCGTCGCGAGTGGGCACCGAAACGGTCACTTCGATGCAACCGGTGCGCGTCGACGGGTCTCCCGTGACGCCGTCCGACGGTCCCCCCTCGGAGCGTAACACCACGAGCAAGCGAGACGCCTTCCGCTTGCTCGGCGGTGTCGCAGACAAAGCGTTGGCTCTCGGACGTGCGGAAGAAGCCGAGCGACTGCTCAGTACGTTGCTCGACCACGTCATGCAGTTGGTCAAGCAGGGCGCCGAGGACCCCGCCACGCTCGAGCAGGCGGGTCGCTACGGTGCCAGGCTTGCTGCTGCTACCACGAAGCCCAAGTGGGTCGACTACGTCATCGAGCTGCATGCGATCGCGGGCCGACCGTGCGCGGGCACCACGATCGACGAGCTCCACATCGCGCTCCGCAAGGTTAAGGGGGTGAACATCACCGCCCTCAAGGCCTACGTGCAGATGATGAAGGACAAGTCGCCGGAGTTCGGCCCGGCCGAGCGCTTCCTCGTCAAGCGCGCCGAGGGGCTCGAGCGCCTCGTCACGTCCTGACGCTCACTTGCGCGGCTTGTAAGTTCCTTTTGCGGCCTGGCGCGCGCTTCGACGCTCCTGCGCGGCCTGCTCTGCGAGGCTGCGCGACGCCGCGGAAGTCATCGCCTCGCGCAGTCCGGGATCCTCGATCCTCTCGATCTGGGCGCGCAGCTCCTCCGGCAGCTCGACCGGCGCCGCGACCGTTCGTCTCTCGAACCGCGTGGCGCCTCGTCTCGGAGGGGCGAGCTTGCGGATCGCGAATCGCAGGCTCTGCACGGCCAGCCCCAGGGCGCGCAGTCGCGAGACAATGGTTCCCGACAACAGCGACAGCTCCTGCGCCCAAACGGCGTCGGGGACGTGAACCAGCAGGACTCCGGATGCATCGAGGGCTGCCGGGTGCGAGCGATCGGCCACGCGCGGGCCGACGATCTGCTGCCAGATCTCGGGCTTGACCGGACCTCGCTGGGCGGTGAGCTCGCCGCGCTCGAAGCTGCGCAGCAGGTCACCCAGGGGGCTGGGGCCGCCCCCGTTGCGTGGCTCGCGCCGCATGTTCCATGC
>CAYMUE010000052.1:0-30552 GCA_964393505.1 uncultured Polyangiaceae bacterium
CACACCATGGGCATGAAGATCACCAAGCTCGCCCCGGTCGGCGGGTTCTGCGCCGAAACCAGCGGCGCCGCCTCCCTGTTCCTCGCCACCGCCCTCGGTGTCCCCGTCTCCACCACCCACACCATCACCGGCGCCATCGTCGGCACCGGCGCCGTCCGCAAGCTCTCCGCCGTCCGCTGGGGCGTCGCGGGTCGCATCGTCTGGGCCTGGCTCCTCACCATCCCCGGGGCCGGTATCATCGGCGCCCTGTCCTATCTCCTCGCGCGCGCCGTCGGAATCCCGGGCTGACTCCTCCCCCTCACCCCACACCCTGCGTCACTCCCGCGACTCGTACACGTTCATCGCCGGAAGCTCCACCGCCGTCAGAAACCCGTCCTTGCCCGCTCCGGTGTCGAGCCCGATCACGCACGGCCCGGCGAACAGATCGCTCGGGTCGTCGGGCGTGTAGTTCGACAGCTCCTGCGGCAAGAACTCCGTCACCGTGTGCCCGAACACCACCAGCTTCCCAGCGTAGTTCCTGAAGAACTCGTCGTCGCGACACCACAGCAGCGGCATCGGATCCTTGACCTCCGACGGGTGCAGGAATCCCTTCCCATCTCGGGGCAATCCCGCGTGCACGTAGATCGCGTGGTCGTCCTCGTACCAGTACGCCAGCGACTCCATCCACCTCACAACGTCCTCCGGGAAAAACGTGCCCATCCGCAACGCGTCGATCTCGTCGCGCGCCGGCAGCTCGTCCTCCTTCGGCAGCGGCCTCTTCCAGAACGACCGCAGTGCAGACAGGCACCCGTTGCCCGACGGCAGCACGAACTCGTCCCATCCGCCGGCCATCACACGCAACCATGCGTCTTCGTGGTTCCCCCGCAGGCACACCACTCGCGCCGTCGTCCGCTGCGGCAGGCTGCGCACGAACTCCACCACTTCCGCGGAGCTCGGTCCCCGATCGATGTAGTCCCCCATGAACACGATCGTGTCGTTGGCATCAACCTCCGGAAACGTCGCCAGCAGCTTGTAGAGAGCCTTCAGGTCCCCGTGGATGTCACCGATCGCGAAGGTCCGTCCCGCCATCCCGCAATGCTGCCTTCCCTGCCGCGCGGAGGCAATGCCGCTGTTCGCTCATCGAGTCCGGCGAAGCTGGAAGGTCCGGGTGTCCCGATGCGCGTCTGCGCGACTCCAACGCGCGCGCTCCGACGCGTCTTTACGATTTCGGTCCCCTCTGGTAATCATTTTCGATTCAGGAGAGGCCAACTGCAAGCTTCGATGACCTTCGCTCCCCCGACGTGCGCCCGCGGGACTCCGCGGCGATGCGCAGGGATCGTCTGGCGAGGCGTCGCGCTGCGGCGATTGGCTCCCTTGCGCGCAGGAAGGACCCACGCATGAGAACCAGGACATTGTGTGTCGTCGCATTGGCCGCTTCGCCGTTCGTTGCCGCGCTCTCCGGAGCGTGCGGAGGCGCACAGCCCGTCGTGCCCACCGTCCCGTCAGCTTCCGCCCCCACTCCTTCCGCAACCGCCAAGACCGAACCCAAGGGACTCCAGACCGCGCCTCGCGTGTGCAACGGACGCAAGCTCATGGGGGAGATGGTCGCCCAGCTGGCCGAGAGCGCTTCGCTCAACAGCAAGAAGGAGGCGGTCAAGGACGTCAAGAAGGACGACAAGCCGGGCCAGTCCACGGCCGAGGCCGCCAAGGGCGGGGGATCCTTCCAGACCGCCTACAAGAACATCTCCCCCGCGACTGTCGTGATGAAGGCCAAGGACGGCTTCGGCACCGGCGTCATCGTCGACAAGAGCGGCCTGGTCCTCACCAACTATCACGTCGTCGCGCACGGCATGAAGAAGGACTTCACCATCGAGGTCAAGCTGAACCTTGGCAAGCCCTCGAAGACCGGCGGCATGGATCTCGACGAGAAGAACTACGACGCTGTCGTGGTCAAGGCCGATCGCGTGCGCGACATGGCTCTGGTGCGCATCAAGGATGCCCCCAAGGATCTGCCCGTCGCGAAGATTTCCAAGGCCGACCCCGCTCCCGGTATGCCCGTGGCCGCCATCGGCCACGCCGGCATCGGCATGCTCTGGGCCATGAAGACCTGCCACGTCTCGGCCGTCGGTGAGCCCGCGCGCAACAGCATCATCGCCGCCAAGGACTGCTCTGCGCCGTCGGAAACCTCGGGCATGTCCGACGACGACCTCCGCCGTCTCAAGGAGCAGTGCGAGAACACCAAGAAGGAAGCGCAGAAGGCCATCTCGAACATGCTCGAAGGGCTCTTCGTGCAGTCCGATTGCCGCGTCGCCCCCGGCGACAGCGGCGGCCCCCTCATCACCGATCAGGGCGAGCTCGTCGGCATCAACCAGAGCATCTCCGCCGATCGCGGCACCGGCTCCGGCACCTCCTACCATGTCCACGTCGCCGAAATCCGCGAGTTCACCACCAACGTGCCGCAGGATGCCGTCCAGCTCCCGCCCGACCCCTGGTGCGACGGCGGCACCGAGACGACCCTCGAGGACATCGACATGGACGGCAAGCCCGAGGCGCTCATGGCCTCGAGCATGGAGATGCGAGGCTTCTTCGCCGTCCGTCGCTTCGCGCTCATGATGGACCTCGACGAGAACCACGGCTTGCACGACCACGCCGAGGAGCTCAAGGCGGGCAAGACCAACATGCCCTACGACGCCGAGGTCGGGCTCCTGTCCCTGCCTCAGGGAACCTACGTCTGGTACGACTCCGACAACGACGATGTCTTCGACGTCCTGCTGTCGGATCCCGAGGACAAGGGGCATCCGGTCGCGGGCTACGACATCGGCAAGGACGGCAAGCTCACGGAGCGCAAGCCGCTCGTCGCCCCCTACTACTTCGATACCGCCTTCCTTCCGAAGAACGAGGTCATGCACGAGCACCTCGGCAAGCTCGCGATCCTCATCAATCCGAAGTACGCGAACGCCGAGCTCATCGCCGACGGTAAGGCCTCGCTCCTCGTGCCCGATCCCGTGAATGGGATTCCTCCGAAGGGGCGCCTGGCCGATGGCGATCGCGACGGCAAGCCCGACAGCTACTCCTTCCAGTCTGCCTTCGTTCGCGGCGTCGTGTTCGACGCCGACCAGGACTCCCTGGGTTCTCTCGACGTCAAGGACGACCCGTCGCCGCTCATCCAGTCCCGTCGGTTCGACCCCGAGATGGCGTTCCTGATGCAGAAGTCGGCGATCTGGGTGGTCTACGACACCGACAACGACGGGCAGCAGGACCTGGCGCTCGTGGTCGATCCCAACAGCACGGATCGGATCGTGACCTCGGGCTACACGCGAGCCGCGGGAGGCAACTGGACTCTGTCCAACGAGCACGTCGGGCTCAAGGGGGTGCGTCCCTCCCTCGTCCCGGCGGCCCCACGCCTGGCTCGGCTGGCTTCCGGCTCGTTCCCGGTGTTCTTCGCTCCCAACGAGGGTCTCGGTGCGCTTCCTACCCCGATGCCCTCGCGCGCCAGCTACGAGTTCGCCAAAGACAAGAAGAAGGACAACAAGGCCGTGATTCTGGGCGAGCGCGGCGACTACTCGTTCATCCTCATCGACGCCGATCGCGACACGAAGATCGGCGCCAAGGAAGACGCCGATGATCTGATGAGCGAAGGCAAGTTCGACGCGGACGTGGCCGTGGTTCGCGAGAACGACATGTCCTGGGTGTTCTACGACACCGATCAGGACAAGGCCTTCGACCTCGTGCTCTTCTCCAACAAGTCGGGGGTCGGCGTCTCCGAGCGCGCCTTCCGCCTCGAGGGAGGCCGCCTGCGCGCGGATTCCGGCATCGCCTCCGGCAAGCTCTACCGCCACAAGGACATCTTCAAGAGCGCCAAGGTCGCCACCGGCTTCAAGAAGATCGCCACCGACGTCCTCCCGTCGTTCGCCATCGAGCAGTAGTCCCCGCCCACAACACTCTCGTTGCCGTCCGGGCCCACGTCGCCCCCGACGTCCGGGTCCACGTCAACGCGTTGCTGTCGCCGTTGTCGTCGCCGTCGCCTCCGTTCGGAAGTACCCTCCCGATCATGCGCGTCACCTTCGCGTCGATGGGAACCGGCGACGTTGCCTCCTTCGGCATCATGTACGTGTCGTCTGCCCTGCGCAGGGCGGGGCACGACGTCCGTCTCATCGAGACGCAGACACTGCCCGATCTGATCGAAAGGCTCCGGCGCGATCCCACGGATCTGGTGGCGTTCAGCGTTACCACGGGGCTGCATCGGATCTACCTGCGATGGGCGCGAGCCGTGAAGAGGCAGCTCGGGATCGCGACGTTGTTCGGCGGCCCGCATCCCACGTTCTTTCCCGAGGTGATCGACGACCCCGGAGTGGATGCGATTGTCGTGGGGGAAGGGGAGACGACGGCACCGCTGCTGCTCGAGGCGCTGTCGGCAGAGGACGGGAGGCGCGTCGAGGGCGCGCGCTACATCTTCGAGGGGCGCGTGATCGACGGCGGGCTGCGCGCTCCGGAGCGCGATCTCGATCGGCTCCCGTGGCCCGATCGCGAGCTGTACTTCGGTCGCAGCGCGTTCCACCGGCGCTTCCCCGTCAAGCCGTTCCTCGCTTCGCGCGGCTGTCCGTACCGCTGCACCTACTGCTTCAACCGCACGCTCAACGACATGTATCGCGGGACGACCCGCGCGGTGCGCACGCGTTCCCCGGCGTCCGTCGTCAACGAGATCCTCTACGTGATGCGCACCTGGCCGATGAAGCTGATCTGGTTTCTCGACGCGAACTTCGTCGTGTCACGCGAGTGGGTCGAGGAGCTGTGCGAACGGATCCGCGTCGACGTGGGGTTGCCGTTCTACTGCAAGGTCAGGCCGAATCTCGTGGATGCCGGGCTGGCTCGCACGTTGGGGCGAGGGGGATGCACCGGCGTGGGGATGGGCATCGAGTGCGGCGACGATCGTCTTCGCAACGACGTGTTGGGGCGCAACGTGTCGCGCGAGCAGATCCTCGGTGCGACACGTCACCTGCACGACGCGGGGATCGCGGTGATGGCGTTCAACATGATCGGCCTGCCTGGCGAGACCTACGAGATGGCAAAGGGAACGCTCGACCTGAACGTGGAGGCCGGGGTGGACTACCCGATGGTGACCATCTTCCAGCCGTATCCGCGCACCGTGCTCGCGGAGCGTGCGGTGCGAGAAGGCGAGTTCCACGGGGACTTCGAGAAGCTCGATACGAACTACTACTCCACCTGCCAGATGCGGGAGCGCGTGCGGGGGGATCGCCGGAGGATCGAGAACCTGCAGCGGCTGTTTGCAGTCGCGGCGACGTTTCCCCACGTGCGACGTCACCTCGACAGGTTGGTGGAGGTGCGGGCGCCGCGCTTCTACACGGAGTTGTTCAAGCGCTGGCACCGTCACAGCTTCCACCACGGCTTCTACGAGCGGTACGTGAACCCCAAGTGGTCCGAGCTGCGAGCCGGGGGCTGAAGCGGCATTGTGGGAAGCTGCCCATTTCGATAGCCTCGGGACAAGAGGTGCCGACATGTCGCTGATCCGTTCCCTCTCCCGTGCAGCCTCCCTCGCAATCGCGGTGACGGGCGCGTTGGCCGCCGTGGCGATGAGCAGCATCGTGCAAGCGTGCAGCGGTGACTCCGACACCAAGGAAGGTGCGAACCCGCAGGACGCAGCCACGGACGGGACCGCGGGCGCAGGCGGCTCGGATGGATCGGCGGGCGCAGCGGGCGCGGCGGGCACCGCCGGAGCGGCGGGCTCCGCGGAAGCGGGCATCGCGGATGCCTCTCCGGACGGGATGTTGATCCTCGATGGCCCGGAAGAAGCCGATCCCGGCGACGTGATCCCGCAGGACGACGTCACTCTCGACGTCGTTCCAGCGGAGTAGCTTCCGGGCCGGGAGATAGACTCAGCCGTCGTCTTCGGCGAGCACGATCAGGCGGTCGCCCTTGTTGACGACGAAGGGGGCGGAGCGGTCGGTGGGGTTGAGAGCGATGCCGTAGCGCCTGGACGGGTCGTTGACGCTGCGCTGCAGCCCGAAGGCGACCTCGTTGCGAGCCCTGGCGGCGAGCATGAGGTACTCGAAGGTCACCTGCTGGCCGTAGGGAACGTACTTCGCGATGTCCTTGAGGTAGATCTCGCTCCCCTCGGACTGGAAGAGGTCGTCGAGCACCGGGAGGATGCGCGGCACGTGGGAGACCTGCGCGAGCACCATGCTCACCATCTCGTTGCTGATGACGATGTCGTGGATCTCGGTGGTGGCTGCGAGCTCACGGTTCTTCGGATTGAGGATCTCGCTGCAGATCTCCTGCGTCGCGATGCCGGAGCGGCGCTGGAAGTCGCGCAGCAACAGCAGCGCGATGATTGCGCGGGTGTCGGCGTCCTCCGCCGAGATCTCGCCCGAGGATGCATCGCCCAGCACCATCACCGTGGGGTAGTTCTGCGGTTGGAGGTTCTCCATCAGCGCGCGGCTCGTGAACTCGCCGACCATGTGGCGCGTCTGGATGTTCTTCAGCTCGCCGCAGTTTTCCCTGAGCCGCTCGCTCACGGTCTGCTCTTCCAGCGCGTTCACCATCGTGAGCGTGGACCCCTTGGCCGCGTAGCTGTCGAACTCCGTCACGATCGGGAAGATCTTCTCGTTCCAGCCGAGCACCAGCATGTGCTCCATCGGCCGGACCGTGGTGGCGCCGGCAGGCGTGATCTGCATGCCGCGCAGCGGCCCCTGGTAGGGGGCGTACTGGATGTGATCGTCCTCGGCCAGGATGAGCACGTCGTCGCTGGGCTGGAGCAGGTAGTCCGACGGCGGATTGAGCTGGTGGGTGCCGTCGGGACGGGCCACGCCTACGGGGCATCCGTTGGGGAAGTCGAGGATGATGTCGCCGAACCTGCGCCCCGCCAACTGCGGGAACTTCGCGATGTGGAACTCGTTGCCCTCGAACCGCAGCAGCTCGTCGTAGACCAGCGACAGGCCGCTGATCCGTGAGGTCTGCAGGATGATCTTGGAGATCATCTCGTTGGTCTTCACCACCTGCGCCTTGCGGCTCCCGGCGATGATCGCGATCTCCTGGTTCTCGGCGAGCATCACCTCGGCCGTGACGCTCTTGCCCTCCATCGCCCCCTTGCCCTCGGGGTGGTTGTACAAGGCCATCAACGTCTTGATCACGCGCCCGTCGGCCTTGTTCGGATCCGACACGTCCTCGTCGTTGAGCAGCACCACGATCGCGTGCGCCATGTCGAACGCGACCTTCGACAGATCGGTCAGGCTCACCGAGGAGCCGCTGCGTACCACGAGCTTGATGCGATCGAGGTGCGTGAGCTTGTCGCGAAGCT
This sequence comes from uncultured Polyangiaceae bacterium, assembly GCA_964393505.1. Taxonomy (GTDB): domain Bacteria; phylum Myxococcota_A; class Polyangia; order Polyangiales; family Polyangiaceae; genus JACRCQ01. Next base: position 7,295 of record CAYMUE010000052.1, read on the forward strand.
CCTCCTCCATCTCGACCTTGTCGCGGTCCGCCATGACCACGACGATGATCTTCCCCTTCTCGATGTTGGCTTCGGAGAGCTGGTCGATGACGCTGAAGATCTTCTCGGACCAGCCGAGGATGAGGAAGTGGTTCTTCTCGACCACCGGGGATGCGCCGCGCTTGATCGACTCGAGGCGATCCTGGAAGTTGCCGGACAGGGCGGAGATGAGCAGGCCGGTGAGGATGACGCCGACCACGGTCGCGCCGGTGGAGACCAACCGAACTCCAGTCCCCTCGTCGCCTCCCATTGTCCCGCCGTCCATCGCGCGCGTGAAGTAGAACCAGCACTTGTCGAAGAGCGTGTCGCCGACCGGAAGCCCGATCGCCAGGGCGATGATCGCGAAGACGAACACGACGACGCAGGTCAACACCAGCAGCAGGAACAACTGCTTGCCCGCGCCGCTGCTGAGAAACTCGTCGGAGCGGTAGCGCAGCTTCGTTCGGAACCCTCGCTCTGTCGCCATCTGGGAGGACCTTTCCCTCGTCTCGGGGTCGGAGGGCGGCGAGGTTATCGACCCCCCCTGGGGCGGTCAACCGCGCCGCGTCGGGGCGTGGGATCGACGGGTTGCATGAAGGGAGCTTCATGCGGTTCGGTTCCGGGTGAGTCGGCGTGTTCAATCGCCGGGGGCGAACGACGAGGGATTGGGGGAAGGAGAGGGGGCGAGGAGGTCGTGGGCAAGGCGTCTGCGCTCGGGGGCGCGATGGGAGGCAGATGGGCGGGGAGGGGAGCGAAGGCCCGGTCAGGGTCCGATTTCGGCAACAAAGGACGCAAATTCGTGGGCGCCGCCTATTGTATCGTGGCCCGCTACATGCCACACATTGCGGGACTGTGATGTCTCTTTCGCCCCGATTCCGTTCACTCGGCACCTTCCCCGCGAAATTCAGCCGTGGAAGGCACTCCGGACTGGCCATCGGGGCGTGCAGTCCTAAAAGACCGCGGTCGGTTGGAACAACCTTCGCCACGATGCTTGCCCCCTGTCCCGAAACGGAGCGATGCCATGTCCGCCTCGGGAGCCGACGCCGGGGCTGTCGAGGAGCGACACGATGGATGTGTTGACGCATTGGGTCACAGGCAGCTTGACGCCCGAGCAGCGCGTGTGGAGCGCCGCTGCTCCCGCGGTGATCCTGATCACTGCCGGGATTCTCACACTCATCGCGTTCGCGGTTCGCAATGCGCTGTTTGGCGACTTCCACGACAAGGAGATCGAGAGCCGCGGCTCCTCGATCGTGCTCGGCATGTGGATCCGACGCTACTTCGTCTGGCTCGTCACGCCGATCATCAACCTGCTGGTGTACCTGCGCATCCCACCGAGCGCCGTGACCCTGCTGTCGCTTCAGGCTGCCTTCGGCGCGGGCATCGCGCTCGCCGCCGGTCGCATGGCCCTCGGTGGCTGGCTCTTCCTCGGGGCTGGAGCGCTCGATCTGTTCGACGGTCGTCTGGCCCGTGCGACGAACACGGCGCACCCCGGGGGAGCGGTGCTTGACTCGGTCGTGGACCGCTACGGCGAAGGCGCCGTCTACCTCGGGCTTGCCTGGTACTACCGGTCCAGTTGGGTCCTGCTGGTCGTGTTGTTCGCCTTCTTCGGCTCCATGCTCGTGCCCTACATCCGGGCCCGCGGCGAGTCCCTCGGCGTCAAGATGTCCGACCGCGGCTTCGTGCAGCGCCCGGAACGCACCGTCGTCCTCGGCCTCACCGTCGGTCTCAGCCCGATCGTCGAAGCGATCATGGTCCCCGGCGACCCCCACCCCCCGCACCGTCTCGCCATCGCCGGGCTCGCCTTCCTCGCCGTGGCCACGCAGATCAGCGCTGCGCAGCGTCTGCTGCACGCGCGCAACGCACTGGCCGGCTCCGATCCCTCTCACCGTGCACCATCGTTCGCGGTGGTCTTCTGCTCCATCTTCGCGACCGTGGCGGACTTCGCTCTCGTCGTGTGGCTGGTGTACTGGAAGCAGATGCCGTTGCCCATCGCCACGCTCGTGGGGGCGGTGTTCGGCGCGGCCGTGGGCTTCGTCGCCTACCGCCTCGCCCTGCTGCACAACCACTCCGCAATGGTCCTGCGCATCGGTCGCTACGCCCTCGTCACCCTCGGCGCGGCGCTCCTCAACGCCGGGCTCGTCGCCCTCTCCCTGCTCCCCGAGGTGCTTCCCAACGCCGCCGCATGGTGGTCCGTGCGAGCGCTCGTGATCCTCGCCTGGAGCTACCCGCTGTTCAAGGAGTACGTCTTCGCCCGCGACGAGCACCTGCTCGAGGGCGCGCACGCCCGCTCCTGACCTGAGCATCCCCGCGGCGCCGTCGGATCCCCATACAGCGTGTCGGCATCCGAACCAACTCGTGATCGCCCGCGATCAGACCGCGGCGGTCGTTGGACGCGCACGTGAGGTCGGGGCGATGCGTCCGCGCGGTCGCATGAACGGGAGCAACGGCACGGTCGTGGACCGTCCGTGTGCGAGGTGTTCGAAGGGTCGATTGGAGCGTTGGAGCGAAGGGGGGGGAAGGGGCGGAAGGGGAGTGAGCAGTCGGGCTGTCAGAGCTTCGCGATGACGGCGTCGGTCATCTGCTGCGTGGTGCAGGCTCCCTGGGAGAAGACGTCGGGGCCGCCCTTGAGGCGCAGCATGTCGTAGGTTCGCACCTTGCCTTCGGCCACGACGGCGGCGATGGCATTGCGGATGCGCGTCGCCTTGTCGGTCTCGCCGACGTGGTCGAGCATCATGCAGCCGGACAAGTGCATGGCGATCGGGTTCACGATGGACGGGCTGAGCTTCTCGTACTTGGGAGCCGAGCCGTGCGTCGGCTCGAAGACCGCGTGCGACCTGCCCATGTTTGCGCTGCACGCGAACCCCAGTCCTCCCACCAGCCCCGCGTAGCCGTCGGAGATGATGTCGCCGAACAGGTTCGTCGCCACGATCACCCCCGAGTCCTCCGGGTTCTTCGTGAGCCACATCATCTGCGCGTCGATGTTGTTCGACCAGAGCGCCACGCCGGGGAAGTCCTTGGCGAGTCGCTTGGCGGCGTTCTCCATCATGCCGCTGGTCTCGCGCACGACGTTGGGCTTCTCGCACACGGTGACGGACTTGTAGCCGAACTTGCGGGCGTACTCGAAGGCCTCGTGGGCGATGCGCTCGCAGGCGGCGCGCGTTGTCACGCGCACCGAGACCGCGAGGTCAGCTCCTTCGACCGCGGCGAAGGGCTTGAACTTCTTGTGGGTTGCGAGGGCCTTGCGGACGTCTTCCGGAGGATTGGTCCACTCGATGCCCGCGTACATGCCTTCGGTGTTCTGGCGGAAGACGACCACGTCGACGTTGGGCTCGACGAATCCGCCGTCCGGGGTCTTGCGGATGAAGTTCAGCGGGTTGCCTTTGAAGGCCTTGCAGGGGCGGATGCAGACGTCGAGGTCGAAACGCTGCCGCATGGTGACGATCGGGCTGAAGTACTGGAAGCCCTTGCCCTGCAGCTGCGGGTCGAGCTCGCGTGCCGCGGCCTCCTTGGGCTTGGAGGTGATCGCGCCGAACAGTCCGACCTTGTGCTTGTCGAGGAGCTCGATCGTGCGGTCGGGCAACGCGTTGCCTTCCTTGCACCAGAACTCCCAACCGATGTCTCCGTGCACGTAGTCGGCCTTGAACCCCGCTGCCTCGAGCAGGCGAACCGTCTCCGGCAGTACTACCTTGCCAATCCCGTCTCCCGGCATCGCTACGATGGTCATGCTGGCCATGCTGTTCTCCTTCGGTCTCGCGGTCCTGTCTGATCGCGTCCCTCCGCAGCCGACCGGGACCGCGGGTGGACCACGTTCTTCAACTCAACCCGCGCGCTTCGTTTCGTCGTCCCGTGCGCGTTGGGAACCGTCTTTTCGTGCTGCAGCAAAGCCTTGCTCGGCCTTGCCGTCAACCCCCCGAAATGCGGTCCGTCCTCGGACGCCGCAGAGACGTCCCTGCCCATCCGCGACTCGCAGCCAACAGGTTTCGCCGCGCCGCCTCTTGCTCCATCCCCGGGGGCGAACCACCTCACTCTTGTAGCCATGAAGCGGCCGTCGTTCCTCTTCCCCCTCGTGACACTCTCCGCCCTTGCGGCCGGTTGCCATGATTGCTCTCCTCCCCATCCGCAGCCAGGAGCCTCCACCGTGGAACGTCCCGCCCCCGAGCCAGGCCCCCTCGACACGCCGGCCACCATCGCCGAGCGGCACCACCTCGTTCGCGACATCCAGCGCCGCGAATCGCTCCACCCCCGCGTCGTCGATGCCTTGCTCTCCGTCCCGCGACACGTCTTCGTCCCCCTCTCGATCCGCCACCTCGCCTACGAGGACGGTCCGCTCCCCATCGGCGAGGGACAGACCATCTCCCAGCCGACCGTGGTAGCGATGATGACCGAGGCCCTCGACCTGAGAGGCGACGAAACCGTTCTGGAGGTCGGCACCGGCTCGGGCTATCAGGCCGCTGTCCTCGCTCGGCTGTGCAAGCGTGTCGAGACGATCGAGATCATCCCTTCCCTCGCTTCGACTGCTCGTCAGGCCCTCGAGACCGCGGGTTACCACAACGTCCGCGTGCACGTCGGCGACGGATACGCCGGCCTGCCCCAACTCGGCCCCTTCGACGCCGTGATCATCACCGCGGCACCGCCCGAGATCCCGTCCGCCTTGATCGCTCAACTTCGCGAAGGGGGACGCCTCGTGGTGCCGGTCGGACCCCAGCATTCGGTGCAGGAGCTCGTGCTGGTCCGCAAGCACGAGGGGGGCATCACGCGAACGGAGCTCGGCGCGGTCCGATTCGTTCCGATGGTGCGCGGGGGCCGTCTCCCTGACTAGGCCGCAACTCCTCGTGTTCGGAAGCCTTTCTGGCGCGCACGGGGGCGGCGCTCCGGCTGCCAGCTTGGGCTTCCGGTCGGATGAGGAACTGGTACAATGCCGCCCATGAGAAACCGAACCATCGTCGCCCTCGTTGCTTCATCCGCCTCCTTGCTCGTTGCCTGTGGCGGCGCCGCCGCGCCCTTCGACAAGCTCTCGGATTCCGCGGTCACCGTCTACCGCCTGCAGAACTACGAGCCGCCCGCGGCCGCAGCCACGACCGCTGCACCTGCCACGACCGGTATCCCCTCGCTCATCCCGGGGCTCACGATTCCCCCCGAGATCCAGACCTGGGTCCAGCAGGGCGCCCAGGGCCTCGGCGCCCTCGGTCTTCAGATCCCCGGGCTCACGACCGGCACGGCGACCCCGACGACCACCCCGGTCGCTGCGGATGCCCCGCGCTTCGAAGGATTCCGGATCATTGGCCAGTCGCAGGTCATGGACTCCAAGATCCGTGAGCAGCTCATCGACATCTTCGGCAAGGAAAAGAACTTCGATGAGAAGGCGGGCGCGTGCCTCTATCCCGAGCTCGGCGTCTCTTATCCGCAGCCCACCCCGATGCTCCCCTACGACATCCTCATCTCCTTCTCCTGCAACCGCATCGAGCCCAAGAACTTCCAGTGGCCTCACGCGAATCGCGGCCTGAAGAAGGAGACCGTCCAGAAGTTCTCCTCCATCAACCAGCAGCTCTTCGGCGGCGGCTGAGAACCCACCGCCGTCGCGCGGGCTGTCCTCCCAACCCCTCCGCGGCCTTCAACGCGGCAATAGCCGTACGTTCGTAGCCAGCGTCCACCCTTCGGCCGTCCCGTGCCGAATCAACACCAACGCCCCACGACGCTCGATCACGTCCACCTTCGCAGCCTCCGGCACCGGCTCCGCGTTCCGGGTCAGCCCGCGCTCGTCGAGCAGCCGCGCTTCCGGCACCGACACCACGCCCTGCGACGTCGTGTGTCGTAGGTGGCGCGCTCCACCGGCCAGCGCCGCGAACAGGATCAGGGCGATCGCTCCGAGGGGCACCGCGATGAGCCCGGCGAGCCGGTGAGCCGGAGTTGCCTTTCGTCGCAGCAGCAGTCCGACGGTGAGCACGAGGGAGCCGACGGCTGCTCCTGCGGCCCACACGGACTCGGGGGCGAGGCCCACCAGGGCTTGTGCGATCGGGGGACGCGCCTGCATCTGGGTAGAGCCCCCGCGCATCGCGCTGCGTCGCGCGACCTCGGCCCTCACGTGCTCCAACGCGTGCTCCGCGTCCCGATCCCGCGGCCTCTGCACCAGGGTCTCCTCAAAGCCGGCGGCGGCCCTCCCCAGATCACCGGGCTGTTCGGCATGGGCCCGGACTCTGGCGAGGTACGACAGCCCCCGATTGTAGGCGGCATCCGGGTGCGCGAAGCCCCGATCCGCAAGCCCCTCGAACAGCGTGACCGCCTTGTCGTAGGCGCCCTCCCGAAGCGCGCTCACGCCCCGCGCGAACATCTCCGCGTCGGACTCTCCACGCGCAGGACCGGTCCAGCTCGCGCACGCTGCGAGCGCGACCACGCCGAGTGTCCAGACCCGTACGCCGCGCTTCACTTCGCCCCCTTCGTGCCGCGCGCGCGTCCCAGCTTCTTGCCGAGTTCCTCCGCCGTCCGCGTGAGCGATGAGAGCCGCTCTCGGCCCGCCTCCGGATCAAAGCGGATCGCCTCGCACTCCCCCAGGACCGTCGCTGCACGCTCTGCTGTCTCGTCGTCGATGTCGAGCTCGCGCAGCCGCCCCGAGAGCTCGCTGCGCAGTACTCCCCGCGATCGCAAGCCAGTGTGGCCTTCAATCCACCCGTGTACTGCTCGCTCGATGCCCACGGCGGTCTCCGCAGCGTTGCCCTCCTTTGCGGCCTTGCGAGCCTGGCCCATCGCCAGCGCGGCCAGGCGCGTGGGGGAGTCCTGGCGCGAACGCAGCCGGCGCACCACACCCCGCGTTGCGGTGCTGATCCCCCCGGCCAGCAGCACTCCGACGGGACCGGCCGCGATGAGGATCCAGAACCACCGATGGTCGGTCCAGGGTGTTCCTCGCGTCGGCACCGGGCCGAGGGAGGTCCTGACGGTGGCCACGGACTCGAAGGGATCGCGGTCGGCGGAGGAAGAGGCCGCGGGGGCGGCGCTGCCGGGACGCACCTTGACGGAGCCGAGGAGGGTTCGCGCGGTGGAGTACGACCTGGTCTCGGGGTCGAAGAATGGCAGGACGATCTCGCCGAGATCGATCTCGCCCGGCTGCTGCAGGCGTACGACGTAGCTGAAGGTTCGGGTACCGACGATTCGGTCGTTGCGGACCTCGATCTTCTCGCGGGTCTCGGGGTCGAGCCACTCGACGCCGGTGCGGGCGGGCACCGGGAGCGATTGCGGGAGGTTGCCGGTGCCGGTGAGATGGACGGTGACCGCGACCGCGCCACCGGCCTCCGCCGTGCGCGGCTCCACCTGTGCTCCCAAGGAGAAGTTGCCGACGTCTCCGCGATACCCGACGGGCCGGCCGTTGCCCGGCGGCTCCTCCACGTCCACCGCGAGCGGGTTGCTCTCCCGTACCGCCGTCGTTCCCCGTCCGCGCGTCAGGCCGAAGCCCGCGAAGCTCACGCGCATGGGTCCGATCTCGAGACGCCCGGTCCTGAGCGGGAACAGGGCGATCTTCCGCAGCAGCTCCACCCTCCAGGTGTGTTCGCCGACTTGCGCGGAGCGAGACTCCGGATCGGTTCCAGGGGTCAACATCGATCGCTGGAAGAAGTCGGCGGTGGTCGCTTCGTGGACATCGACGGCGTCGGGAGCGCCGCTGCGCGTGTACTGGTAGATCGAGAGCGTGACCTGCTCGCCGACCACGGCGCGGGTCTTGTCCACGATGGATCGCAGGAACACGGAAGCGGCGGGCGCGGCCGGCAGCGACAGCGAGGGATCGCGCGGCGGCTCCTTCGGGGAGAACGGCCAGTCGTCGTCGTCGAAGCCGGGCATCGACGGGAACGGCAGTTGCGGGAGGAGACTGAAGGGGTCGAAGGGGTTGTTGCCTCGTCGGGGCTTCTGTCCCTTGGGCACGATGTCGATCTCGACCACGTTGGTCTCGTAGCGTTTCCCGCGGAAATCGACGCTCGGGGGGCCGATGCGGAAGCGTCCGGGGCGCTGCGCCTGCAGTTGCCAGGTGACGGAGATGCCGGAGCGGATGGTGGGCTGTCCGCCCATCGGCATGCTCGCTTCCACGTGGGGACCGATCTGCGGACCAGCGCGCAGCACGACGCCGGCAGGGAGTCTGACCTTGGGGTTGGACGGCGGGGGATCGCGCTGACCGGCGAGGGCGGTCATCTGCACGATGAAGGCTTCACCGACCTCGGCTTGGGTCGGCTGGATCGAGGCGCGCATCCTGGGGGCGTTCTGCGCCCATGCCGACAGCGTCACGCACAGCGCCGCTACGCTCGCCAGGGCGGCGATCAGCAGGTGCGCGGGAGGTCGGCGAGGCGTCACTTGTCGGCCATTCCCTTGACGCGGCGTCGCGAGGCGCGGTTTTTCGCATCCTGGAGCTGCACGGTGGGGGCGGCCTCGAGCTGGTCGAGCATGCGCTGGTCCTGGTTCATGCTCTCGGGCGGAGGCTGCTGTCCGCCCTCCGGCGCACCCGCCTCGGGCTGTTGCGGCTGTTGTTCGGGTGACGAACCTTCTGGCTGCGCGTCCTTCCCGCCCTCGTTGCCGTCTCCGCCGTCGGGAGGCCCCGCCTCCGGCTTGCCCTCTCCGCTGTCGGGTGGGCCGTCCTGCGGAGCATCCTCCCCGCCGTCCGGCGACCCCGCGTCGGGTCCCGTCTGGTCGGGCTGCGCGTCCTGCCCCGCGTCCCGCTTCTCGTCCTCCTCGATCCTGCGCAGCGCAATCGCGCGGTTCCACGCCGCGTCTGCGCCGATCGTGTCGCCTGCGTCGGCGGGCACTCCGGGCACGAGCTTGAGCGACTCGTCGTAGGCCGTCACCGCTGCCTTGTATCCGCGGCGCAGGAACTCGAGGTTCCCCTCGAGGTAGCGGGCTCTCGCCTGCAGCTCGATCGGCAGATCGTGCTTGTCGGCGATCGCGCGCACGACGCGCAACGCGCAGTCGATCTGATCGCTGCGCAGCTGCATCTGCTGCTGCTGTTCCGGAGTGGGGCCGCCGTCGCCGAGGCCAACGTCTTCCTCCCCGAAGCGACGGCCGAACTTCTCTCCAAGGTGGAAGAGGGCGAGGCCGAGGTCGAAAGTCGCGTGGGGCAGCTCGCGCGTGCGGTCGGGGACGCCGATCTGTCCCTCCGAGCACGCCCCGGTCTGCAGGAAGCTCTCGAGCAGCTCCGCCGCGGCGGCGGCATCTCCCGCGTCGAGCGCCGCGATCGCGCGGTCGACCGCGGGAGCGTCGCGTTCGAATGGGCGTGTCGGGTTCCAACCGCAGGCAGCCAACGCAGCACATGCCGCGACGGCGAGGGTGGCGAGGATCGCGCGCTCACGCATGGCGCCTCCTTCCGGCCGGTCTCGCGGGGATGGCGCGGATCGGGGACGGAGCGATGAACGGACGCTTGCGCGCCTGTCCCAGGAACGTCTCCACCAGGAGCAGCAGGAACGCCGCAAGCAGCGGGTAGTGGTACACGTCGGCGTAGACGGTCTCGACTTTCTCCGCGAGCTCTCCGCGCATCATCTGGCGCAGATCGCGGGCGATGACGTCGATGCCGGTGGCGCCCCGATCGGAACGCACCACGGTTCCGCCCGCGGCCTGCGCGATCTCCACGAGCTGCTTCTCGCCGTCACCGCTCAGAGAGGTGAGCAGGGGCTGGCCGGTGTCGTCGGCGCGCCACCCGGCGACCCTGCCGGTCGGATCGACCTCCGGGATGCGCTCCGGCGTGCGTCCTCCGATCTGCACGACGTGGATCGTGGTCCCCTGCTGGCCGATGCTCCGCGCCGATGCCACCGGATCGCCCTCGAGATCCTCGCCGTCGGTAATGAGCAGAATCACGCGGCGGTGATCCTTCGTCCTCGGATCGCTCGCGAGAAGCTCGCGGGCGCGCTCCAGAGCGCGCGCGATCGCCGTGCCGCCGATGGGCATGTCGTTGGGATCCATCTGGCGGAGGAACTGCGCGATCGCCGCGCCGTCCGAAGTCAGAGGGAAGCCGATCGGCTCGCCCGCGAACGCGACCGCGGCGAAGCGGGCTCCGGGCAGGTCGCGCACGAGACGTGCGACCTCGGCCTTGGCCCGGGAGATGCGCGAAGGGGCGATGTCCCGCGCGTACATGCTCTTGGAGTAGTCGAGCACGATGACGACATCGAGGTTGGTGGCCGGGATGAGGCGGGTGCCGCGGCCGTACTGCGGGCGGGCCATGGCGACGAAGGCGAGGGCGGTGGCGGCCACGACGAGCACGGCCTTGGCCGCGCGCCTGGGGCCGCTGCGCGCCGTCAGCAGGGAGAGCACGCGCTCCTCGTCGCCAAAACGGCGCACGGCCTTCACCAGGGCGATGCCTCCGGCAACCAGGAGCATCGCGACCACGATCGCGGCCAGCGATCCGAACAGCCAGAGCGGGTGCGCGAACTTCACGGGAACCTCCGCAGCAGCCAGGCGCGAATCAGAGCGTCGAACGCGATCAGCAACACCGCAGGGAGCAGCACGAAGGGGAACAGATCCTCGAAGCTCGCGAGGCTCGCCTCGAACCGGGTCTTCTCCAGATGGTTGAGCACGTCGTGCATGCTCTCCGAGAGGCTCTTGGCATCGGTGGCGACGTACGCCTCTCCTCCGGTGTCCGCCGCGATCTTGCCGAGCAGCTCCGGATTCACCGGATAGCGCACGCGCACATAGCGGGGCTGTCCGTGATAGTCGATGCCGTCCTGGACCTCGACGTCGTCGCCGTTGCCGATCTGGATCGTGTACACCTTGCAGCCCACCACCTTTGCCAGATGGGCAGCGTAGTCGGGCGAGATCGAGCCCGAGTTGTTGTCCCCGTCCGTCAGCAGCACCACCGCCTTCGAACGCGCTTCGCTCCTGCGAAGCCGCGCCACCGCCGTCCCCACCGCGTCCCCGATCGCCGTCGCCGTGTTGTCGATCAGCTCCAGCGACATCTTGCTCACCAGCGTGTCGAGCAGGTGGTAGTCGAGCGTCGGCGGGGACAGCACGTAGGCCGCTTTGCCGAACACCACTACGCCGATGCGATCGGTCTTCCGCCGCGATACGAAGTCGCGAATGACCTCCTTCGCTACGTCGAGCCGCGTCGGACGCAGCCCCGTCTGTGTGCGCGAGGGGAGCGATCCCGCGGGCGCGTCCATCACGGCCTTCATCGATCCGGACAGGTCGAGCACCACGACGATGTCGATGCCCTTCTCGTCGGAGGTGTCGGGGCGCGAGTACGACATCGGACCGGCGAGGGCCACGGCCGCGAAGCCGATCGCCGCGGCGCGCATCACGCCGGGCAGATCGCGCAGCCAGGCGCGCACGCCCTTGGGACCTGCGGCCAGCGGAAGGACGGTACCGACCCTCAACCGGGGAGTACGGGAGTCCTCTCCAACGGTCCCGCGCCACAGGACGACGGGCACGACGAGCAGAAGAAGCAGCGCCCAGGGGTGATGCCAACTGACGCCGGTCCACTCCCACGCGCGCGCTGCCAGGGGCCATGCGAGGGCGAGTCCGACTACACCGAGGAACATTCCCACGATGAGCGAGACGCGAAGGAGGCGGCGCTTCATTTCCGGTCCTCCCCGGGGGTAGATCCGTCTTCCTCGGGCGCCGGCGCGGGAGTCTCGTGCTTGGAGCCCGGCTCTTCGGGATCCGGCTTCGACGCAGGCACTACGGCCTTTGATTCGGGGGGTGCTGTCTTTGGCTCCGCACGGACTGGCTCGACGTTGGCGACGTGATCGCGATCGGTTCTTCCGGGCGCCCTGGAAAGCATCGTGTCACGAACAAGCTGCTCGGCCCGGGACAGCAGCAGCTCGCAGTCGGTGGCTGTGGGCGTCAGCCGCGCGAACTTCACCAGGTCGCACTCGGAGAGCATGACGCGGATCTCCTCGAAGCCCGGCACCGGCGGCCGCTCCGCCTTGAGCACCCGCAGCGTCTCCGCCGTCGTGGACTCGATCCCGTCGAAGCCGTAGCGCCCTCCGAGATACCGTCGGACCGCATCGGAGACGAGATCGACGTGCTCGGTGAGCTGCCCTTTAGCGACGAGCCCCGCGCGTCGAATCGACGCCAGCTCCTCGAGCGCGGTCTCCCACGGGGGACGCGGGGGAGGAGGCGGCGCAGGGGGCCTGGGCCTGCGCATCCAACGCAGCACGAGCCAGGTGATGAGCGCCGCGACGGTAGCGCCGATGAGCAGCCCGTAGGTGACGTCGCGCGCCAGGGTCCACAGTTCCCGCTGCGGTCGCGGCGGCGGATTCGGGCGAGGCATCGCATCGGGCGAGCTCGCGATGGGGTCGTCGATGACGATGCTGTGCGGCTGCGTGCATAGCGTGACGAGGTCCCCGCTCGCGCGTGCGACTGCGATAGGGAGCGGAGGAAGGACCAGCGCGTGGCGACCGGGCTTCGGGGGCAGGGCGACGTAGTGGAGCGTGACCTCGGTGACGGAGCGCTCGCCGACGGTGCGCGTGGCGATCACGGGCCCTGAGCCGCCGTCGGGCGAGGGGGTGAAGAACCCCTGCTCGGCGATGACGCGAGCGGTCTCGGAGTCGGCCTGGATGTGGAGCCCCTGCGGGAAGACGGTCTCCCCGCGACCGTGCTCGATCGTGAGCCTCACGGGGATGGCATGCCCGGACAGGGCGCGGTCCGGCACGGACTCGGTCATGGCGGGTCGCACGGCGCCCGGGGGGACGTGCTCCGAGCAGCTGGTCCAGACGCGCCCTGCGTCGGCCTCGGCGTCGTCGACGCTTGCCGCGTCGGCGTCGGCCGCGGCGTCGGTGGTCTCTGCATGCGCATCGAGCCCGGCGTCCTGCTGCGCCGAGGCAAGCGGTGCGAGGGCGAAACACGCGAGGGCGACGACGAGGGACGTGAGCCGTCGGGGCGTGGAGAGGGCTTGGGTCATCGCGTGTGCACCCTCCGGGCCCTACGAGCGAACAGGTCGCGCATCGGAGAGACGAAGGAGCCGTCGGTCCTCACGATGCAGGCGTCGAGCGAGTGCTTCTTGAAGAGCTGCTCGCGATCCTTACGGAGCCTGAGCATGGCTTTGGCGTAGAAGTTGCGCACGCGCCGATCGGAGGTATCAACGACGACGGTCTCACCGGTCTCGAAGTCCTCGAAGGATGCGATGCCGACGTCGGGGAGCTCCTCGTCGCGGGGGTCCACGAGCATGACGGGGATGACGTCGTGGCGGGAGCAGGCGAGGGCCAGGGCGCGCTCGAACCCGCTGTCGAAGAAGTCGCTGATGACGAAGGCGAGGGAGCGACGACGGGCGAGCTTGGAGAGGGTCTCGAGCGCCGCGGTGAGGTTGGTGCCGGTGCTGCGGGGCTCGAAGCCGAGGATTTCGCGGACGACCCGCAGGACGTGCTTGTCGCCCTTTTTGGGGGGGACGAGCTTCTCGACGCGGTCGGTGGCGAGGATGAGACCGACCCGGTCGTTGTTGTGGATGGCGCTGAAGGCCGCGAGGGCGCCGATCTCGCCTGCGACGCGGGCCTTGGAGGTGCGTCGGGTGCCGAACATCTCGGAGGCGGACAGGTCCACGACGAGCATGACGGTGAGCTCGCGCTCCTCGACGAACACCTTGACGAAGGGGTCGTTCATGCGGGCGGTGACGTTCCAGTCGATCTTGCGGACGTCGTCACCGGGCAGGTATTGGCGGACCTCGCGGAAGGCGAGGCCCTGCCCCTTGAAGACGGACGTGTAGCTTCCGGACAGCTCGTCGTTGGCGAGGCGCTTGGTGACGAACTCGATCTTGCGAAGCTGGCGGAAAAGCTCCTTGGGGATCATGGCGCACACGAAGCGGACGGAGCCGCGCTCACGGGACCTCGATCGCCTCGAAGATACGCCGGACGATCTGCTCGGAGGTGACCTCCTCGGCCTCGGCCTCGTAGCTCAGCACGAGGCGATGCCGGAGCACGTCGGGACCGATGGCCTTGATGTCCTCCGGGGTGACGTAACCCCGCTGGCGGAGGAAGGCGTGGGCCTTGCCCGCCATGGCGAGGGCGATGGACGCGCGCGGGCTGGCGCCGTAGTGGATCAGACCCGAGAGCTGGTCGAGGCCGTGGCGGCCGGGCTCGCGCGTGGCGCGCACCACCGTCACGATGTAGTCCTTGACGCGATCGTCGATGTAGATGTCGCGAACGACGTCGCGGGCTTCCTTGAGCTGCTCGAGGGATGCGACGGACTTGACCGAGGCAGGGCTGGGAGCGGTCACGCGGTCGATGATCAGTCGCTCCTCCTGGCTGGAGGGGTAATCGACGCGGACCATGAGCATGAAGCGATCGACCTGGGCTTCGGGAAGAGGGTAGGTGCCTTCCTGCTCGATGGGGTTCTGGGTGGCCATGACGATGAAGGGGTCGGGCAGGGGCCAGGTCTTGTCGCCGATGGTGACCTGACGCTCCTGCATGGCCTCGAGCAGGGCGCTCTGGACCTTGGCCGGGGCTCGGTTGACCTCGTCGGCGAGCACGAAGTTCGCGAAAACGGGGCCGAGGCGCGAGGTGAACTCGCCCTGCTGCTGGTTGTAGATGACGGTTCCCGTCAGGTCCGCGGGGAGCAGGTCCGGGGTGAACTGGACGCGCGAGAACTTCCCCGCGACCGTGTCGCACATGGTGCGGACCGCGAGGGTCTTCGCCAGCCCGGGCACGCCTTCGAGCAACACGTGGCCGTTGGTCAGTAGGCCGATGAGGATGCGCTCGATCATGGCGGTTTGGCCGACGATGACCCTGCCAACCTCGGAGACGAGATCCTCCGCAAAGGTCGCGTGCCGTGCGACCATCTCGTTCAACGCGCGTACATCGTGCATGTCCCGGGGCCTCCAAGACCCGCTCCGGCCGCTGCCGGCTCAGTGGGCGCCTTGTATAGCGGCTCGGGCCCCTGGGACAACCGGGAGATGCAAACTATTCCCAGAGACGACAGATCGGCGGGGGAAGAGGGCTACTCGTTGCCGGCCCGACGCTTGTGGAACCGGTCGACATCCAGGCCCAGCAGGCGCATCCGGGTCCAGAGCGTGGTCCTGGACATGCCGAGGCTGGCTGCCGCCCGCTCCCGATGGCCCTCGGCCGCCGCCAGCGCCTCCTCGATGCGCTCGCGCTCCGCCCGCGACTCGCCGTCGAGCGCCGCGACAATCGCATCCGAGATGCGCGGGGACGGCATCGTCATCGCCTTCGGCCTGCGTCCGCTGTGGCGACGCGTCGGGCCGTCGGACGGGCGGGACAGCTCGTTCTCCATGATGCTGGCGAGCGTCGCTTCGTCGACGAGGGAGGTCTCGCACAGCAGCGCGACGCGCGTGAGCACGTTGCGAAGCTCACGGAGATTGCCCGGCCAGGTGTGGCGCGCGAGGCAATCGACCGCGGGGGCCGACAGACGCAAGCCAGGGCGGCCGGCATCCGCTGCGATCTCCGCCAGGATGGCGTGGGCCAGCCTCGGCAGGTCCTGGGTGCGCTCGCGAAGCGGCGGAACTCGCATCGTCACGCTCGCCAGACGGAAGAACAGGGGCTGCGAGAAGCTGCGCCCGTCGGCCAGCCAACCCACCTCGCGGTCCGTCAGCGCGATCACGCGACCTCGGAACGGCACGTCCACGCGCCCACCCACAGGCCGGAATACGCGCGTCTCCAGGACGCTGAGCAGCTTGGGCTGCAGGTCGAAGGGCATGTCCCCGACTCCGCGCAGCACCAGGGTTCCGCCGCGAGCCTGGGCAAAGGCCCCGACGCCCGAGTCGGAGGTGTCGCCGCCCGAGACCGCCTCGTGAGCCGTGCCGAACAGGCGCACCTCGAGCTGCGCGGCGTCGGCGTCGAGCAGGTTCTCCACCACGAACGGCGCAGCGGGGTTGGCGCTGTGGGCGTGGACGATGCGCGCGACCAGGTCGGTGCCCGAGCCGCTCTCGCCGATGACCAGCGCGCACGCTTCGGCGTGCGACGCCACCATGCGCACCATCGCGGAGAGATCCTGGACCGCCGGCGCGGTCGAGGTGAGGAACTCGGACGACAGCCGGTCGGATTGTCCGAAGTCGTGGCGCGCGGTCTGACGTGTGCGCGCAAGACGCCCCGCATCATCGACGACGTGCACGAGCTGGCTCACGCTCACCGGTGCGCTGAGGTAGTCGAAGGCGCCGGCCTTGGCGACGGCGACAGCGTTGGCGACGCTGGGGAGGTTCGCCATCACGATGACCTCCGGGCGCGCGTGCTCACGAAGGATCTCGTGGCCGAGCTCCAGCCCCGACCTGCGCTCTCCCATGTCCGTCTCGAGCACCACGACGTCGAAGTGATCTGCATTCAACGCCTTGCGGGCGTCGGAAGCAGCGGCGACGATACGCACGTGATGGCCGGCGGCCTCGAGGCCTTCGGCATACGGGCGGGCAACGTCTGGGTCGGTGATGCCGAGAAGCACCCAATGGTTGTCGTCGCGAAGATTCATCCAAGCCTCCTGTTCGATTGGACGTCGGGGCGTCGTGCGGACGGGGCGAGCCGACGTTCGTGCGACGGCGAGCTCGCGGGCATGCGCTGGGGACATCTCCAACCTACCCGATGGAGCGTGGCCGGACAAAGACAGAATCGCCCTGAGCGCATCGAAGGAAGTCGATTTCGCTGCGGTTTTGTCGGACAATTTCACCGGGAAGGTTGGTGACTGCAGTGACCACGTGCCACGCGCCGGCATCACGCCACCGGCCGAGAACGACCGTGTTCTGGTGGCTTGTGAGCACTTCCGAGGCGCCGATGTGGTGGTATCGTCAGTTACCACTCACGATCATCGAGCTGACTCGCAGACAGGGCGCGAGCGTCGCCGAGCGCGGTGCGTACCTACTCGCCACAGCGTCAATCGCGTGCAGCAACCGATCGAAGCTCGCCGAAATCGTCACTTCGCTGACCGGGTAGGCGAGCTGACCATTCTCGATCCAGAAACCCGATGCCCCCCGCGAGAAGTCCCCAGTCGTCGGGTTGAACCCGAACCCCATCATCTCCGTCACCAACAGACCCCGCGGCGTCGACCCGACAATCTCCTCCGCCGTCATCCCCGGCACCGGCTGCAGAACGAAGTTCGTCGTGCCGGGACCCACTCCACCGCTCGCTCCCCGCGATGCGCTCGCCGTGGAGCGCCGCCCCAGCTTGCGCGCGGAATACGAGTCGCACAGGAACGTGCGAAGCACTCCGCCCTCCACAACGAGGTTCCTGCGTGACGCCAGCCCTTCACCGTCGTGCACCCGCGAACCCAAGCCCCGCACGATCAGCGGATCGTCCAGCACCGTGACCAGCTCCGATGCGATGCGCGTCCCTTCGCGTCCTGCCAGATAGCTCGACTTGCGCCAGACCGCAGAGCCGACGAGCAGCGATGCGAGCAGTCCGAGCAGTGACGAGGCAGTCTCCTGGGGGAACACCACGGCGGCCTCGCAGCTGGGGACCTTGCGGGCCCCCAGCATCGACACCGTGCGACGCGCTGCCTCGGCGCCGATGGCCGACGCAGCGGGAAGGTCCGCGGCATGGCGACGCGCCTCGTGCCACCCCTCGCGACGCTTCTTGCCGTCTGCATCGTCGGCCACCGCGACACAACTGATCGACTTGGCCGACGAGCGCCTCACGCTGCGGAACCCCCCCGATAGAACCATCGCAGCGGCCCCGGTCGCGATGCCACACGTCGTCCCCTGCATGTTCGTGACGCGTGGGTCGAAGTCCCGCGCCGCCTGCTCGGCTGCCCTGGCTTCCGCGATCGCCTGCTCCGCGTCGATGCCCGCGATGCCCGGATCATACAGGTCGAGATCGGCGAACGGCCCCGTCGCGATCTCCGACGGATCCGCGGGCCCGGCGAACGGATCCGGCTGCGAAAGCTCGGCGAGCTCGAGCGCATCGCGCACCAGCCGCTCGATACCTGCCGGCGACAGATCCGACGACGCCGTGAGGGCGACCTTGTTCCCTCGGATCACGCGCAGTCCCGCGGAATGGTGGGAGGCCTCCTCCACCAGCTCCGCCTCGCCCAGCCGGACCTTCGCCGAAAGCTCGGTCCCCTGCCGAACCACCGCTTCCGCTACGTCGGCGCCCGCCGCCCGCGCTCGTTCCACAAGCTCCGCTGCCTGATCCAACAAGGTGCCAAGCGCCGCCTCATCCATCGCCTCGTCATGGCCGCAACACGACGCGGGCGCAAGCTTCGTCACGTGGCCGTGTCCCGGAGCATTCCTACCGGCGCTCGCCGCGCGACGTCCCCGGCGAGAGCTTGCGCAGCTCGCGTACCGTGAGCGCGAGCGCCACTGCCAGCACCCCGTCCATCCATACCAACGCGTACCCCAGCGCCGTCCCTGCGATCGAGCGCGTCCCGAAGTCGCCGTGGAACTGGTCGTACGAAGCGGCCATCCCCAGACGCCCCGACAGCACGAGCACAGCAAGGGCCACCAACGCGATGGGGACGCCTGCAAGCACGAGCGTGGGGCCGATGCGCCGACGCCGGGCCTGTGGAGCGCCGACCACGAACCCGAGGGGCACCGATACGGCGTCGAGAATCACCAGCGCCAGCACGATCGCCGAGGGAATCCCGCGCGCGCTCACCAGATAGGCAAACGCCCAGTCCGTGTCGAACGCAGCGAAGTACCCCGCTACCGGCGCGAACACCAACAGCCCGAACAGCGCCGATATCTGCAACCCCCGGGAGCCCCACACGGTCCCGGGATCCGCCGTCAGCTCGCCGATCGCCGACCACGCGAACACGATGCCGAGCACGAATCCAAGCAGAGGCGCAACGAAGACAGGCATCTTCCACCGATCCCGAACCGGCAGCACTCCTAGCACGACCCCCGGCGCCGTTCCATCCGCGACAGCCTCCTCGACGACGTCGGCCCCCCGCGCTACATGCGCGTCGTGGATCCATCCAGACTCAAGGCTATGCTGCACCGCGTTCGCGACGGCTCACTCTCCATCGACGACGCGTTCGCTCAGGTCAAGGACGTCCCTTTCACCGATCTCGGCTTCGCTCACGTCGATCACCATCGCGCCCTGCGCCAGGGATTGCCCGAGATCATCCTGGGTGAGCCCAAGACTCCCGAGCAGATAGCGGCCATCGGCTCCGAGCTCATGAGGTCCGGCCAGAACGTCATGATCACCCGGCTCGATGCGGCCAAGGCATCGGCAGTCCGAGAGGCACTCCCCGACCTGCACTACGCCCCAGAGGCCCGCATCGGCACCGTCGAAGTCTCCCCCATCGTCCCGCGTCCAGGACGCGTCGGCGTCGTCACCGCCGGTACCGGCGATACCCCTGTCGCCGAAGAGGCGATCGAGACGCTGCGCATGGCCGGGGTCTCCGCCGAGCGGCTCTATGACGTGGGCGTCGCCGGGATCCACAGAATCCTGGCAATTCGCGAGCCGATCGAGAAGGCCGACGCGCTCATCGTCGTCGCCGGCATGGAGGGAGCGCTCGCCTCCGTCGTCGGTGGCCTCGCCGCCTGCCCCGTCATCGCGGTCCCTACCAGTGTGGGTTACGGCGCGCAGCTTGCCGGCTTCACACCGCTGCTCGGAATGCTCACATCCTGCGCCGCCGGTGTCGTCGTCGTGAACATCGACAACGGCTTCGGCGCTGCCATGGCGGTGCACAGGATCCTGATGAGCCTCTCGCGGGCGGAGGCGGCGACATGAGCAACGACCACGAGCACGACCACGAGCACGAGCACGAGCACGAGCACGAGCACGAGCACGAGCACGAGCACGAGCACGCGCACGCGCACGCGCACGCGCACGAGCACGAGCACGAGCACGAGCACGAGCACGCGGGGGAACGGCGGGAGCTGAAGCAGGGCGAAGGCAGGGGGAAGATCCTATTTCTCGATGCGTTCAGCGGAGTGTCGGGCGACATGTTCGTCTCGGCGCTGCTCGATCTCGGAGCTCCGCTGGAGGCGCTTCGAGACGCGCTGTCCAAGCTGCCCGTGTCGGGGTTCCGCGTCGCGCGAGGGGCACGAAGCTACTCCGGGATCTCCGCAGCATCGTTCGACGTCGAGGTGGACGCCGGTCAGCCCGAGCGCACGTGGTCTTCCATCGACGCAATGCTCGCGGCGGCGCCGCTGGACGATCGCGTCCGCGAGCCTGCGCGCCGGATCTTCCTAACGCTCGCGGAAGCCGAGGGGAGGGTGCACGGAATCGATCCCGCGCGCGTGCACTTCCACGAGGTGGGCGCGGTCGACGCGATCGCGGACGTGGTGGGCGCGGCGGCCCTGGTGAGCTGGATCGCGCCGGACGAGATCGTGTGCAGCCCCTTGCCGCTCGGCCACGGGACGGTGCGGGCGCGCCACGGCGTGCTGCCTTTGCCGGCTCCGGCCGCCCTCGAGTGCCTGCGGGGGGTCCCCACCTACGGCGTCGATCTCGAAGCCGAGCTCGTCACCCCGACCGGGGCGGCGATCGTGCGCACGCTGGCATCCCGCTTCACTCGATGGCCGGAGATCGTGCCGGAGTCCACGGGGTTCGGAAGTGGATCCCATGACCTTCGGGAGCGACCCAACCTGCTGCGCGTCGTGCTCGGAACGCCCCATCGGCACGACGGCGAGCTCGGAACGCACGTCGTGGTCGAGGCGAACGTGGACGACATGACCGGGGAGCTGGCCGCGCACGCGCTTGCGCGTCTCATCGAGGCCGGAGCGCTGGATGCCTGGGCAGTGCCCGCCACCGGAAAGAAGGGGCGTCCTTGCCTTATCCTCTCCGCCATCTGTGGCGTGGGCGCGGCCGATGGGGTGCGTCGCACGATGCTGCGGGAGACCACGACGATCGGGCTGCGCAGCTACGAGGCGACGCGAGTGGAACGCCCCCGGCGCATCGAGACCGTGCAGACCGTCTTCGGCGCGATACCTGTCAAGGTGAGCGGCGGAGCCTTCGGCCCCGAGCTCGCCAAGCCCGAGTTCGAAGCGTGCGTCGAGGCGGCTCGACACGCCGGAGTCCCGGTGCGTGAGGTGATCGCCGAAGCCGCCGCGGCCTGGCGTGCCCGGCGCGTCAGCCCTGCGGCAAGCGACCGGTGATTCGCAGTCCTCGCCATGATGACTCGATGATGCACTGAAGCCGCCCGACGAGTTGGGGGAGCCGACCCCCCGGCGCCGCCGGCGGTGGGCACAGCGGCCATGGGGCGGCCTTCTCCCCGGGATCCTCCCAAGCCCCCCAAGTTTTTCTCCGGCCCGTGTCAGGAACCGCCGCTTCACGGCGAATAGCAGGGCAGGCCGAGACGAACCGCCGCGCCCGAGAGCGCGGCAGCCTCGGCGATCGATTCATGCTCGTTCGTGATCGGAGCCCCGCTCTCCGCACAAGGAAGGCCAACATCATGAAGACCGCTCGCTTCGCCCTGTCCGCCCTCGCATCCATCTCGTTCGTCGCCCTCGCCGGCATGTCCGGTTGCGCCTACGGCGGCCCCGTCGAATCCGAGGATGGCGTCGAATCGTCTGCAGACCAGACCGACACGGCCGAGCAGAACGTCATCAACACCGGAGACGAAGGGTTCATCGACCCTCCCAACCTTTCGATAGCGACGCTCGCCTCGGGAGACGGGTGGCGTCGGATCCGCTTCCTCGGAGAGCTCCCAGACGGCGACACGGGCGTGGTCGAGAACACAGATCGGACCGTGATCGTCATCGAGGGGTCGAGCAAGATCGCGAATGCCCCGGTCCCCTCGAAGATCAAGCAGGCGATGATGGCAGAGGCCGCGCTGAAGTCGGCTTCCGAGCAGAACGACGCCATTGCGGTGGACGAGGAGGCAGCACAGGCCTACGAGACGCAGACGTACAGTCCCTACGGCGCGTGCAACAATGACGACCACGAGTACTCGAAGACGGTGGACGGGTCCAAGACGAAGGTGTTCAAGAAGGATGGTGTGGCCGGAGCGCTGTCCGGGTCGATCACCATCACCACCACGCTGACGGCAAGCGCTACCGCTTCGCTGTCCGTCCGCAGGACGCGAAAGAACCTCTGGCCGTTTGGCTGCAGGACGGTGTGGGTCACCTACAGGGGGCTCGAGCTCGAAGGCAACGCCACGGTCAAGGCCGCGCTCGATGCCCAGGCCACGTTCGAGAAGAAGTGGGAGTGGTCCGACGAAGTCGCCAAGATCCCGCTGGGAACCTGGGCATTCTCCGCAGGAGGATTCCCCGTCGTCGTCGGATTCAACGTGCCGATCACCGTCGGCGTCGATGCAGCCGCGAAGGCGACGTTGAACGCCAAGGGGACCGCTACCGCGACCGGGTCCTTCGAGGTGGCGTGCACCACCTCGACCTGCTCGGCGAACAAGCGCGGTTCGGTGGGCTACGCGCCCGAGGGGACACCGACGGTGGCCGTGACAGGGCGCGTGAAGGTGAATCCGTGGGCGCAGGCGGCGGTGCGCGGGTTCCTCTATCATGAGAAGGCCGCGCGAGCCCAGGTCGGACTCCGCGCCGACCTCGCCGCGGACCTGTGGGGCTACTTCGGAAACGATTGCGGCGATGCGAACAACGACGGAGTGAAGGAGCAAGTCGAGGCCCTCACCTTGGACATGCAGGGGAAGCTCTCGGTCACGGTCGACGCTGCCATCGCGGACAAGAGTGTCTACTCGAACAGCTGGAAGATCTACGAGGCTCCTCATCGGTTCTGGGATCTCATCGGGTCGAGCGCACTGGATCCGATCTTCTACGTACAGAGCAGCTCCGGAACGTCGAAGACCGTCGTGGGGAAGATGCGCCCCTGCTACCCCTACAGCGACAAGGTGTACTACGATATCGTGTGGAACGACGGCTCCCAGGACATGCTCTTTCTCGAGTCACCGCAGACGCAGTGGAGCAGGACGCACGGCTACGCGACCGTTCCCGGAGGCGTGACGCTGCACCTGAAGAACGACCTGACAGGTCGGCAGCTCAACCGCACGGTCAGCCGCACGTTCTTCAAGCCGATTGGCGGACTCATCCCGCAGCAGCTTCCATGAGACGTCAGTCACGCACCGGGGTGCGAGGGAGATTCCCTCGCACTCCGGTCGTTTCCATTCCATGGGACGCAGCGCGCGTGGGGAGGCGTTCAGCGGCCACCCGATTCAGAACAACGGAAGTCGCCCCGGTCTGCGCCCCGGCGGCCACCCGATTCCGAACAGCGGCACCCGCCTCGGTCTGCGCCCCTGCAGCGTCTCCTGCATGCCGTTCTGCACCAGCTTCATCGTCTTCTCTGCCGATTCGGGCGCCCCCCCCGTGAACAGCAGCACCCCTGGAATCCCCGCCGCGTGCACCTGCCACTCCGGTATCTTGATGTTGTTCGGTCGGTTCGTGCGTTCGGGAGGAGTTCGCTCCACCTTGGTGACGCGCAGCTCGCCGATGCTATCGAATG
>CAYMUE010000052.1:30652-36041 GCA_964393505.1 uncultured Polyangiaceae bacterium
GGGAAGATGAGCAGTCCGGCGCCGGATGTGTCTTTCGCTCGCAGCCGCAGCACGTGGTCGCCGTCCCACGTCCCGTTCTGGGGAGTCGATACCAATAGAACGATCACGACGACGGGCGGAACGAGCCACCCGATGAGAAGCGCAAGCACCGCATTGCCGATGCGCTTCGACCATGGCTTGTCCCTGTCGAACAGCATGAGCAGCACGGCAATTGCGCCCGTGATGCCGGCATAGGCCCCGAAGATGATCTCTGGATGGCGCATGGGAACCTCGCACGAACCGGTCGCCGCTCCTCAATCGAGGAAGGATACCCTCTTCGCCGATACCGTCCCCCCGTCCGTGGTGACCTCGCAGATCCATCGGGCGAAGACCCACCCGTCGATGACCATGAGCTTCTGGCGCGCGGCGCCTTGCGGATTGGCTGGCGCGGGATCGCCCGGCCCGGTCTGGGGTATCGGCCCGATCACGTGAAAGCCGCGGCCCGCCGCGTCCTTCGCCACGGCGGACAAGTCGGCCGATTGCCCGACCCCGACGTCACCGCAATACGACGTGACCCGATCGCGGGCGGCGCGGATGCGCAGCAAGGGGTACCCGATGGCCACGACTGCGCCTCCCACGAGCAGGAGCGCGACGATCGCCAGGGGGATCAGGACCCGTCGAGAGCAACCGGAGCTTTGTTGCGCTTGTTGAGCTGCCACCCGGCCACCATAGCGGTTCGTGCGTTCTCGTGAAGAGGGTTGCGCCGATTGACGGCACGGCGCGCCGATCGCATGAAACCTTCCGCTCGCTCCGCCCGCTTCCCCTGGCTCTTGCCACGACGCCCTTCCCATGAATCCTACCGTCCTGTCCGTCGCCCGGACCCACAACCTCCGAGGCATCTCCCTGTCCCTCGAACCGGGCGAGCTCGTCGCGGTCACCGGCGTGTCCGGCTCCGGCAAGTCCTCGCTGTGCATCGACACCCTGTACGCCGAGGGACAGCGTCGCTTCGTCGAGAGCTTCAGCCCCTACGCCCGCCAGTTCCTCGAGCGCCACGAGCGTCCTCCGATCGACAAGCTCGATCCGGTCCCTGCAGCCGTCGCGGTGGACCGCCGGGCTCCGGTCAAGAGCTCGCGTTCGACCGTGGCCACGATGGCCGACGTGGAGCCCTATCTTTCGGCGCTGTTCCTGCGCGAGGCGCTTCCCTTGTGTCCGACGTGCGGCGTGGTTGCGCGCTACACGGACCCCTCCGAGGCCGCGGAGCGGGCCCTCGATGGGCTCGAATCCGAGCGCGTCGTGGTGGTGTACCCCAGGCGCGTGGACGGCTCGGACGCCTATCTCGAGGCGCGTGAGCAGCTCCTGGCGGACGGCTACCGCCGCATCATGGTGGCCGGAAAGGTGCACGACCTCGACGCGGTGCGTCCGAGCGACGTGATCGGCGCGGGCGGTGTATTCGATGTCGTGCTTGATCGGGTAACGGCCGGGAGTGCGGGGCGTCGCAGGCTGCAGGAAGCGTTCGAGCGCGCATGGGGAACGGCCTCCGGTGTTGCAGCGGTGATCACCGAGTCGGGGGAGCGCAAGGTGGTGCGTCGCGGGCTGGTCTGCCCGACCTGCTCGATGGCATTCCAGCCTCCGCGCTCGGGGTTGTTCTCCTACCAGTCGCCCGTGGGTGCGTGTGCGGAGTGCAAGGGATTCGGGCGGGTCATCGGGTTGGACATCGGCAAGGTGGTGCCGGATCACAGCCTGTCGCTGGCCGATGGAGCGATACGCCCGTGGAACGGCCGCTCGTCGCTCTGGGAGCGACGGGTGATGAAGAAGTACTGCGCGAAGGTCGGCATCGACATGACGGTGCCGTGGGGAGAGCTGACGGAGGCGCAGCGCGACGCGATTCTGGTGGGGGAGGGGTCGTGGCGCGGGGGGCGGTATCCGGGGGTGCGCGCCTGGTTCAAGTGGCTCGAGTCGCGTGCGTACAAGATGCACGTGCGCGTGATGCTCTCGCGCTACCGCTCCTACGATCCGTGCCCGTCATGCGGCGGCAAGCGCCTGAACGCGTCGGCCTTGTCCTATGTCGTCGGCGGCATCGACCTCGCTACCTGGCACTCCCTCGAGCTCGCGGAGGTCCGTTCCCGCCTGGCCACCCTGCGCACGTCCGATCCTCACGGCGAGCTCGTGCGCCGGGAGCTGCTCGGGCGCGTCGGCTTCTTGTGCGACGTGGGCCTCGGCTATCTCGCGCTCGATCGTCAGGCTCGCACCCTGTCCGGAGGGGAGGCGCAGCGGGTGTCCCTCACGGCAGCGCTGGGGGCTTCGCTCACCGGTGCGCTGGTGGTGCTCGACGAGCCCACGGTGGGGCTGCACCCGACGGATATTCCGCCGTTGGTGGGCACGATGCGAACGCTGGCTCACAACGGCAACACGGTGCTCGTGGTGGAGCACGAGTCGTCGGTGGTTCGCAGCGCGGATCGGGTGTTGGAGCTCGGCCCCGGTGCAGGGGCGCTCGGCGGCGATATCCTGTTCTCGGGGACGCCGTCGGAGCTGGCCTCACGCTACGATCTTCCGACCGGGCGTGCGCTCTCCGGAGTCCTCGAGGCGAAGCGTTGGCCGCGCAGGAGGGCCACGCGTTTCCTGCAGATCAGAGGGGCGCGCGCCAACAACCTCGCCGGCATCGACGTTCGAATACCGCTCGGGGTCGTGTGCGGGCTCACGGGCCCCAGCGGCTCGGGCAAGAGCACGCTCGCCGACGACGTGCTGTACCGCACCGCGGCGCGTCGGCTCGGGGTCACGGATCTGGAGCCGAGTGGTGAGCACGACGGCATCGAGGGGCTCGACGAGCTGACGGCAGCGGTGCTCGTGGACCAGGCTCCGCTCGGGAGGACCTCGCGAGGCAATCCGGCGACCTACACCAAGGCGTGGGATCGCATCCGCGACAGGTTCGCCTCCGAGCCGTCCGCGAAGTCCGCGGGGTTGGGGCCGTCGCACTTCTCGTTCAACGTCGATGCGGGCCGGTGTCAGGCCTGCTCCGGAGAAGGCTACGAGACCGTCGAGATGCAGTTCCTCGCCGACGTCTCGCTGCTGTGCCCGGTGTGCCGGGGCAAGCGTTTCCGGAGCGAGGTGCTTGCGATCCAGTACCGGGGCAAGTCCGTGGCCGACGTCCTGGCGATGACCGTGGACGAGGTGCTCGCGTGGTCTCCCGACGATGCGCACCTCGAGCGGAGCCTGAGGCCGCTGGTGCGTCTGGGGCTGGGCTACCTCCCTCTGGGGCAACCGCTCTCCACGCTGTCCGGAGGAGAAGCGCAGCGGCTCAAGCTCGCCCGGGCGCTGCGCGGTGCGGTGGACGGCGCGCTCTTCGTGCTCGACGAGCCGAGCGCGGGACTGCACCCCGAAGACGTCGGTCACGTTCTCGAGGCCATGCACGAGCTTGCGTCGCGCGGCGCGAGCGTGCTGGTCGTGGATCACGATCTGCTGGTGGTCCGCGCGTGCGATTGGGTCGTCGATCTCGGTCCCGGAGCCGGTCGGGAGGGAGGCCGTGTCGTGGCGCAGGGAACGCCCGAGCAGATCGCGCAGGGGAGCGGTCGCACGGCCATGGCGCTGCGCGGCGAGGTCGCGGGGCTCGAGCCGACGCCCTCGCAGCGTCCGGAGTTCGCGAGGAATGCGATCAGCATTCGCAACGCGCGGGAGCACAACTTGCGGGAGATCTCGTGCGACATCCCGAAGGGGAAGCTCGTGGTGGTCACGGGGCCGAGCGGCTCGGGCAAGAGCTCGTTGGTGTTCGACGTGATGTTCGCCGAGGGGCAGCGCAGGTTCCTCGAGACGCTGACGCCGTACGCCCGTCAGTTTCTCCCCGTGATGCCGAAGCCCGACGTGGATCGGGTCGCGGGGCTTCCGCCCTCGATCGCGCTGGAGCAGCGTCGCTCGCGATCGGGCGGCAACTCGACGGTGGCGACGGTCACCGAGGTGGCGCACTACCTGCGGCTGCTCTTCGCGAAGGTCGGCACGGCATGGTGTCCGACGTGCGAGGTGCCGGTCTCTGCGCTGACATCGGATGAGGTTCTGGAGCGCGTGAGGAGGACCGCGGGCAAGGGGATGATCCTGGCGCCGGCGGTGCAGGCGAGGAAGGGGGTGTACCTCGATCTGCTGACCTCGGCGCACCGGAGCGGGATCGAAGTGGCGCGGGTGGACGGGGCGATGGTTTCAACGGACAAGCCTCCGAAGCTCGCGAAGACGCGGGAGCACACGATCGAGCTGGTGGTGTACGAGGGCTTGCTGTCGAAGGCTCCCCGGTCCGCGTTGGACGCCGCGCTGACCTGGGCGAAGGGGCTCGTGCGCATCGTGAGCCGGCGGGGCGAGGAGATCCTGAGCACCGTGCGGGCGTGCCCGAAGTGCGGGATGGGCATTCCCGAGCTCGATCCGCGTTGGTTCTCGTTCAACACACGGCAGGGCGAGTGCTCGGAGTGCCACGGCACCGGCAGGGAGTTCGAGGGCTCCGATGAGCCCTGCACGGAGTGCGACGGCTCGCGGCTGGCTCCGATCCCGCGTGCGGTGCGATTGCAGGGACGTCGCTACCACGAGGTGGTGGGGCAATCGGTGGCTGCCGCGCGCGACGAGGTGCGCGCGTGGAGGTTCGAGGGCGATCAATCGCTGCTCGCGAGCGGAGCCCTTGCCGAGCTGACGCGGCGGATCGAGTTCCTGCACGATGTGGGGCTGGGGTACCTCGGGCTCGATCGTGACGCTGCGACGCTGTCGGGCGGGGAGATGCAGCGACTGCGGCTCTCGGCGCAGCTCGGCGCTGGTCTCACGGGAGCGATGTACGTGCTCGACGAGCCCACCATCGGTCTGCACCCGAGGGATACCGGGCGGCTGCTGCGCAACCTGCGAGCGCTGGTGGAGACGGGCTCGACGGTGGTTGTCGTGGAGCACGACGCGGACACGATCCGGGCAGCCGATCACATCGTGGACCTCGGCCCTTCCGGTGGAAGAAAGGGCGGCAGGGTCGTGGCGCAGGGGGCTGCCGCCGAGGTGCTCGCGGAGGAGTCTTCACCGACGGCGCGAGCCCTGCGAGAGCACGTCGTGCCCATCGTGGCCCACCGCCCCGATCCCGATGAGTTCCTCGTGGTTCGCGGCGCCCGCGCGCACAACCTGCGCAACATCGACGCCCGCTTCCCGATCGGAAGGTTGAACGTTGTCGCCGGAGTGTCGGGGTCGGGCAAGAGCACCCTCGTGCAGAAGATCCTGTTCCCCGCAGTGCGCAAGGCGCTCAAGCTCGTCGCCGACGACCCCCTCGAGCACGACCGCGTGGTCATCCCGAAGTCGATCGCGCGCGCGGCAGCCGTGGATCAGCTCCCCATCGGACGCACACCGCGATCGGTGCCCGCGACCTTCCTGGGCATCTGGGACGACATACGTCGTTTGTTCGCGG
>CAYMUE010000053.1:0-29757 GCA_964393505.1 uncultured Polyangiaceae bacterium
TCCGCGAAGGCGGACGCACCGTCGGCGCTGGCGTCGTGACCAAGGTCATCGAGTAGGGATACGAACATGGCCGACACCACCAAGATCCGCATCCGCCTCCGTGCGTTCGATCACCAGCTGCTCGACAAGTCCACCTCGGACATCGTCGAGACGGCGAAGAGGACCGGCGCACGCGTGGCTGGACCCATCCCCCTGCCCACCGAGATCCGGCGCTACACCGTGCTGCGAAGCCCCCATGCCGACAAGAAGTCGCGCGAGCAGTTCGAGATTCGCACTCACAAGCGCCTGCTCGACATCCTCGAACCCACCCAGCAGACCCTCGACGCCCTCATGAAGCTCGATCTTTCGGCAGGCGTCGACGTTGAGATCAAGAGCTGATCGGAGGTCGCCATGCCGAAAGTCGACGTATACAACCTGAAGCACGAGAAGGTCGGCGACCTGGAGCTGAGCGACGAGGTGTTCGCCGCCGAGGTCAAGGAGCAGCTGTTCTACGAGGTGGTCAAGGCGCAGCTCGCCAGCCGCCGCGCCGGAACCGCCTCCGCCAAGGAGCGCTCCGCCGTCTCCGGTTCCACCAAGAAGCTCTACCGCCAGAAGGGCACCGGCCGCTCCCGTCACGGCTCCGTCCGTGCCCCGAGCTATGTCGGCGGCGGCCGCGCTCACCCGCCACGCGTCCGCGACTGGTCCTACCGCCCCCCGCGTAAGGTCCGCATCGGCGCCCTCAGAAGCGCCCTCTCCCTCTTCTGCAAAGAGGGACGCCTCATCGTCGTCGACTCGCTCGAGTTGAGCGAGATCAAGACCAAGGCCATGGCCCAGGCCCTCGAGGCCCTCAAGGCCAACGCCAAGTCCCTCGTCGTCGACAGCAAGGACAACGAGAAGCTCCGCTTGTCCATGCGCAACCTCGACGCTGCACAGTTCCTGCCCCCCGAGGGCGTGAACGTCTACGACCTGCTCCGCCATGACCACCTCGTGGTCAGCCGGAGCGCGGCCAAGGCCCTCGAGGCCCGTTGCCTCGACAAGGCCGACGGAGGCACGCCATGAACATCGAGCAGATCATCGACCGGCCGATCGCGCTCACCGAAAAGGCGACCACCCTGCGCGAGCAGAACAAGTACGTCTTCCGCGTGAACCGACGCGCCAACAAGATCCAGATTCGCGACGCGATCCAGAAGCTGTTCAACGTCACCGTCGTCGATGTGAACACCATGATCTTCCGGGGCAAGGACCGCCGCATGGGTCGCGGCTACGCCAAGCTCCACAACTGGAAGAAGGCGGTCGTCACCCTCAAGGACGGCGACACGATCCAGTTCTTCGAGGCCTCGGAGTAGGCAGGAAGGAACCTTCCCATGGGTATCAAGACCTACAAACCGACCTCCCCCGCGAGGCGCTACTACACCGGCAGCGACTTCGCCGACATCACCAAGTCCACCCCCGAGAAGAGCCTTACCGTCGGCAAGCGCTCCACCGGCGGTCGCAACAACCTCGGTCGCCTCACCGCGCGCTTCCGCGGCGGCGGCCACAAGCGCGCCCTGCGCACCATCGACTTCCGCCGCGAGAAGATCGGCGTGCCCGCCAAAGTGGCTGCGATCGAATACGATCCCAACCGCACCGCCCGCATCGCCCTGCTTCACTACGTCGACGGCGAGAAGCGCTACATCCTCGCGCCCGACGGCATGAAGGTCGGCGACATGATCGTCTCCAGCCGTCACGCCGACATCAAGCCCGGCAACAGCATCGCCCTGCGCCACATCCCCCTCGGCACCGCCATCCACAACGTCGAGCTCAAGAAGGGCAAGGGCGGCCAGATGGTCCGCTCCGCCGGAAGCTCCGCACAGCTGATGGCCAAGGACGGCGACTACGCCCAGGTGCGTCTGCCTTCCGGCGAAGTCCGCAAGGTCCACCTCGATTGCCGCGCTACGATCGGCCAGGTCTCGAACATCGAGCACGCGCAGATCTCCCTCGGCAAGGCCGGCCGCTCGCGTTGGCTGGGCAAGAAGCCCCACAACCGCGGTGTCACTATGAACCCGGTGGACCACCCGATGGGCGGCGGCGAAGGCCGCACCTGCGGTGGACGCCATCCTTGTTCGCCGTGGGGCCAGCTGTCCAAGGGCCTCAAGACGCGCAACAACAAGCGCACCGACAACATGATCGTCAAGCACCGCTCGAAGAAGGGATAGCCTCATGGCCCGTTCGATCAAGAAAGGCCCGTTCATCGACGGCCACCTGATGGAGAAGATCAACGAGGTGGCGACGCAGAAGTCGAAGAAGGTCATCAAGACCTGGTCGCGCCGCTCGGTGATCATCCCCGAGGCTGTCGGCATGACGTTCGCCGTGCACAACGGACGCAAGTTCGTCCCCGTGTTCGTCACCGAGAACATGGTCGGTCACAAGCTCGGTGAGTTCGCTCCGACCCGCACCTTCCACGGCCATTCCGGTGACCGCAAGGCCAAGGTCGCCGCAGGTCCGGGCGCTGCCAAGGCGCCCAAGAAGTAGTACCCCTCTTCTCCCTCCACACCCTCTCTCCCACGCCCATCAGGCCCTTTGCGGTGAGCTCTGACGTCTAGAACGCTCGGGCTGCCGGCGACCGGCGACCAGCGTCCTCGTGCGTCTCCCTCGCGCCGGCTAGCTCGTCTCTCGGCCCTCCTTCGCGCCCGCCGTCCCCTTCGGCGCGCACCCGCATCCCGCTCCCGGTTGCTCCGCCGACCTCACATCACCACGGGAGCGTTGCGCTCGCGTACTTGCACGTCGGCTCGCAGTCCGGTCCGTTGGGCTGCAGGGTCGCGTACTCCGGCGTGAACGACTGCTCCGCCAGCTTCGTCGAATCGCGGCTGACCGTGATCGTGACCGTCTTCGGGTACGTGTCCGAGAACCTCACCTCGTAGAGCGACTGCTCCGACGGCTGCAACTCCGATCCGGACGTCCCCAGGGTGACGTCGGCGGCGTCGCACGTGCTCTGCGGGCCCGTCTTCGGCAGCGGAAGCACCGCCGTGCACACGATGGTCCGATTCTCCGCAACGATCGCGATCTGATACGCACCCGCGCTCCAGGCATCGGTTTGCAGGCTGACGGCGAATCCGTTCGAGCACCCCATGGTCGTGCAGGCCCTGTCCGTCTCGAGTCCGTTCCCGCAGGCCGTGAGGAGCGTGGCGAGGAGCAGCGCTTCGGGTAAGTAGTGTCTCATGGCCATGGCGCCACGCACATTCCGGGCCCGCCTCGTCCTCGCGTGATCCTGAGGAGATCGAAAGCCTTGGTGGCACATACCGACGCACCGCTCGGACGCCGAAGCCCGGCGACCCGCCACCCCCCCCACAATCCTCCGCGTCCGGGCTCCGTTCCACCACGCCCCCTCCCCCGGTAGACTCCCCGGTCCATGGCTCGCAAAAGCAACCACCTCGGCGATTCCCATAACTTCGGAAGGCGCGTCTCGATCCGCAATGGCAGAATCAGCAAGCCTCGCACGGTGGCCTGGGAGCAGCTCATGCTCTCCGCCTCAAGCCCGCTCAGGATGCTCCTCGATTCGGAAGCCGAACCAGGCGGTCTTGGGAAACACGCCTTCGCGTTCCTGCCGGATTTGAGGTTCACCGCCTCTCCTGACCGGACCGGAGGCGAGGTCGATCAGCTCCGACTCCGACCGCTGGGCACCCCGTCGGAAGCACGGCGGCGCGAGCTCGCCCAGGTGGTGGGACGCTCGATCGCCCTGTGGAGCTGGTTCGGCGTGTCGGACCTGCACTGGGAGAACCTCGCCCTCGGCGCCGACGAGTGCAGTCGCGTGGTGTTCACTCCGCTCGACATCGAGATGATTCTCGCCGACCTGTCGATGCCCACCGAGACGAAGCTGATCCCCGACGCCGATCCCGAGTACGCGGAGGTGTGCCGACACGCGTGCGGCGTGCGTCGCGTGCTCCCCTATCTGGGCAAGCCGATCGAGGCCCACGATCTGCTCGCCATCGCAGCATCGTACCGATCCACCCTCGAGTTCCTCGACGGTCACGCCCGTGCCATCGCCGACGTGCTGACGCGTCTTCCCGCACTGCGGGAGGCGCCCATTCGGGTGTTGTTGCGAGGGACCGATCACTACGTACGCGCCGCTACCGAGCCGGTCTGGCCTCCGCTCCTCGACGAGGAGCAGGAGCAGATGGCGCGTGGCGACATCCCCTACTTCTTCCGTCTGTATGGGCGTGCGGGGATCCACTACTACGCCGACGAGTCGCTGCAGCGCATCAAGCGTCTGCCGCTCGTGGGGGACGTCCCGCAGCTCGACCCCATCCTGCAGCTCTCCCGAGGACTGCGTTCCCCCGGACGAGGATCCCTGCGTGACAAGGGGCTCTTCGCACTCCTCGCCGCCTTCGACTCCACGTCGCTCTCCGGCACCTACCGTCACGAGAACCTCGAAGTTCGTTTCGGAACCCGATCGATTGTCGTTACCTTGCCGACAGGCGACGAGATGCGCGCATCGCGAAACCTGAGCGCTTTCGTCGGGAGCGTCTACCTGAACTGCCGCTGCGGTGAGGTGCGCTCCGTCTTCGTGCCGCAAGTCACCGTGTGCGATGTGGCATCCGCCTGACCCCCCGTGCTTTCTGCATGCACGGCCCAGGTACGCATAGTAGCTTCGCTCGCTGCCATGCTCCCCTCTTGTGAAAAGTGCCGACGCCCGACTGTCGTGTGCGTGTGTGATCGCATCGTCTCGTACCCGACCGATCGTCGCGTGCTGATCCTGCAGCACCCCCAGGAGCAGGACGTCCTCCTCGGGACCGCGCAGCTTCTGCTTGCGAGCTTGCCGAAGGCGAAGCTGACCGTAGGCCTGAGCTGGCGCAACCTCGCGCACGCCCTCGACGAGAAAGAGGTCGATGTTCGTCGGTGGGCCGTCCTGTTTCCAGACCGCGAAGCCCCTGCCGGACAGGTCACCGGACGCAAGGGCGTGATCGTCGATCCTCGCTCCCTCGAGGGGATCGTGGTGCTCGACGGTACCTGGTCCAAGGCCAAGACGCTCTGGTGGCGCAACCCGTGGCTGTTGAAGCTGAGCCGCATGAATCTGGTTCCTGCTCGACCGTCGATCTACGGCAGGCTGCGTGAGGAGCCCCGGCGCGAGTACGTCTCGACGCTGGAATCGGTCGCAGGCGCGCTGACGCTGTGCGGAGAGGCTCCCGAGATCGAGACCGGCCTGTGCAGGGTGTTCCGGACCCTCGTGCAGCGCGTTCGCGACGCCGAGCTCCCGGTCGAGGCTCGCAAGCTGCCTCGCGGCACACGACGCCCGCGCACGCCCTGAGCGTCGTACACCCTCCCGAAGACCGGGTGCCCTGAGCGGGGCGCGATGGTCTGATCCCACATCGGTCCATACCAGGGGGCCCTCGGACGTTGGACCGAAGCGCTCGGTGTCTGCGAGATCGCCCTTTCCGGTGTCGAACGCAAAGCCGCCGCCGGAGTCATCAAGGAGATGGAATCCGCTCGCGCGAAGTTGAAGCCCAGTATCCCCGGAATCCACGCCGGCGCATCCGTTCAGCGGCACTCCCGCTGGCTGCCTCGTCCAATCCACCAACCCTTCCTTCTCCCTCCACGTCGCGCGATCTGAGGCATCAAGCCGCCGCCTCGGGTGCTACAATCGTCGGCTGTGCGATCCTCCCTGGCGAACTCCCTGACTCTCGCGGTCTGCCTCTGTGTCGGCGTCGCCGATTCCAGTCCCGCGTCCGCGGCACCTTCGCCCGCAGAGGTGAACGCCGCACGCGAGGCCTATCGAGAGGGCGTGGGCCTCGAAACCACCGGCAACTGGGCTGCTGCCCTCGAGAAGTTCCGCGCTGTCGCAGCGGTCAAGTCCACCTCCCGCGTGCGCTTCCACATCGGCCTCTGCCAGGAGAAGCTCGGTCGCTGGGTGGAAGCCCTCGGCGCCTACAACCTTGCTCTCGCCGACGCGCGCCAGGAGAGCGCCGCCGACGTTGAGAAAGAAGTCGAGGCCGCCCGCGCTTCGCTCGACGCCAGGATCCCGCGCCTCACTGTGCTCAGGGGTCAGGCCGCGGAGGCCATCTCCGTCTCCATCGACGGTGTCGCCCTCGGCGCTGCCGCCATCGGCACCGAAATCCCCCTCGACCCCGGGGTTCACACCGTCGAGACCTCTTCGCCCGGACGCGGCCCGTTCCGCGTCAACGTCGAGCTCACCGAGAGAGTCCGTAAAACCATCGACGCGATTCCTGCCTCCAACTCGAGCCTCATGCCTTCCGCGTCCGCGACCCCCGTCGCCCCCGGCAAGCCGCCCTCTTCGCACGCATGGCCATGGCTCGCCGTCGGTGTTGGGGCTGCAAGCCTCGCCGCTTCCGGTGTCTTCTATCTGCTCCGTCAAGGCAAGGTCTCCTCCCTCCAGGACGCCTGCGGCTCCGACTACCACTGC
Organism: uncultured Polyangiaceae bacterium; assembly: GCA_964393505.1. Taxonomy (GTDB): domain Bacteria; phylum Myxococcota_A; class Polyangia; order Polyangiales; family Polyangiaceae; genus JACRCQ01. The sequence goes on from CAYMUE010000053.1 coordinate 6,377, forward strand.
TCTGAGGCCGAGCGACCCGTCTACGACAGCGCTCGCACCTACAACACGCTCACGAACGTCACCCTCGGAGTCGGTGTCCTCGGCGTCGGCGTGGGCACCGTCCTTCTGCTCACCTCGAAGAAACCATCCCGCTCCACGTCCTCCGCAACGCATCCGGCCTCCTCTCCTCGCGTCGGAGTCGGCCTTCACCCTTCCGGCGTGACCCTTGCCGGCCGCTTCTAGACAGGGTGACCTCGCCATGCTCCCCCCTGTCGAACGTCGAGTCTGTCGATGGCCGATCCTCACCGCGATCCTGGCGGTTGTCGGCTGTTCTCTCCCCGACGTCACCTTCGATGGGCTGGACGATGGCGGCGCGGCGGGCCTCTCCGGCGGAGCAGGTGCTTCCGGGAAGGGCGGGGCTGCGGGCGCCGCAGGAACGAGTGGGTCATCGGGCACGGGCGGGTCCTCGGGCATGGGGGGAAGCGCTGGGGCGGCCGGCTGCGGAACGGTGGATGCCTATCGGCAGGCGGTGCTGGCCGATGGACCGGTTGCGTATTGGCGGCTCGATGAGATCTCGGGTTCGACCGCGAAGGACTCGAGCGGCAACGGTCTGGATCTGAATATCGAGCAGGGAGTGGTCGTCGGAGAGACGGGTGCGCTCGCTTGCGATTCGGACGTGGCGATGGGGTTTGCGAATGCAGACGTGGGGCACCTCGCGGCTCTGACCGATCCCGCCTTCGAGCCAAAGAATGCCCTGTCGTTCGAGTTCTGGATGCTGCAGAGCGGGTCGGTGATCAACAACGAGAAGCCGCTCTGGTACGGCGACGCCTACTTCTCCCCGTGGGGAGCGTGGGGCTTCGGACGCGTCATGGACGAGCCCACCTTCGACTTCCACGTCAATCTCGCGGGCGCAGCCGCAGGCGTGCACACCGCAGCACTCGTCCTGCAGAACACCTGGTACTACGTGGCGGCGACCTACGACGGAACCACCTTGCGGGTGTACGTCGATGGCGTGCTCGACGCGCAAGCCTCGCCTCCCGAGATCCTTGGAGGACCCATCACGTACGGCAATGACAAGGGCATCGCCGTCGGAGGCTGCTACGGCGCGGGTTGCTCGACCTTCAACGGGAAGATCGACGAGGTAGCCATCTACGACAAGGTGTTGTCCACGGATCGCATTGCCGCCCACTACGCGGCCGGCAGACCGTAGTCCTGCGCGCGTCTCGATGTGCGACGCTACTCGGACTGGGCAGCGAGCTGCAGGATCATCGGAGCGATGACGAGTAGCATGATGCAGAAGAAGAGCAGGAAGAGCGGAGCGACCATGGCGACGCCTGCCTTGGCGGCCATCTCCTCGGCCTTCACGGACCTGCGCAGCCGCGACACGCTCGCCTGGATCTGCAGCACGTCGGCGACCGGATTGCCGCGCTCTTCGGCCTGCACCACCGCAGACACGAACTCCTGAACGGACTCGACGGGGGCGCGCGCAGCGAAGCCGATCAGCGCCTGCTTGCGGGTGCGGCCGAGCTGGAGTTCCTGCAGAATTCGCGTGAACTCCTCCACGAGGGCGTCGTCCGGGTTGCTCGACTTCTCGACGACTTGCCGCACGGCGCCGGGGAAGTCCTGCCCGGCGCTCATGGCGAGGGCCATGAGGTCGATGACGTAGGGGAGGCCGCGACCGATCTGCTTGAGACGTTCCTGCGCCTCGCCGCTGATCAGGAAGTAGGGCATGGCGGCGCCGACCGGACCCACGATCGGGATGAGAATGGAGCCCACGCCGGTAAGCCAACCGGCGACGGCGCCGACGATCAGGCCGCCGAGGAACGACAGGATGCTGAGCCCGACGTACTCCTCTGCGGTGAGGCCGAGGAAGTCTCCGGCCAGGGAGATCTGCCGATCGATGCGCGCGCGCATCCCTTCGCCGATCAAGCCGCTGACGCGCACGCCGAGCCACCGCACGAGGGGTTCGACCTGGGCCCAGCTCGAGTTCTCCTGCAGGGCGCGTTGTCGCTTGAGACCGCGCATGCCGAGGCGGTTGGCCACGCGGGACGGCGCGCTGGCCACGGCGTAGACGGCGAGGAGCATGGCCGCGGCGAGCGCGAACAGCAGCAGGTAGCGGACGGTTTCGTAGCCGAGTCTCATACGTCCACCGCCAGGACCTTGCGCGCCACCACGATGGACGCGATCCAGAAGCCGGCGGCAAGGATCGCCACCACATAGCCCGCCACGCTCTGCGTGAGCGGGTCGAAGTAGCCTTCCTTCATCCCATTGAGCGCCAGAAGGAGCAGGAATGGGAAGATCGCAAGCACCCACATCTGGGCCTTCCCCTCCGCCGTCTTGCTCCTGATCACCCCCTCGAGACGCGCCATCTCCCGCAGCGTCTCCGCCGTCGTTGCCAGTATCTTCGGCAGATTTCCACCGATCTGACGCCCGATGATGATCGCCGACAACGCCGAGTCCAGCTGCCTGCTGCCGATGCGCCCCGCCATGCGCAACAGCGCCTGATCGAGCGTCGTCCCGACCCGCATCTCCTTCACCGCGAGCTCCACCTCCTGGGAGAGCGGTGGCTGCAGCAACGGCTGCACCGAGTGGATCGCATCTCCAATGCTCGGCGTGGACTTCAGCGCGTTCGCCAGCGCCGTCAGGAAGCCGTCGAGCTGGTTCTCGATCGACTCCACTCGCTTCTTGCGCATGTACTCCACGTACCAGCTCGGTCCGACCGCGATGGCGACGCAGATCAAGTACCAGAGGGGCAGGTCGATCGCGAGGTGGACCGCGATGACGCCGAGCATCGCCACGATCTGGCCCACGGCCACCGAGGAGCCGGGCACCCAGATGAACATGTGGTGCAGCTTGCGCTCGACGTAGCCGGTGTAGCGATTGTACTGGCGGTTGACGAATGACTGCGGATCGGCGAGCAGGGCCCAGAGCACGACCGCTACGCCGACGACCGCGCAGGCAAGCCCGAGCCACTTGATCAGTTCGGAAGGCACAGCGATCACAGGAACGGCTCCCCCGGCTTGATGAGCCCCATGATGATGAAGTCGTCGAGGAACGACGGCAGGTATCCAGTCGCCTGGAACGTTCCGATGACCTTGCCTCCCGGCCCCGTCCCGGTGCGCACGAAGCGGTAGATCGGCCGCAGCTCGATGATCCCCTCCTGCTCGTCGATCCCGACCACCTCCTCGATCGCCGCGATCTTCCGCGTGCCGTCCGGGAACCGGCTCTGCTGGATCACCACGTGGATGCTCTTGGCGATTTGATCCCGAATCGCTCGCGCAGGCAGATCCACGCCCGACATCAACGCCAGCGTCTCGAGTCTCGCGATCCCCTCCTCGGCCGAGTTCGCGTGCGTCGTCGTCAACGACCCCTCGTGCCCCGTGTTCATCGCCTGCAGCATGTCGAGCGCTTCGCCACCGCGGCATTCACCCACCACGATCCGGTCCGGCCGCATGCGCAGCGCGTTGCGCACCAGATCCCGAATCGTGTACTCGCCCTTCCCCTCCATGTTCGCCGGCCGCGTCTCGAGCGACACCACGTGCGGCTGGTGCAGTTGCAGCTCCGCCGCGTCCTCGATCGTCACGATGCGCTCTTCCGGTGGGATCGCCGCCGACAGCACGTTCAGCAACGTCGTCTTGCCGCTACCCGTTCCCCCAGAGATCACGATGTTCTTCTTCGCAATCACCGAGCGGGTCATGAATCGCCCCATCGCCTCCGTCAGCGTCCCGAAGCTCACGAGCTTCTCGAGCGTCAACGGCACCTTCGCGAACTTGCGGATCGTGATGCACGAACCCCGCAGGGCAATCGGACGAATCACCGCGTTCACGCGCGACCCGTCCTTCAGCCTCGCGTCCACCAGCGGCGATGACTCGTCGATGCGCCGCCCCAACGGCGTGACGATCCGCTCGATCACCGCACGCACCCGCTCGTCGTCGGTGAACCGTGCCCCCGTCCGCACCAGCTTGCCCCCGCGCTCCACAAACACTGTGCTCGGGTCCACGACCATCACTTCGCTGATTGTCGGATCCGCCAGATACGCCTCCAGCGGACCAAGCCCCAGCGCCTCGTCCGCCAGATCCCCAATCAGCTTGTCCTTCTCGATGTCCGCCGGAAGCCTGGGCCCCATCAGGTTCACGATGCGCCGCAACGCCCCGAGCACCTTCGGACGCATCGACGGATCGTCGAGCTTCGAGGGGTCGAGCGTGGCGAGATCGAGGTGCTCGAGCAGCTGCTTGTGGATCTCACGACGCAGGTTGACGTCGGCGTCGGCCTCCGTGGCGGATTGAGCGGGAGGGCTCGCTGGCGCCGGGGCGGCTGCGCGGTAGGCGCCAAGTACAGGCGGGGGCGGGGGCGGATGCCCGACGCGCGACGGCGCTGGACCGGGCACGGGCGCGCCTCCGCGAGGCGGAGGTGTTCCGGGAAGCCGGGGTGCCGGCGGAGGGCCGGGCACAGGTGCCGCCCCCGGCACGGGCAGGGGACCTGGCACCGGTGGAGGGACTGCCGCCGCAACACCCCCCGCCGGAGGCCCGGACGGCCGGCGCGGTGGAGGCGGGTCGGGACGCGTCCTGACGACCGCCACGCTCGCGTCGCCCTGGCTCAGTACCACCTTGGCCGCAGGCTGCGGTGCGGGTTGATGCGCGCGGGGCGGCGGCTGTGGCGGCTGCACCGAAACCGGGCCCGCAGGCTGCAGACGGAGCGTGTACTCGCCTGCCACGATCGGCGTGCCAAAGGGCACATCCACCGACGTCCTGCGCAGCAGCGTCCCGCCCGCCAACGTCCCGTTCGTCGAGACGTCCTCCACCCTCAGCCCGTCTGCCATCACGTGCACCACCACGTGCTGCCGCGACACCAACTCCGAATCCAGGCACACCGAGCACTGCTCGCTTCGCCCGAACGAGATCGGCTCGTCCGCCGGGACTTGCTCCACCCAGCTCTCGCCGTCCTCCGTCTCGATGATGACGTCCATGCCCATGCCGCGCCGGACCTCGCCTCACTTCTCCGAAGCTGGTGCGTTCAACGTGGGGTACTTGTCGAAGGTCTTCACCCGATCGACGTCGCCGCTGTAGTCCTCGAACCTGGACATCGCGTTCTTGATCATGTCGGCGGTGTAGTTGGGGACCGACTCGATCACGCTCGGGATCACGAAGACAGCGCCTTCAACGTCCTCACGCTGATCGGCGTGGCTGCCGAAGAACACGCCGAGCAGGGGGATCTGGCTGAGGAGCGGCAGCCCCGCGATGTCGTGTCGCTGGCTGCGCGTGCGGATCCCCGACAGCACGAGCGACTGCCCCAGTTTCAGGTGCACGAGCGTGGAGAGCTTCGAGATGTTGCGCCCCGGCAACGGCGTGTTGCTCGCCGATGGCACCAGATCCGCCACATTCGCCTCGATCTTGATCTCGATGTCACGCGTGTTCGAATCGAATCGCGGCAACACTGTCACGTTCGTCCCGAACTGGATCCGCTGGATGCCCGTCGTCAGCCCCGACGTGATCGGGTAGTTCTGCTCTCCTCCACTCTCGAACGTCGCTTCCGACCCGTTTGTCGTGATCACCGTCGACTGCTTGAGCACCTTCGCCCAGCCGTTCTTCGCCGCAATGTCCAGCCCCGGCAACACCTGGTTCACCACCGATGCCTGCGCGGTCACCGTGGTCCCGGCCAGGAAGTCATAGGAGAACTGGCTCTGAATCGCCGAGCCGCCGATGCTCGACGGCCACGAGATGCCCACGCCGTAGCTCGACCGCCGATCGTACTGGATGAAGAAGAAGTCGACCCGGATGTTCACCTTGCGCTCGGCCGCCGCGGAGCCCACGACCACCAGTGACTCCACCTGGCCGGGGTAGAGCGTGGCGATCTGCTGGATGCGCTTGGCATCGGCCTCGCTGTTGACACCGCCCTCGATGAAGAAGCGCGACCCCACCCGGCGAACCCGCACGCCCGTCGTCCCCTCCAACAGCTGCGCCACCTCCCGCTCCACCGCATCCGGCGAACGCGCGAAGACGTTGATGCTGTAGTTGACCTGCGAGCCGTCTTTCTTGATCAGCAGCAGCGTCGTGGTGCCGGGCTTCTGCCCCACCACCACGAACTGGTTGCCGTCCGTCGACAGCTTCACATCCGCGATCCCGGGCACTCCCTCCGAGTAGTTCTTCACATCGGAGGCCTTAAGCGTGCGGTTCTCTCCTACCGCCAGGTTCAGCTCCTGCGCAGCTCCGTCCTGCGCCGTGTTCCCTTCGGCCGGCGTCTTGCGCTGCGCAAACGCAGGCCCCACCAACGTCAGAGCCAGGACCGCGCTCGCCGCTGTCGTCCACCACCTCATTGCCCACCTCCCGGCGTCGATGACTTGAGCCGCACCGGGCCCCGGCGAATGCTCTGGACTTCCGCGCGCGCCTTCGTGTCCGTCAGTGCGCCCGACGACATATCGGGAATGCCCTCCACGATCCGCTGGTCGTCAGGGTTGCGCAGCGCGACCGACAACTTGCCCTTCTCGACCGCCAAAGCCAGCAGCTGCGCTTCCTGCAGATTCAGGCTCAGCGTGAGTAGCATCTCGCGCTGCGCGCGCGCCGTGTCCGTCTTCTCCACCAGCTGCTCCGACACTGTGTCGAGCCCCACCGCCAGCACCAGGATGCGCTGCAGCAGCACCATCGACGAACGCTGGTCCCCCGAGCCCCCGCTCATCGGCAACGTGGCAATCACGTCCACGTAGTCTCCGGGACGTATCAACGCGAAGCTTTTGTCGTCGCTGTGCGCCCTCACCGGCACCGCTCGGTTCCCGGGCTGCACCAGCGAGCTCAAGTCCCTGCGCTCGTCCGTCGCTATCGCCAGGTCCGTCCACATCAGCGTCTGGTTGGGCTGCACCGCGTTGTCCACACGAAGGCCCACGATCTTCGCCTTCTCCGTGGCCTTCACCGCCCGGTCCTCGACGTAGGCCATCGGGACCTCCCGGTTCGCGAGCATGTCCGCCGTGATGACGGTCCCCCGCTCGATCGGCTTGACTGCCATCAGCAGCTTGATCCGTTCGCCTCCCGAAGCTTCCTGCTCGAAGCGTCGAAGGTACAGCAACAGCAGCAGTGCCCCCAGAACGGCGGAGATGAGGGCGATTACAAGGGCGCGTCGGTTCATTCGCGGCTCAGTATACATCAGCATCTCCCGCACCCACCCCCCATCCGAATGGACGGCGTCGTCTCCCTCCCAGGTTGGACTGCAACTCGTGCAACCGCCCGCCCTGCCCTCACCTCGAGCGGGCGGTTGACCCCACGATCCCCGCATGGTACCCGGCCTCCATGGCGAATGATGGGGTGATGACCGCGTGGGTGAAGGCGCTCGCGATCCTTGCGTGGGCCGATGGCAACCTCGACAGCAAGGAAATCAAGCGGCTGTCGATCGACGCAGTGGCGTTCGCAGGCATGGACCTGGGAAGCATCGAGAAGCTGTTCGACGACGCGCGCGCATGGGCGCGCGACCTCGCGATCGTCGCCCGCGAAATCGAGCCCATCCGCGGGAGCGATCTCGCCCAGGGGCTGACGCACCTCAAGCGCTGCTACGACCTCGCCATGTCCGATGGCGTCGAAGACCCCACCGAAGTCAAAGTCATCGAGCAGCTCGCTGCCCTCTTCGTCCCCGCCGACCGAGTCTCCAAGGTCGTTCCCTGGCTCCGCGCAACCCGCCAGGCCGCCCTGCTCGAAGCCGAGTTGCTCCCCAAGGGGCGCCCCCTGCCCGGTCGCTGAGCCTCTCCGGCCCCGTCAGCTCCCGACGAACTCCCGTACCACCCGCCCGATCGCGCCGTCGTCGCGGACTGGCCCCCCCAACGCCGCTCGCAACCGCTCCGCCTTGTCCGGGTAGAGCCCCGCGAACCCCTCCAGCAGACGCCCCCCCTCCCCGGGCGCGATTTCCGGGTGCCCCTGGAGCCCCCAGATGGGACGATCCGCCAACCGCATCACGTGTACGGCGCAGGTCGCGCTGCGCGCAAGCACCCGCCACGGTGCAGGCGGATCCACCACCTCGTCGAAGTGGGACGCGAACATCCACACGCCGTCCCCGGCCGCACCGATTAGAGGATCGTCGCGCGTCACTTCGACATGCACCCACCCCAGCTCCGACTCCGCCGCCCGCCTGACGTGCTGCTTCCCACACAGCGCACGCGCGAGCATCTGGTGCCCGAAACAGCTCCCCAACACCCGCACGCCACGCGCTGCCGCGTCGCGCACAGCAGTCGCCTCGACGTCGAACCATGGGTCGTCATCGACGATCGATGCTTCGGATCCCGTCACGATGAGGTGCGTGTAGCCCGACAGCGGCGGGACGGGTTCTCCCGACGGCAGGTGAACCGAGTCCGACGCAGTCTCGCCAAGCCACCGTCGCCATCCAGCCGTCGGCTGGTAGATCGACCGGTGCATCGACCCGTCGAGAATCAAGACGCGCTTCATGCGCGCTGCACCCTAACGCAATCCGCCCTCAGCAAACCACGGGCAACGACTGCCTCATCCGTGGCATTCGTTCGCTGCCCTGGAGCCTCACCCTTCACACGCGTGGGGGTCGCCGAACATCTCCACGAACGCTTCGCGGTTCTCCTCCGGAACGCGACTGAAGACGAAGCGGGCAAACTCGCGATCGACCCGGATGCACGTCATCAGGACTCCGCATCCGGCTCCGAAGCGGTCGCGGCACTGCACACATGCTCCGTCCACCAGACGGGCTCTGCGGCGACACCCTGGGCACCAGCCGATCCGGATCACATCCTCCGTCTCTCGTTCGCGCTCCGACATGGTCATCGCCTGGACCCGATCACGCAGCCCATCCGCTTCCGCCAACCCCGCGCCTCGGGGGTCGTCCCTCTTGCTACGTCGGTCCCCTTGCGGCCTTCCTCTCTCTCTTCGTGTCCCGGATTGAGACCGTGTCCCCGCGAATGCCACGGCCTCCCACATCTCGCCCTGCGGTCAACGCACCGCAGGCGAATCGCATGATCGCAAGCCCGACCATCCTGCGAATCACACCGCCAACGGGCCGTCTCGCGCGAATCGTGCGCGGCACGCGCCCTGCACAACATGTGGGCAGAACGTCGGCCGAAACCGCAATCACGCGGAATCTCAACAGGTCGAAACCTAGAGCGCTTGCAGTTGTGGGACGACGTTTCGGGGATGCAATGAAGAAGGCCAACCCGGTGGACCCGTTTGTCATTCTCAAGGGAGAACACGAGCTGCTCTTCGGTGTGCTCGACAGCCTGGAGTGTTGCATCGCCGCGGTCGATCGCGGCGCCGACCCCAGGGACCTGCGCAGGTTCGTCGAGTTCCTCCGCGGATTCCTCTCCGCGTGGCACTGGCCGAAGGAGGATGACATCCTGTTCCGGACGCTGGCCCGCAGCGGCTTCCCCGCCAACTCCGGCCCCCTCGCGGTGCTCGACGAAGACCACCGCGAGATCGAGCGCCTCCTCGCCAAGACCGCAGCCTGCACCGCCAACGGCGGCCCCGTCGGGGGCGATGCGCAGCTCTTCACGCTCCGCATGCTCCGGTCTCTCGACGCGCTGATGCGCTACCACCTGGAGATGGAGGAGACGGTGCTGTTCGAGACGGCCGAAAGGGAGCTCACCGACAGCGCGATCACGGAGTTGGGCACAGCCATGCAGGTGTTCCTCGACGATGCACGCGGCTCATTCCGCTACCACTCGCTGCGGCGCATGGCCGACCGTCTCCAGTCCGACTTCCTCCCCGCCAATCGCCGCCGCGTCGCACTCGCCGGCAGCGCTGCCGCCGGCCTCTGACCCGCAACGACAACCGCCCGTCGAGAGTCCTCCGCCACAGTGCGCCAAGGTCTCCCGCAACGTTGCGGGATGCCACGCGACGACAACCGCCCGTCGAGAGTCCTCCGCCACAGGGGGTCCCCAAACGCCTCGACCTGCCCCATCATCGCCCGATGGGAAGACAACCCACGAATCCACCGGCAGGAGGTGATGCGTTCCGCGATGCGTTGACCCGCTTGCGCGATCAGTTGCCGCCTCACCCCTCGTCCCACCCCCCTCCCAACCCCGAACCCGCCCACGATTCCAGCGGCCCTCCTGCCCGAGCCGTCGTCCGCATCGATCGAAAGGGCCGACGCGGCAAGGAAGCCACCGTCGTCGAGAGGCTCGGACTGTCGCCCGACGTGCTGCTCGACTGGCTCGACGAATTGAAGAGAGGCCTCGGCTGTGGAGGCGCCCTCGAGGGGGAGGCCATCGTGCTCCAGGGCGACCAACGAGACCGCGTGCGGCGCTGGCTCGAGTCCCGCGGCGTGCGACGCATCACCGTCGCGTGAATCAGCGTCATGACTCGCAGCAAGAGGCTCACCCTCCAACCCGTTCGTCTCACCTCGCTGGCCTCCCTGTTCGCCGGCGCGGCGTGCCGGCGGCGGTGGCAACCTCGGGGGGAAGGGTTGGACCGGGCGTCGGGTATCATGGGCCGAAGCCGTGCCCACACCCTTTCTTCCTTACTTCCAGTCGCAGCCTCACGAGCGGGATCGCGGAATTTATCTGGGCGGATGTTCCGTGGATAGCCGGAGCGTGTCCCATGACGCCCGCCCCTGTCAGCCCTCGCCTGTGTTCCTCCGACCACAGGGGGGTGACAGGGGAGTCGCGAGCCCAGGGCAGATTTCCGGGGTGCCTCGACTTCGATCGAACCCAATGAACGGCTTGAATCGTCGAATGCTTCCGAACGTCCATGAAGAGCGGCACGCCCCGTGCTATTCGGGGACACGCTCCAACAAGAACTCGATGGGAGGAGTCATGCGCAAGAGCTTCGCTATCTTCGGTCTGGTGGCCTTCGCCGCCATCGGTTGTTCCACGGAAACCGTCTCCTCGGAGAACATCAAGACCGGTGGAATTGCCGCCACCATCGAGGTCATCTCCGACGATCCGACCCACACCAACGTCTGGGCCACGCTGCGCGTCGGCGGCGACGAGAGCAACACCTACATCGTGCTCGACAACGGCGACACCCTCAAGGCTACTTCCGGCAGCGATACCAAGAACATGTCCGCTGAGTCCGAGGGCAAGTACCTGGCGACCTTCGGTTCGGGCCAGGCCGATCAGGAGTTCAAGGTCATGCTCGATCGCGCCGACGACACCGACGCGAACAACAACGTCGGCACGCTCCCCGCCCCGTTCTCGATCACGCTGCCCGACGCGAACAAGTCGCGCGCGAACGACGACCTGACGATCACCTGGGATGGCTCGGGCGGGTCGGACAAGATGACGATCGAGGTCTCGGGCGACTGCATCTTCGACTACGACGAGTCGGTTGCGGACACCGGAACGTTCACTATTCCCAAGGGCGAGCTGAAGTCGACAGGCGGGGACAAGCCGACTACGTGCACACTCGACGTCCGGATGGAGCGTTCCCGCGCCGGATCGACCGACTCGGCCCTCGACAACGAGAGCTCGATGAAGCTGATCCAGCGGCGGACTGTGGAGTACGTCTCCGCTCCGTGACCGCCCTTTGATCCTGATCCGACGCCCCCACCCTTCCTGCTATAACTGCCCCCGTCTTCGCACGGAGGCGAGTCCTTGAACACGCAGGCGGATCTGCAACCCGGCACCGTCATCGCAGGCGAGTTCTTTGTCGTTCGATTGCTCGGCCGCGGCGGCATGGGCGCCGTCTACGTCGTACAGCAACGATCCACCCAGGTCCCACGCGCGCTCAAGGTCATGCGCCCGGAGCTGCTCAGCGACTCCAAGCTCCGCGTCCGCTTCGAACGCGAAGCCACCGTCGCCTCCGGCATCGCCAGCGAGCACGTCGTCAAGGTACTCCTCGCCGGCTTCGACACCCCCACCGGCGTGCCCTTCATCGTCTCCGAGTTGCTCGACGGCGAAGACCTCGAAGCGGTGATCCAACGTCGGGGCCGCTTGCCGTGGCAGGAGGCGAAACTGCTTCTCGCACAGCTCTGCCACGGACTGGGCGGAGCTCACGCGATCGGCGTGGTTCACAGGGATCTGAAGCCGGAGAACGTGTTCGTCGCGCGATCCCACCGGGCCGACGTGCCGTTCACCGTGAAGATCCTCGACTTCGGCATCGCGAAGGTCGTCGCCGAAGCGATGCGCACCTCGCAGGCGACGCAGAGCCTGGGTACGCCGTTGTTCATGGCTCCGGAACAGGCCGACCCACGCGCAGGGGTTTCGCCAGCGACCGATGTCTGGGCTCTGGGGCTCGTCGCCTTCCGCATGTTGACCGGACGGTTCTACTGGCTGTCGGCGAACCTCGAGGAGGCAGGGCTGTCGGCTCTGCTCGGCGAGATCCTGGCGGGACCCATGTCAGGCGCCTCGCAGCGTCTGCAGGAGATCGGCGCTCCCGTCGTGCTCCCTGCGGCGTTCGACGGCTGGTTCGCGCGCTGTCTGCAGCGCGATCCGCGGCAACGCTTCCAGAATGCCTCGGAGGCTTGGGAGGCCTTCGCCCGGCTGGCGGTCGATCCTGCCTGGGAGCTCGAAACCGGCGAGGTGATCGGCGAGGCGCAGCCCCCGATGGCACAGCACCTGATTCCCACGGTCACCGTGGGCGCGCAGGCATTGGCAGCAGGCGCCACGCTGCCCCAACCAGCGACTCGCTGCGAGTCTCCCGTCGAGGGGCTGGCCCCGCCCACCGGAGTCTCCGCCATCACCGCCGGTCCGCAGGCAGTATCGGGCGACGTCATGGTAGCTACGCCCGCAGCTCCCCGAACCAGGTCGGGTCGTCTCCCCTGGATCCCGATCGCCGGAGCCGCGGGACTCGTCGCCCTCGCCGGAGCCGGGCTCTCTCTGGCGCTCTGGGCGATCCCCAGGACCTCGTATTGCGCCAGTGTCTCCGAGCGTTTCGCCGAGCCGCGCTGCATCGTCGAGATCGACAGCGCCGCCGCTCAGCATCGCGCTCGCACCCTGCGTCTCACCCGCAGATTTGGACGCACCGTCCGCGCCGAGCTGGTATCCGGTGCGGGGCAGCTCGTGGAGACCGATACGGGCATCTCCACGTGGGAGTTCGATTGGAGACTGTTCGGGCACATTCGCGAACGGCGCGTGTTCAATCGCCACGGCCGCCTGCTCGCCGTCGTCCGCTTCGCGTCTGACCACCGAATCCTCGACTACATCGGCCCCGAAGGCCATCAGCGCGATTTCGGCGGAGGCCACTACACGCGCGTCCGACAGGAGCTCGACCGCAGCGGGCTCGTCGTGCAGGAACGCTTCCTCACGGAGAACGAGGCGCCCGCCGCAGACCGAAAGGGCGCGTTCGGTCACCACATGCGCTACGACGCGCGTGGCCTGCAGGTCGAGCTGCTCACGATCGGAGCCGATGGGACACCGTCGTACGACGATGACTGGCTGCAACGGGTCACTACTACCTACGACGAGCGGGGAGATCCGGTTCGATTCGAATACACGACCGCGCAAGGCAAGCCGACCCCGAATGCGCAGGATGGCTGTCACGGATTTGTCTTCGAGCGAGACGGTTGGGGCAACCCGACGCGCACCACCTGTCTGGGCGCCGACGGCAAACCGGTGGTCAGCAACAACGGCTGGGCGGGCTGGAGCGCGCTGTACGACGATCGCGGCAACACGACGGACGTGAGATACGTGGGAGCCGACGGATCGACGTCGCACGATGGGCGAGGGGTTGCGGGGGCGAAGCGGACGTACGATGCCCGAGGCAACGAGATCGGGTCGCTGTTCTTCGCGAAGGACGGAAGTCCGATGTTCCATCCGGAGAGCGCAGCGGGGACGCGAAAGACGTGGGACGAGCGCGACAACCTCGTGGAGCTCGCGTATCTCGGCGTGGACGGCAAGCCGACCTTCGTGGATGGGGGGTACTCGATCGTGCGGTTCAAGGTCGACGAGCTTGGCCGTCGAGTCGAGTCGGCCTGGTTCGATCCGGAGGGCAAGCCGGTCTGGACGAGGGAGCGGGTCCACGCCGAGAGGACGCGGTATGATGACAGGGACAACCCGGTGGAGCGGGCGTACTTCGGACCCGACGGGAAGCCGGCCATCCGCGAGGGGGGATACGCTTCGGTGCGCATCACCCATGACGAGCACAGCCGGGTAGTGGAGACGGCGTACTGCGGTGTTCGTGGCGAGCCAGTTCGCAATGACGAGTGGATTGCCGCACGCAAGAGCGTGTGGGACGACTGGGGGAACGAGTTGGAGAGTCGGATGTCGGGGCCCGACGGCAAGCCGACCCGGCACAAGGTGGGACACTCGATCCTCAAGCGCCGCTACAACGAGCGCAACGTCGCGATCGAGTGGGCCTACTTCAACCCGGATGGGAAGCCCACGTGGAACGAAGACGGTGTGGCGATGATCAAGCTCAAGGTCGACCTGCTCGGCCGCGAGCACGAGCGGTCGCATCATGATCCCTCGGGGCGTCTCATCAACGATGCCGGCGGCACGGCGACGATCCGCCGGACGCTCGACGAGCGCGGAAGACCGATTTCGCGAGCGTGGTTCGACGCGCTGGGGCGACCGCAGACGAAGCGGGATGGCTCGAGCTCGGAGGCGATTGCCTACGATCTGCTCGGTCGGCAGACGGAGGTGAGTCGCTCCGACGCGCGAGGCAAGCTGTTGGGATCCCAAGGAGGATCGGTCTGGGCGATGCGTCGCAATGAGTACGACGACCGCGGGTTCCTGGTTGGCGAGTCGTACTTCGATGACACCGGGGCGCCGGTTCCAGCCCAAGAGGGGGCCGCGTCGGTCCGGATGAAGCGCGACGAGCACGGTCGCGTGTTGGAGTGGATCCACTTCGACGTTGCGGGCAAGCCGGTGAAGACGAGGTCCGGCTACGCGATCGTGCGAACGAACCTCGATGCGCGAGGCCGGCAGGTCGAGTGGCTGTACTTCGACGGGGAGGGGCGTCGCACGCGCAATGACGAGGGCTACTCGGGCTCGCGCGCCAGCTACGACGAGCGAGGTTTCCGGGTCGAGAGCGCGTTTTTCGACGAGAACGACAAGCCCGTGCTCACGGTCGGGGGCATCGCCGCGGTGCGGAGGAAGTTCGACGATCGAGGGAACGTGGTTTCCGAGCGCTACTTCGGGGTGGACGGAGCGCCGAAGTCCAACGCGTCGGGCTATGCGGGGGCAGACTACAAATACGATGACTGCGATCGGCAAGTCGAGCGGGTGCTGGTGGGAGCGGATGGCGCGCCGGGCAAGCGGTTCCTCTCGACTCGAACGAAATACGACGACCGGGGCAGCCTTGTGGAGTTGGCGTTGTTCGACAGCGAGGGAAAGCCGGCGGCCTCCTCCGACGGGGTCAGCATCGAGCGGACCGTCCGCGACGAGCGGGGGCGGGTGTCCGAAGTGTCGTTCTTCGACAGGACCGAGAAGCCCGTGCGGAGTCGGAGTCGGGGAGGCGCGGTGATTCGCAACACCTACGACGACAACGGGGTGAAGCGGGAGGAGGTTGCGTTGGACGCGAGCGGCAACGTGATCAAGACACGGAAGTTCGATGCGACGGGCAAGGAGGTCCCTGGGGGGTAGGGCGGCTCCCGCATGCGGTGGCTTTTCGCGAAAAAAGTCGGTAATGTGACAGGATGGCAGAACGTCATACCCCCGAGCGTCGTGGCGGGGTTCGCTTCCTTGCGTGTTTTCCGGGTGCCGTAGTGCGTCCCGACGGGGTCAAGCAGCCCGCCTTGATTCGCAACCTGAGCATCAGTGGTGCCTTGTTGTTGGTGGACACCTCGCGTGTCACCGCGGGCGATCGGATGGACCTGCACCTGTTCATTCATGATGACCTCAGCCGTTTCATCTCCGCGCCCGGCAAGATCGTCCGCGTGGAGCCCCTCCCGCTCGAGCAGAGGGGACCGTGGGTCTCGCGGGTCGCCGTCCAGTTCGACGAGCCGCTCACCTCGCACGAGTCCCAGATCAACTGCTTCCGCAAGAATCACGTCTGGGAAGAGGACTGACCGCGGACCATCGGGTTCGAGAAGTCGTTCCAGCCTCGGGCTGACCCATGAGCATACACATCGCCGCGTCTCCGGGAGACATCGCCCCCACCGTGCTGCTGCCAGGAGATCCGCTGCGCGCGAGGTTCCTGGCCGAACGGTACCTGTCCGACGCCCGCTGCCACAACGAAGTGCGCAACATGCTCGGGTACACCGGCACGTGGGACGGCAAGCGCGTCTCGGTGCAAGGCACCGGCATGGGAGCACCTTCGTTCTCGATCTACGTCAACGAGCTGTTGCGCGATCACCGAGCCAGCACGCTCATCCGTGTGGGGACGTGCGGGGCGATCCAGCAGCGGATCGGCCTGCGGGACGTCATCCTCGCCACGGGGGCGAGCACGAGCTCGGGGATGAATCGTCATCGTTTCCAGGGCATGGACTTCGCGCCGACGGCGGACTTCCACCTGCTGCGCGCGGCGCACGACGCCGCGGAGCGCAAGGGGGTTCGGGTGCACGCGGGCCCGGTGCTCTCGAGCGATTTCTTCTACGATGATCCAGCGGACTGGCAGCGTTGGGCTGCCTATGGCGTGCTGGCGATCGAGATGGAGTGCGCGGAGCTCTACACGCTGGCGGCGCGCTTCGGTGCTCGCGCTCTCGCGGTTCTCACGGTCAGCGATCACATCGTGGACGGCGGTCACACCACCGCGCAGGAGCGCGAGACATCCTTCACACGCATGGCCGAGATCGCGCTGGAAGTGGCCTCTTCGTTCGCGTGACGCGTGGTCGGGACGCAGCGCGACGGCCTGCGGCGCGTGTCACGCCGGGCTACACGGGAGAGAGATGACGGGGGGCAGGTAGCGCAGGACTACTTGGTGGAGGCAGGAGCGGCGGCGGGGGCAACGCGCTTGATGCCGATGGGCACGAACTCGATGCGGCGGTTGGAGGCGCGGTTGGCCGGCGTGTCGTTGGGCTTGGCGGGCTTGGTGTCGCCGAAGCCTGCGGACTCGAGGCGGCCCTCGGCGATGCCCTTGGAGACCAGGTACGCCTTGACGGAGGCGGCACGGTCCTCGGACAGCTTCTGGTTCTTGTCGGGCTTGCCAACGTTGTCGGTATGGCCTTCGATGCGCAGCCTCATGCCTTCGTACTGCTTGAGCACGGCGACGGCCTTGTCGAGCACGGTGTGGGACTTGGGCTGGATCTTGGCGGAGCCGGTATCGAAGTAGATGCCCTGGATCGCGCCGGTGAACTTCTTGGCTTCTTCGGGCAGGCAGCCCTGGTGAGCCACCAGTCCGGGAACGTCGGGGCACTTGTCCTCGGCGTCGATGACCTCGTCGTTATCGCGATCGGGACACCCGGCGTGATCCTTCGGTCCCGGATCCTTCGGGCACTTGTCCTCATTGTCCATGACGCCGTCGCCGTCCGTGTCCGGGCAACCCTTGTTCTCCGGAGGTCCGGCCAGCTCGGGGCACTTGTCCTGGCTGTCGTTGACGCCGTCCTTGTCCCGATCCGGACACCCCTGGGTCTCCTTGGGGCCGGGGGCCTTCGGGCACTCGTCGGAGCCGTCGCCGATCCCGTCGCCATCCGAATCCGGGCAGCCCTGCAGCTCGACGGAGCCGGGATCGTCGGGGCACTTGTCGGCGCTGTCCACGACGCCGTCCTTGTCCCGATCCGGGCATCCCGCGTTCTCCTTGGTGCCAGGCTGATCCGGGCACTTGTCATCGACATCGAGAACCCCGTCACCGTCGCGATCCGCGGGGGCCGCCTTTGCCCCGGACAGGAAGAAGTCGAGCCCGGCGAGCCCTTCGAGAAGATGCGCCGGACCGTCGCCCATGCCGTCGGTCATGACCTCTCGGGCCTCGACGCGCAGTGCCATCCAAGGGGTGATGAGGCCACGCAGGCCCAGCCCCAGGTGCACGCGCGGGTCCACGTCCTTGCCGAGGTTGTCGGAGGTGTTGTGGAACATGCCGACGCCGAGACCGACGTAGGGAGTCCAGTCGCTCGGGAGGATGTGGTAGTAGGCGTTAAGGGAGTAGTGGAACGCGGTGTTCTTGTCGCCCGCATCGGACTTGAGAAACAGGTTCGAGAACTCCAGCTCGAGGGCGAGAGGCTTGAGGACTTGGTAGCCGAGCCGGAGTCCGACCTGCGGGGTCAGGTCCTTGACGCGCTGAGCATCGGACTCGACGAGGCGTCCGATGTCCCACTTGCTGAGCTGGTAGTCGCCGCCGCCGAAGATGCCGATGTACGGCTTGGGAGCGGGGTATTCGGCCTTCGCAGTCCCCGACGAGAGCACCAGCGACGCCAGCGTCGCGCAAGCAAGACCCACGAGCGGCCATCTGCGTTTCATGTTCAAAGCTCCTTTTCCACCCTGTTTCGTTACCCGAAGTGCGTCCGACCTCGATTCTCGAAGCCAGGCCGGATGCTGTGAGGTCCGAATGGACCGGCACCGAGCGGCCACGAGGGGGACGTTGAGGCCCCCCCCGAAGCCAGGACCATGCCAGCCGCGAAGCTACCTCAACCGTGGAGCAAATTGCCAGCGACTCGTGGGCTCTGCCGCGGCATCCCTCCGTCCGATGCCCGATGTCGCTGCGTACTGCAATCCTCACCCTCCCGCGTTCCATCGCTTACAGCGCTCCCGTTCCGCGCGGATCCCGTCGCCGAACGCTGGCCCCGGGCGCCCCGTCAGCTGTGATGCCCGGCGTCCTCGCTGACCGGGTTCCGTGCTATCGAAGACTCACTTCCTGGGACGCGCGCTTCCACGCCGGGCGGCCCCGCAGCGTGTCGATCCATTCGGCCACCTTGGGACCCACGCCAACGTTTGCGCGCTGCGCCAGGTTCACGATGGAGCCGCAGTTGACATCGGCCACCGTGAACGAATCGCCCACCAGATAGCGCCCCGTCAGCGATGCCTCAAGCTGATCGAGATACCGTCGGCAACTCGCTCGGGCCTCATCCTTGTGCCGGACACCACGCTCGTTGTCCGGCGCGAAGGTTCCATGCCCCATGTACTTCAGCGCCTCCGGCTGCAGACTCGTGATCGACCAGAAAGACCACGGGTAGACCTGAGCGCGCAGCTCCAGATCTCCAGGCAGCAGGTCCGCCCCTACTTCTCCACAAGATAGAAGCTGATCGCCATCGACTCGAACAGCCTCACATCGCCGTCCACCAGATAGGTGACCTTCCCTCCGGGGAAGATCTCCAGGTACCGACGACGGGCTTCTTCGTCGTGGAGATTGACGACGGTGTACTCGTAGGGAACGTCCACCTCGAGCATCCAACGGGTGCGGCCCGAGCTGGACATGGGGGCGCCGAAGAACTGGATCATGGCAGGTGCTCCCTCGACCCCGCATCCATGGTGCGAGGAGCCCATCGCCGCATCCGCCGAGAGGCAGGGACATGAGCTCAACGGCGCCGCGCGCACCCCCAGCGTCCGGGGCGCTTCGGTGGAGCCGATCGGGTTCGTCCCGAACGCTCGCCCCTTCGTCGAGCCGCAATCTCGCCCGCCGTCCCGTTGCGCCTCCGCCGCAAACACGCGCGGCCCGTCCACTGTTCCGCCGGGATCCTAAGGAGCGCAGGTCTCCGAGGTGGCGCTCATGATTCGATAGCGACGGTCGTCGCCCATGCCCACGTAGGCCATCCACCAGTGGCCCTGCCAACGCACGACTGCGGGATCGCGTGTGCTGTACGCCTCGACGCCCGAGGGCTCCAGGTCCAGCGTGAGCCCGACCCGTTCGAATCCGACTCCGTCCTGGGTCGATGCGAGCCCGATGCGATACGGACCGGGATTCGCCACGAGCGTGTCGTAGCCTCCGTACCATACCAGCGTCCCCGCTCCGTTGCGCACCGCGCACGGCTGCGCAACCGCGTGATTGTCAAACGCGTCCTTGCGCACGTCGAGCACCGGCTCAGTGCTCGTGCGCGTGAACGCTGTCCCGTCCAGAGATACCGCGCGACCGATGGCGAAGCCCGCACCGTCGAATCCCGTGTAGAACATGACGTACTGCGTCCCGTCGTGGAATACCGAGGGATAGAGCACCGTCATGGAGTCGAAGGCGCCCTGCTCCCCGGTCTTCAGGACGGAGCTTGCGATCATGGTCCACGCGACTCCATCCTGGCTCTCCGCGAGATCGATCGTCCCCGAGCCGTACCACATCAGGAAGCGCGAGCCGTCGTGCACCACGCTCGGGTATGCGATGATATCCTCTCCCTGCAGGCCGGTGGTCTCCTGCATGGAATCGAATCCCGCGCCATCGCTCGATGCGTGATGGATGCGATGCTGCACTCCCTTCTTCTTGGCGAACCACAGATGGAGGCGTCCCCCGGCAACGACCGCTGCGGGCGACAGATAGCCGTCCAGCTCCGCCGCCGCGTCGTCCTGAAACAGCACCCCACGACGTGTCCACTGCCAGCCGTCCAGCGCGTATCCCGACGGTCCGAGCCCCGGGGTTGTCGATGAAGGGACGCATGCGACCTCGCCCGAATCGTTCGAGGCCTCCGGAAGGGTCGAGGCTTCCGAGTCCATCGACGAGTCACCGGGTTCTACTGCGTCGGACTCTCCTGCATCCGGATCGGCCGAGGCGTCTGTCGGGATCGCGGTTGCGTCCTCCGAAGAGCACGAAGCCAGCAGGGAGCAAGCCAGCAGGGAGGTCCCGGCGAGCGCGGTCGAGAGCGCGTTGCGGAGCGTCATGGGCGGCGAGGGTCGCACGCCCAAGCGCTGGCGCGCAAGGCGACGTGGAGCTCGGACTCGGGCTTCGCAGCAGCCGCCGAAATCAGCGACGAGAGCAAGCGTTGGAGGCGCAGTTCGAGTAGCATCGAGCGTCATGGAAACATCGAGCGGAGAGTTCCTCTCGCGGCAGCTTCGGCAGGTGGGCAAGCGGGTGCATCGGTTGGGGCTTGCGTGCAACTACGGCATCGACGCGGAGGGGTTTCGGGCGGCGCTCGACGCCGGGATGAACTACTTCTTCTGGACTCCATTCAGGACGGGGGAGGTGACGCCGGTGCTCAAGGCGGAGCTGGCCCGTGAGCGCGAGCGCTACGTGGTGGCCACCGGTCCGATGACCGGCTACTTCGGCGGCAGCGTGCGCAGCGCGGCGGAGAAGCACCTTCGGATGCTTGGCACGGACTACCTCGACGTGTTCCAGTTGTGCTGGTTGGGGGTGGGATCGGCGCTGACGCGCGGGACGCTCGGCGAGTTGGAGGCGCTCAAGAGGGAGGGGAAGGTGCGGTCGATCGGGGTGTCGATCCACAACCGCGTGCGCGCGGGAAAGCTGGCCGAGGATTCGCCCCTGGACCTGTTCATGATCCGCTACAACGCGGCGCATCCGGGGGCGGAGCGAGACATCTTCCCGCACCTTGCGAAGAGGCGGCCCGACGTGGTGTCGTACACCGCGACGTCCTGGCGTAAGCTGCTGAAGCGTCCCAAGGGGTGGGACGGTCCGGTGATGACGCCAGGCGACTGCTATCGGTTCTGCTTGTCGAGTCCCCACGTGGATGTCGCGTTGACCGGGCCGGCGACCAGGGAGCAGCTGCTGGAGAACCTCCAGGGGGTTTCGAGGGGGGCTCTGAGTGAAGAGGAGGACGCGTGGATGCGCAGGTTCGGCGAGGCGGTCCACGGGTGAGCGGGCGCGCCGCCCGTGGGGATGCGACTCCGGCACGCCGACGTCGGTCGATTGCGGATCGTCGGCGCGGCAGCTAGGCTTCTTCCAGTCCGAGGCGTCCTTCCCCCATGAGAAGCCCCCGTCCCAGCCCCGAGAGCCCCGACGAGACGCCGCCCCGTGACGGGGCGCTGTCGAACTGCCAGCTCAACACGTTGATCCTGGACAGCATCCATGACGGGGTCGTGACGACGGACGCGGAGTTTCGCATCACGAGCTTCAACGCATCGGCGGAGCGGATCACGGGGATTCCGAAGGAGCAGGCGATCGGTCGCAAGTGTTACGAGGTGCTTCGCACGAGCATTTGCCAGACGGGGTGCGCGTTGAAGAGGACGTTCGAGGGGGGGCGGCCGCTGCACCGTCTGCCGATCGATCTGCTCGACGCATCGATGAAGAAGGTGCCCATCGAGGTTTCGACGGCGGTTCTGCGGGAGGGGGATCGGATGCTGGGCGGCGTGGAGATCATCCGCGACGCATCGGAGACGGAGGCGCTGCGCCAGGAGCTGTTGGGCAAGAATCGATTCCGGAACCTGGTGGGTGCGAGCGCGGCGATGCGCGAGGTGTTCGCGACGTTGCCGGAGATCGCGCAGTCGGACGCGCCGGTGTTGATCGAGGGGCCGAGCGGCACGGGCAAGGAGCTGGTGGCGCAGGCGGTGCACGAGCTGAGCACGCGACGGGACAAGGCGTTCGTGAAGGTGAACTGCGCCGCGCTCCCGGACAGCCTGCTGGAGTCGGAGCTGTTCGGGTTCGAGAAGGGGGCGTTCACCGACGCGCGGCGCGACAAGCCAGGACGGTTTGCGCTGGCGGATCACGGGACGATCTTCCTCGACGAGATCGGCGATGTGTCGCCTGCGTTCCAGGCCAAGCTGCTGCGCGTCCTGCAGGAGGGAGAGATCCAGCCGCTCGGATCGACGCGGACCGTGGCCGTGGATGTCCGGCTGGTGGCTGCGACGAACAAGGATCTCCGTGCGCTGGTTGCCGGCGGCAGGTTCCGCGAGGATCTGTACTACCGCCTGCGCGTTGTGCCGATCCTCCTGCCGTCCCTCCGGGATCGCAAAGAGGACATCCCGCTGCTCGTGCACCACTTCCTCACGAAGCTGTCGTCGCGCACTGGCAAGAGCATCGGCGAGGTCAGCCCGGAAGCCCTCGAGATCCTGCAGCGGTATTCGTATCCGGGGAACATCCGGGAGCTGGAGAACGCGCTGCACCGAGCGTTCGTGCTGTGCCGGGGTGCGCGGATCGAGGTCGAGCACTTGCCAAAGGAATGGTGGGTCGAGCAAGGCCGCGGGGTCGAGTCCCGGGAGTCGACGCGACACGGAGCGGCGGGCGCAGCGCTTGACACGCTGGGATCGGCTGCTGCGGGAGCCGAGCGGGATGGGATTCTTCGCGCGCTGGAGCGGCACAACTGGAATCGGACGGCTGCGGCCCGCTCCCTCGGAATCGCGCGCAACACGCTCTGGCGCAAGATGAGAGCGAGCGGCATACGCGGTTGAGCGCAGGGGCGCCGTCCGGCATTCAGCGGACGATCCGACAGCGCGAAGCCTGGCCGGCGAGCAACGACGCGAGCCTTTCCAGGACGGCGCGCACGGGGCCTGCAACTCCACACACGATGCGTATTCCCAGGGCCTCGGCCACGTCGCGTTGCTCGACAGGGAACGCACCGCAGACAAGGACTTCGGCGCTGCGGGCGGCCAGCAACTGCAGACGATCGGGATAGGGCGCGGTGTCCAGCTCCACGTAGCCGATTAGCTGCGCTGTGGTGCCGTCCCACCGATACACTGCCGCGCTCCTCGCCTGACAGAATCGAGGGGAGACTTCATCATCGAACAGGGCAACTGCCACGCACGCCTTCACCGCGTCGCCGCCACGGCAAGAACCGGACCGGGCCCC